>NZ_JBHZPI010000002.1:0-335272 GCF_042788025.1 Paenarthrobacter sp. YIM B13468 | reverse complement strand
AGCTACGCCGGTGACCAAGGCTTCCGCGACCACTCCGTAGAAGCGGTTGAGCACCCGGATCTCTGGAGCGCCTTGGCGGCCGTATCAGTTGGCCGGGTAGTTGCGCTCCGGCTCCCCCGTGTAGAGCTGCCGCGGGCGGCCGATCTTGGTCTGGGGATCGTTGATCATTTCGCGCCACTGGGCAATCCAGCCCGGGAGGCGGCCGATGGCGAAGAGGACGGTGAACATCTTCTCCGGGAAACCCATCGCCTTGTAGATCAGGCCGGTGTAGAAGTCTACGTTCGGGTACAGCTTGCGCTGGATGAAGTAGTCATCAGCCAGGGCCTTCTCTTCAAGGCGCATGGCGATGTCCAGCAGTTCGTCGTTGCCGCCGAGCTTGCCCAGGACCTCGTGGGCCGTTGCCTTGATGATCTTGGCACGGGGATCGTAGTTCTTGTAAACACGGTGACCGAAGCCCATGAGGCGGACGCCGTCTTCCTTGTTCTTGACCTTCTCCATGTAGTCCTCGGGCTTGATTCCCTCGGCCTGGATCTGGCGCAGCATCTTCAGCACGGCCTCATTGGCGCCGCCGTGGGCGGGTCCGAAGAGCGCGTTGATGCCGGCGGATACCGAAGCGAAGAGGTTCGCGTTGGAGGAACCCACCAAACGGACGGTAGAGGTGGAACAGTTCTGCTCGTGGTCGGCATGCAGGATGAGCAGCAGATCCAGGGCTTTAACGACAACGGGGTCCAGCTCGTACTGCTCGGCCGGGAGGCCGAAGCTCAGGCGCAGGAAGTTCTCCACCAGGTTCATGGAGTTGTCCGGGTACAGCATGGGCTGGCCAATGGACTTCTTGTGTGCGTAGGCCGCAATCACCGGCAGCTTGGCCATGAGGCGGATGGTGGAAACTTCAACGTGCTCGGCGTTGAAGGGATCCAGCGAGTCCTGGTAGAACGTGGACAACGCCGAAACGGCCGAGGACAGCACCGGCATGGGGTGCGCGTCGCGCGGGAACCCACCGAAGAAGCCCTTGAGCTCCTCATGCAGAAGCGTGTGGCGGCGGATCTTCTGATCGAACTCTTCCAGCTCCGTGGGAGTGGGAAGGTTGCCGTAGATCAGCAGGTAGGAAACTTCGAGGAAGCTCGAGTGCTGCGCGAGCTGCTCGATGGGGTAACCGCGGTACCGCAGGATGCCTGCGTCGCCGTCGATGTAAGTGATGGCCGAGGTGGTGGCCGCTGTGTTCATGAAGCCGGGGTCATAGGCGACGGCGCCCGTCTGCTTCAGCAGCTTGGAAACGTCATAACCTTCGTTTCCTTCTACAACCTGGATGCGCGGCAGTTCAAGTTCGCCGCCGGCATGGCGCAGTGTCGCGCTGGTGGTCTCAGTCATGGAGTCCCCTTCATGAGGCCTCTGGGCCTCTATAGAACGCTTGTCCAACCAACTTCTGGTGACGTCGTCTTCGGCCCCACTGTTGCAGGGCTCCAACGACCGCAGTGCTTTCTTATTGAAGGCCACCATTGATAGTCAGTTAAAAAGCTACCGCCAGTAACCCTCCGGAACTAATCCGTTCCGTCCGGTTACTGGCGGAATGACGCGACTTGTGGCACAAGTCACAGCATTGTTATGAGCTTGCGCTTAACCTCTCCACGGCTGCGTCAATGCGTTCATCACTGCCGGTTAGTGCCACCCGGATGAAGCCGTTGCCGGCATCACCGTAAAAGACACCGGGACCTACGACGATCCCCCGCTCAGCAAAACGGGCCACAGTCTCCCACGTAGCTTCACCGGCCGTGGACCATAGATAGAGGCCGGCATTGGAGTCGTGGATCTGCAACCCGAACTTCTCAAGAGCCGGAACGATCCTCTCGCGGCGGCCGCGGTACAGATCCTTCTGGGCAAGTACGTGGCCAGAATCGCCCAAAGCGACGCGCATCGCCTCCTGCACCGGGTAGGGCACGATCATTCCTGCATGCTTGCGGCTGTTAACAAGGTTGGCCATAATCGCGGAGTCTCCGGCCACGAAAGCAGCCCGATAGCCGGCCAGGTTGGACTGTTTGCTCAGCGAATATACGCACAGCAGGCCATCCGTGGAACCACCGGAAACCCTTGGGTCCAGGACGCTCGGGACAGCTTCTCCCCCACGCTGGGCATCCCATTCCCCCCAGCCGAGCTCGGCGTAGCATTCGTCGGAAGCCACTACGGCGCCGATTTCGCGCGCTTGGTCAACGATCCCGCGGAGGGATTCAACGCTCCGGACACTGCCCGTGGGATTGCCCGGTGAATTGATCCAAACCAAGCGAACCCTTGCACGCGTTGCGGCATCCAGTTCGTCCAGGCTGTCCGCCGCTACGGCCGTAGCTCCTGCCAGCATCGCGCCGATATCGTACGTGGGGTAAGCCACCGTAGGCCTGACCACGACGTCCCCCGTGCCAAGGCCAAGCAAGAAGGGCAACCAGGCGACGAGCTCCTTGGAGCCCACGGTAGGCATAACGTCCCTTGGATCCAGATTGGGGACCCCGCGGCGGGTGGCGAACCATTCCACGACCGCGTGCCTCAACGCCTCGGTGCCGTGCACAGTCGGGTAGCCATGGGCATCCGACGCCGCAGCAAGGGCGTCGCGGACCAGCTGTGGTGTGGGGTCCACAGGCGTTCCGATGGACAGGTTGACCACGCCCCCGGGGTGCTTGGAGGCGGCTGCAACATACGGCGCCATGGCCTCCCACGGGTAGTCGGGCAGGTTAAGGCCAAAGGCCGGTGCCGCGGAAATCAAGGAAGCAACCGCCCTTAGTGGTCTTGGTTTTGCGGGGGCAGGGCTGCAATGAACGGGTGGTCCTTGCCGGTGTTCCCGATCTTCGCAGCGCCACCCGGGGAACCGAGGTCGTCAAAGAATTCGACGTTGGCCTTGTAGTAGTCAGCCCACTCTTCCGGGGTGTCATCCTCGTAGTAGATGGCCTCAACAGGGCATACGGGTTCGCAGGCACCACAGTCGACGCATTCATCAGGGTGGATGTAGAGGGAACGCTCACCTTCGTAAATGCAGTCAACAGGGCATTCTTCGATACATGCCTTGTCCTTGACATCTACACACGGCTGCGCGATTACGTACGTCACGTCCCAGACCTCTCCACGGTTTGTCCCGGCCATTGCCGGGGTAATACGGCCGGCAGCATGCCGGACATTCAACTTCTGAGCCTATTATCCACCAGTGCTATGACGCCAACCTAGCCCGCGTCTTAGTATGAAACGGTGACTCCCTCGCATTTGCCACCTCGACAATTTCTGCTCACAGCGCAGCCGGGCATTCGGGTGGTGGTCCGCTACAGGATTCAGGACGGCCTGACGGATGCGCTGGGGTACCTGGTGACCACCACCGAGAGCAGCTGCACCGTACGGACTCTGACCTCCGACGTCGAAATTCCCTTGGCGTTGGTCATCGCCGCGAAAGAAGTTCCCCCACCGCCGCCCCGGCGCGGGCGGCCTTAGCGGCTGCGTACCGGACGCTACCTACCCAGCAGCTGTCCGCCATCGCTTCCGCAGGCGACTGGCAACCAGAAGCATGATCAACGTGACCACAGCTATGCCAAACACCCAGACGTTGCCCACGGCGTCGCCCAGCAACAGCTGTTTGTCGGGTCCTCCGGAGGACAATGCACCAACTGTGGCGTAAGCAACCACCCCAGCTGCCGCCGTCGGGATCACTGAACCTGACCAGGCCGCCAGCCACAACTGGACCGAGGCAAGCATCAGCAGCGCGGCGCAGACACCCCAGGCGAGGTCGACGCCGGATATCACCATGGTCTGCCGGTGCAATGCCGTTCCTGCTACAGCAACAAAAAGAGCCGCCAGCACGGCCGCGGCTATGCCACGGGCCGTACTGGCGACTTCCTTGTTCATTCTGCTGTTCCAGCCGGGTTCAACCGGGCCGGACTAGGCCTTTGCGCGGGCGCGGTTGGCCTTGGCACGCTCGTTGGAATCGAGGATGACCTTGCGGATACGGATGTCCTCCGGCGTCACCTCAACGCACTCGTCTTCACGTGCGAATTCGAGCGACTCTTCAAGGGTGAGCTCACGCGGCGGGGTCAGGTTCTCGAAGGAATCCGAGGAAGCCGCACGCATGTTGGTGAGCTTCTTTTCCTTGGTGATGTTCACGTCCATGTCATCGGCGCGGGAGTTCTCGCCAACGATCATGCCTTCGTACACCTCGGAGGTGGGCTTCACGAAGAAGGAACCGCGCTCCTGAAGGTTAATCATGGCGAACGGCGTCACAACACCGGCGCGGTCCGCGATCATCGAACCGTTGGTACGGTATTCGATCGGGCCGGCCCACGGCTCGTAGCCTTCGGAAATGGAAGCCGCGATGCCGGCACCACGGGTGTCCGTGAGGAACCGGGTACGGAAGCCGATGAGGCCACGGGCGGGAACGATGAATTCCATGCGGCACCAGCCGGTGCCGTGGTTGGCCATGTTGGTCATGCGGCCCTTGCGGGCAGCCATGAGCTGCGTTACGGCACCCAGGTACTCTTCCGGCACGTCGATGGTCATGTGTTCCATCGGCTCGTGCAGCTTGCCGTCGATGGTCTTGGTGACTACCTGCGGCTTGCCAACGGTGAGCTCGAAACCTTCGCGACGCATCTGCTCAACGAGGATTGCAAGCGCGAGCTCACCACGGCCCTGTACTTCCCAAGCGTCGGGACGCTCGGTGGGCAGAACCTTGATGGAGACGTTACCGATCAGTTCCTTGTCCAGGCGGTCCTTCACCTGGCGGGCGGTGACCTTGGCGCCCTTGACCTTGCCGGCCAGCGGAGAGGTGTTGATACCGATGGTCATGGAGATCGCCGGGTCATCAACGGTGATCAACGGCAGCGGCTGCGGGTTCTCGGCGTCCGTGAGGGTTTCACCAATGGTGATGTCCTCGATACCGGCGACTGCCACGATTTCACCGGGACCGGCTTCTTCGGCAGGAACGCGGGTCAGTGCCTTGGTGGCCAGCAGTTCGGTGATCTTGACGTTCTTGAGTTCGCCGTTGGCACGGGCCCAGGCTACGGTCTGGCCCTTGCGGAGGGTGCCGTTGTAAATGCGGAGCAAGGCGAGGCGGCCAAGGAACGGCGAAGCGTCCAGGTTGGTCACGTGTGCCTGGAGAACGCCATCCGGGTTGTAGGTGGGGGCCGGGATGTGCTCGATGATGGTCTTGAACAGGGGCTCAAGGTCCTCGTTCTCCGGGGCGGAGCCGTTGTCCGGCTGGTCCAGAGAGGCGCGGCCAACCTTGGCAGCAGCATAGACGACCGGAACTTCCAGGACCTTGTCCAGGTCCAGGTCCGGAACTTCATCGGCAAGGTCCGAAGCCAGGCCCAGCAGCAGGTCCATGGACTCGTGGACAACCTCATCGATGCGGGCATCGGGACGGTCCGTCTTGTTGACCAGGAGGATCACCGGAAGGTGCGCAGCAAGGGCCTTGCGGAGCACGAAGCGGGTCTGGGGCAGCGGACCCTCGGAAGAGTCGACCAACAGGACGACGCCGTCGACCATGGAAAGACCGCGCTCAACCTCGCCACCGAAGTCGGCGTGGCCGGGGGTGTCGATGACGTTGATGGTGATGGTTTCGCCATTGGACGACGGGCCGTTGTAGGCAACCGTGGTGTTCTTGGCGAGGATCGTGATCCCCTTTTCGCGCTCCAGGTCACCGGAGTCCATGACGCGGTCCTCAACCTCACCGTGGGAAGCGAAGGAGTTGGTCTGCTTGAGCATGGCGTCGACCAGGGTGGTCTTGCCGTGGTCAACGTGTGCGACGATCGCGACGTTGCGCAGATCGCTCCGCGACGCAGTGTTGGTGATGGTTTCAGACATGCGTTGATGACTCGTTTCAGTGGTGAAGTCAGTTGTTTGTATCCGCGCGCATACCTGATCACCTGATCGGAACACACAACGAAAAGACCCCGGGACACAGGGCACCTAAAGCAAGTCTAAACGCAGTTGCATTTATCAGCCTAAAAAGCAAGCCATTTAACCTCCATTTGTGGCGCCCATCACAGCACATCACGCTTTAGTAACCGGCAGTCAAGATGCTGGATTTTCTGTTTCCTTTGCCCCATGATTGCTGCAGAACCAGTGCCATACGGAGACCAACGATGCGCAAAGCCTCGGCCGCGTTCCGCCTGCTCGCACCCTTGATCGCCGTTGGCGTTCTTGTGGTCGGCTGCGGACCAAACCAAGCCACCCCACCACCCACCACCCCGCGCTCAGCTGCGCCCGTTCCTGCCGAGACGTCCGCCGCGGACAAACCCCGAACGATAGCGCCCAGCCCTAGTCCCCTGGACCTGCCGGTGGGCTCGCTCTACAGGAATCCGGCGAACAACCGCGACGAAGTGGTCCTGGCCGACGTGCGCCACACGGCCGTATTGATTGGCGATTCCCAGGCCATGCCCAAGGACTCGTGGCCGCAAAGGGGAATCTCCGCACTTGGATACAAATTGCACGTCGTGGGAATGGGCGGAACGGGATTCGTGGCCTCCAACGGCAAGACGGGCAACTACATCGACGCGCTCCAGCGTGGGGATTGGTTGCTGCCATACGGGGATCCGCCCCTGATCGTGGTGCAAGGCGGCGGCAACGACGCCACGCAGAAGGCAACTGATGCCCAGATCAGCAGCAACGCCGACAGGCTCCTTGCTGCACTCAAGAAGCGCTATCCCGGCGCCCGGCTGGCAATGATCGGGACCCTGGCCCGCGGAGCCGACAACGGGGGCGGCCGCCGTTCCGAGGTGGATGCTCTCCTCGGCCGGATCGCCGCCAAGCAAGCGATCCCGTTTGTCAGCGCGGGCGACTGGTTGACCCGCTACGATGCCGTTGCCGACCTGCAGGACGGCGTCCATATGAAACCATCCGGCCACGCGAAGCTGGGCACCGTTCTGGCGCGCGAGCTGGGCGCTCTTGGTTTAGCAGCCCGCCCGGACACGGACACGTCCGTTTCATCCGAATAAAGGCTGTTGTGGGGCCCGCTTGGCGCCCTTCCTGGGTGTTTTGGCACGCAGAGCAGGCCCCACAACGAGTGCTTTAACGGCAAGAGCCGGTGGTTCCCACATCTGGGAACCACCGGCTCTTGCTGTTGTCTCGTCGGCTACTGTTGCCTCGCGGCAGAGAGTACGACGCCGGTCAGGCCACCGCGGGCGGCAGCAGCAGCGAACCGCCAGGAATGGCTTCCAAGAGGGCCTGCGTGTAAGCCTCACGCGGGTTGTCGAAGACACTGTCCGTGCTGCCTGTCTCTACGAGCTTGCCCTTTTCCATGACGCAGACGTGGTCCGCGATCTGGCGCACCACCGCGAGGTCGTGGGTGATGAACAAGTAGGTCAAGCCGAGGTTGTCCTGGAGGTCTGCCAGGAGGTTCAGCACCTGGGCCTGGACCAGGACGTCCAATGCGGACACGGCCTCATCGCAGATGATCACTTCGGGGTCCAAGGCCAATGCCCGGGCAATAGCAATGCGTTGCCGCTGACCGCCCGAAAGCTCGTTCGGATACCTCTGCATCATGGACTGTGGCAAAGCCACCTGGTCCAGCAGTTCGCGGACCTTCTTTTGCCGACTGGCCGCATTTCCGATCTTGTGGACCCGGAGAGGCTCTTCGATGGTCCGGAAGATGTTGTACATCGGGTCCAGGGAGCCATAAGGGTCCTGGAAAATCGGCTGTACGCGGCGCCGGAACTTGAACAGATCCTTGCCTTTGAGCCCGGCGGTGTCCACGCCGTCGAAAACAATCTGGCCCTCGGTCGGTTTCTCCAGTTGCAGGACCATCTTGGCCACCGTGGATTTACCCGAACCGGATTCCCCCACAATCGCCGTGGTGGTTCCGCGCTTGACGTGGAAGCTGACGCCATCCACCGCGGCAAAATCGGCCGTTTGGCCCAGTCCCTGCCGCAGTTTGTAAACCTTGCGCAGGTTCTTGATCTGCAGGACCTCGTCCGTTGCACGGGCTTTAGCCACCGAGACCGGAGCAAGGAGGTCGCTGGCTTCCACACCCTGCTCCTTGGCAACCTGGATTCGGCGGGATGCGAGCGAGGGAGCCGATTCCACCAAGCGCCGGGTGTATGGATGCTGCGGGTTTCGCAGCAGCTCCAAGGACGGTCCTGCTTCAACAACGTTCCCTTGGTACATGACCACTACTTTGTCCGCGCGCTCCGCAGCAAGGCCGAGGTCGTGCGTAATGAGCAGCACGGACGTACCGAGCTCCGTGGTCATGGTGTCCAGGTGGTCCAGGATTTTGCGCTGGACAGTGACGTCCAATGCAGACGTGGGCTCGTCCGCGATCAGGAGCTTGGGTTGGCAACTGAGCCCGATCGCAATGAGGGCGCGCTGGCGCATACCGCCGGAGAACTCATGCGGATACTGCTTGGCACGCCGTGCAGCATCAGGAAGACCCGCCTCAGCCAAAGCGCGCGCAACGTCTTCAGGTCCGTCCGGACGACCGTTGGCTTTGAGGGTTTCGCGGACCTGGTAGCCGATCTTCCAGACCGGGTTGAGGTTGGACATCGGGTCCTGGGGGACCATGCCGATGTGGCTGCCGCGGAGTTCAATCATGCGCTTTTCCGGCGCATGGGAGATGTCCTCGCCGTCCAGCAGGATCTGCCCACCCGAGACACGTCCGTTGTTCGGCAACAAGCCAATGGCGGCAAGGGCCGTCGTCGACTTTCCCGAACCGGACTCCCCCACGATGGCGACAGTCTCGCCCGGCATGATGGTCAAGTGGGCGTTTTTGACCGCTTTGACCTCACCAGAGCCGGTCTTGAAGGTGATGGCCAGGTCCTTGATTTCCAGGATTGGCCTTACCTGTGCCGCGACTTCATCGATTCTAATATTGGCAGAAGCCATGGTCGCCTCCTTAGCGCTGACGGCTCTTGGGATCAAGAGCATCGCGGACGGCGTCGCCAAGCATAATGAAGCTCAGGACGGTGATGGACAGGGCCGCTGCCGGGTAGAGCAGAATTCCAGGGTTGGTGCGGATGGACGCGTTGGCCGCCGAGATGTCGTTGCCCCACGACATCACGCTCAGCGGCAGGCCGACACCCAGGAAGGACAGTGTGGCTTCGAGAACGATGAAGACACCGAGTTCCAGGGTTGCAAGGACAATCACGGGAGCCAGTGCGTTCGGCAGCGCGTGCTTCAGCAATGCCCCGAAGTTGGAAACACCCAGCGAACGCGCCGCGGTCACGAAATCAGCGTTGCGGACCTCAAGAACGGCACCGCGCGTAATACGGGCCATCTGCGGCCACGCCAGCATGGATATGGTGATGACCACGGTCCAGACGCCCCTGTTTTCCCGGAAGAACGGCAGCTGCGTGATAACGAGAGCGCCCAGGATGATGGGGAGGGCGAAGAAGATGTCACCCAAACGGGCAAGCACAGCATCGAGCCAGCCGCCGTAGTATCCGGCCAGTGCACCCAGGGTCACACCGATGACGATCACGCAGAGCACAGACAGGACGCCCACGGACAAAGAAGCTTGCGTGCCATGGATGACACGCGAATAGACGTCACAGCCTTGCAGCGTGAAACCGAGCGGGTGTCCGGACGTGGGTCCTGCCTCCGAGTTGGCCAACTGGCAGTCGCTGTCGGGCGCAACGCTCGTAAAGAGGCCGGGGAAAAGGGCGACCGTCGTCAACAGAAGGATCAACAGCGCAGAGATGATGAACAGCGGGCGCCGGCGCAGCTTGCGCCAGGCATCGGCCCAAAGGCTGAGGGGCGCCTGTTCAAGCTTGACGGTGTCCGTGGCCTGCAGCGGAGTCTCGTCGATTGGGGCGACGAAGTGTTCAGTGTTACTGGTCATAGCGGATCCTCGGGTCAAGCCAGGCGTACAGGAGGTCAACCAGGAGATTGGTGACAACAAAGACAAGAACAAGGACACTGACGATCACAACGATGGTGGGGCCTTCGCTGCGCTGAATGGCTTGGAAAAGCTTGTTGCCGACTCCCGGGACGTTGAAGATGCCCTCGGTGACAATTGCGCCGCCCATGAGGCCGCCAAGGTTCGCACCGAGATAGGTCACCACGGGAATCAGCGAGTTCCTCAGAATATGCGCCATCACGACGCGCGGGCGGGAAAGGCCCTTGGCCGTTGCAGTCCGTACATAGTCGGCGTTCATGTTTTCGCTGACCGATGCACGGGTCAGGCGCAGGACGTACGCGAACGAAACCAGGCCCAGGACTACCGCGGGCAGGATCAGGTTGCCCCAATCGGCGTTCGCTCCAACGGTCGGTTTTGCCCAGCCAAGCTGGACACCGAACACAAGCTGGAAGACAAAGCCGAGGACGAACGTGGGAACAGCAATGACCACCAGTGACGCGACCAGGACGGTGGAGTCAAAGAGCTTACCCTTGCGCAGGCCGGCGAAAACACCGAACGCGATGCCGAAGACGGCCTGGATAATAAGTGCTTCGACAGCGAGCATCGCCGTCACCGGGAAAGCCCTTGCAAGCGAAGCTGCAATGGGTTGCTGCGTAAAGTCAACGCCGAGATTGAAGGTGAACAGGTTCTTCAGGAAGATCCCGTATTGCACCCAGAACGGCTGGTCGAGGTTGTACTGGTTCCTCAGTGCGTCGATGACGCTCTGAGGAGGTTGGCGGTCGCCGAAGAGCGCTGCGATGGGGTCGCCGGGAAGGGCGAACACCATGTAGTAGACAAGGAGTGTGGTTCCCAGGAAGACGGGAATCACCTGGAGGAGCCTACGCAGAATGTAGCGGACCACGGTTCACCCCGCTCTCTCTGGACGGTTGTAGGTATGTCATGTTTGCCTTCCTGCCGAAGCAAGCAATTGGGGGCCCGGCACCATGGCCGGGCCCCCATGCCTCACGGCAAGTTCAGATCCTGAGGACTACTTGGCCTCGATGTTGTAGTAGAGGATTCCGCCGTTCCAGCCGGTCTCGGCCTTCACAACGTTGTTGCTCCACACGATCGGACGGTTCAGGTACCACAGGGGCAGGCCGGGGAGATCCTGGAAGAGGATTTCCTGTGCCTTGTTGAACTTGGTATTGGCGTCTTCAGGCGTCTTGGCTGCAAGGCCTTCCTTGAGCAACTTGTCGAACTCCGGGTTCGAGTACTTCTCGTAGTTCGACGATGCGTTGGTTGCCCACACCGGTCCAAGGAAGTTGTAGAGCGATGGGTAATCACCCTGCCAGCCGGAGCGAGTCAGGCCCGGGAGGGACTGGGACTTGCGCAGGTCCAGGACCTCAGCGAACTTCGCAAACGGCTGGATTTCGGCCTGGATGCCGAGGTTGTTCTTGAAGCCGTTGGCCACGGCGTCGATCCATTCCTTGTTGCCACCATCGGTGTTCGAAGCAATCTGGAGCGGCTTGGAAGCGTCGTACGGCTTGATCTTTTCAGCCTGTGCCCAAAGGTCTTTAGCCTTCTGGACATCGAACTTCAGGACATCGTTGCCCGGGATCTTGTCGTTGTAGCCATCAAGCACGGGGGCCGTGAATTCGGTGGCAGGGGTGCGGGTGCCGTTGAAGATGACCTTGGTGATCTCTTCACGGTTGATGGCGTGGGACAGCGCCTGGCGGCGCAGCTTGCCTGCTTCGCCCTGGAAGTTCGGGTTGTAACCCGGGATGTTCAGGGTGGAGTTGTTGGCAACCGGCTTGGTGGAGTTACGGTCCTGGAAGTCCGTGGTGTACGTCTTCAGTGCGTTCGACGGCAGGACGTCGGTGACGTCAAGGTTGTCAGCCTGGAGATCCGTGTAAGCGGGACCCGGATCCGTATAGAACTTGAAGGTCACGCCACCATTCTTCGCAGCACGCGGACCGTTGTAGTCGGGGTTCTTGACCAGCGAGATGGACTGGTCGTGTACCCAGGAACCTTCCTTGGCGAACTTGTAGGGGCCGTTGCCAACCGGGTTTTCACCGAAAGTCTTCGGGTCCTTCAGGGCAGCGGAGGGCAGCGGGTAGAAAGCGGAGTAGCCCAGGCGCAGTGACCAGTCGGCCTCGGGCTGGGACAGCTTGACCGTAATGGTCTGATCGTCCTTGGCTGCCAGGCCGGACATCGTCTGAGCCTTCGGTGCCGGAGTGGAGGTCTTCTTGCCGTCGGCCCCGGTGGTTTCATTCACGGCACTGACATCGGCGTAGCCTTCGATGGACTCGAAGAAGAAGCCGTTGTTCTGGAGGTTGGTGCTCAGCGCTGCAAAGTTCCAGGAGTCAACGAACGTCTTCGCGGTGATTTCCTCGCCATTCGTGAACTTGGCACCGGACTTGACCTTGATGGTCCAGTTCTGCGAGTCCGTGGTGTCAATGGACTCGGCCAGCGCGTTGACCGGCTTGCCGCTGGCATCGTAGGCGCGGAGGCCTTCGAACAGCAGCTCGACAACGCGGCCGCCGTACACCTCGTTGGTGTTTGCGGGAAGCAGCGGGTGCTGCGGTTCGTTGCTGTATGCGGTGATGACCTTGTTGGGGTCGGCTGCGGCAGAACTATTCGTGTTGCTGCCGGAGCCGCCGCCGCAACCGGTCACTGCGAGGGCGATTATCGCCGCTACGCCTAGAGCTTTGGAAGTGCGCGAGAAACGCATTCCGCCTCCTATGAGTCGTGGAGTTGATCAGGGGAAATTTGTGATGACCCCCAGGCGCAGACACAGTTTTCCTACTGTGACGTTGCCTACATGTGTGTGTAAGCCTACCCACATTGTGTCCAGATGGTGGGACTCGCTGGCCAAACTGTAACCGTTCCGCAACCTCCAGATGCCTAAACTGGCGGGAATTTCAAGTCAAAAGCTACTCGGTGGTAATATTCGCTGTCTGACAGCAGGACAAGCGGTTTTTAGGCACAAAAAAGGGCCTCGGTTCATACTCTGAACCGAGACCCTTTACAACATCGCTGCTCAGGGCAGCGTCCTTGCTTTAAACGTTGAAGCGGAACTCACCTTAGATGGTTGCCTAGATTTGTGAGTGACGGGATTCCGCTAGATGACGCGGTTTTGTGTGTTGTCTGTAGTTGTAGGCTTTAGGCAGTTCTAGTCCCTCTTGCGGACTTTTTGCGGACTGGGCTGCCAGACTGGCGCCATGTCTGACTGCTGCTCTTGCCACGCTACTAAGCTCGCGTTCACGTATCAGGAGGCGGCCGACTCGGTTGGCGTTTCCGTCCGCTCACTACAGAGGATCGTGGAGCGCGGGGAGATGGCTGTGAAGTATATCGGAAGCAAGCCGGTGATCCCGGCCGCTGAGTTGGCCGCCTGGCTTGAGTCGCTGCCCTCCGAGCTGAGCTGAAGCTAGGCGAATGGATCGCGCCCCACACCTGATTCCTCTGCCCAATCGGTCGGCTTCTTCTTCCGTTGCCGTACCCAGGCGATGATGTTCGCGACGTCGTCGGCGTGGAGCATGATGCGGTTACGGCTGAGCCTTGTGTGATGGCCTGACTCTATGGAGTAACGCCGCAATTCGGTGGGCGTCATCCACAACTCCGGGGCAACGTCTTCCGGTGTCCTGAACACGGCTCCAGAGCTCATGAGCGCGGACCTGGTGGCTCGCCCGGCAAGTCATCCAACCACTTCGCCAGATCCTCTACGCGGATCACTCCCTTGGAGTTCGCGTAGCGGGCCAGGAGGTTGCCCTGGGCGACCTGATACTTCAGTGTGCGGACGCTGTACCCGCAAGCCTCAGCAGCTTCCTCGAACGTCAAGGCCAGTTTTGGGATGGGCATCCTACGCCTCTGCCGTGGAAGGTTCCCTGCTGGAGCGGGCGCTATCCCTAATGGCCTGCTCTGCTGTTTCCGCACTCTCTACAAGGACTTGGGTCATGTCTTTCAATTCGTCCAGGCATTTCCGCTTCTTGGCGGCGTTTCCTGACTGCCAGGCTGGCACCACGTCCAGCGCCTTGGCGTAGGCATCCGAGATCAGCATCCGTACGTTAACGCCAAGATAAATCTCCCGCCGTTGGGCCGTTAGCTCATCAGCCGCCAGAAGCTCGATCGCGCTTGGCCATGCTTCCACGGCGTGCGCAATCTTAGAGGCTTCAGGGCTTGCGAGTCTCAGCCTCACAGTCGCGGCGAGTAGCGTAATCATTAGCTCCCGGGGCTTTGAATGATCATTCGCCCGTACCTCTTCATAAGCTCTGCCCATGGCGGATATGAAGCCAGCGATTGCTTCGATTTCGCGAGACTCTCGGGTTTGCCGACGCTGCATGGCGCCGGTTAAGAGAACAACAACCAGGGCCACAAGGGCTCCAATAAAGGCTCCCATTGCGCCGTTCCAGAAGGCCACCCACGTACCGCACGTGACGCCCAATGCATCCCCACAAATAATGTTCACTTGGGGATCATACGTGTAGCCAGAGGTGGGCACAGAGGGCGTGCCGGCATGGGTTCACTTCGGATGGCCTCATCGGGCGGCCGGTAATGTCGGTGGCTTGCGGCAAAATGGGGAGGTGCATATTTTCATCGATGACTCAGGCGATGGCGGGTTCAAGTTTGAGTCAGGTTCCAGCAGCCACCTTGTCATGGCAGCCTGCGTCTTCAAGGACCCATCGGAGATCCTTCGCCTCAAGCAGTGCATGGAATCCTGCGCACAGCACAACGGCCTGAAGACCGAGTTCAAATATGCCAAGACCAAGGAGCGCGTGAAGGATTGCTTCTTCAATTGCACGGCCGACATCCGATACAACATCCGGGCTATCGTCATGGACAAGTCCCAGATCTACAGCGGTCATCTCCGGAACAACCCCGCTGCCCTGAAGAGCTTTGCAATCCGCCAGTTGCTCAGCCATGGCTTTGGGACCATTCACGGCGCCAAGGTAGTCATCGACGGCCAGGACACCAAGGCCTTTGGGATCACTGATCATGCATATCTGATGGCGATGGCCAACCGTGCCAGCCCCGGCACCATCGCAAAAGTCGAGTGGGCCGACTCAAAACAGAACGTTGGCATCCAGCTAGCTGACATGGTTGCTGGTGCAA
This sequence comes from Paenarthrobacter sp. YIM B13468, assembly GCF_042788025.1. Lineage (NCBI taxonomy): Bacteria > Bacillati > Actinomycetota > Actinomycetes > Micrococcales > Micrococcaceae > Paenarthrobacter > Paenarthrobacter sp. YIM B13468. The sequence continues at coordinate 320,373 of NZ_JBHZPI010000002.1, read as the reverse complement.
TTCAGCGTGGGGAGCGTACCCACAAAAAAGCTGATCCGAAGCATCTTCGACTGATCAGGCCGCGGTCATACCAGCCAAATGGGTCCTACTGGAATTTTCGCTGACAGGGACCCGAGAAAAGGGCGACCCACCGACCTATCTTCAGGAAGAAGCACGCGCACCATACGGAGACTATTCAGTCGGCGGGTCTCTGTGCACTAATCATTGCACGCCCTTTACCCACATTTCAACCGGGTTTATCCACAGGTTGTCACCACTTTATCCACAGTGCCGTGTCCTTATTTGCCCGGATATGCTCGTCGCATGAGTACACAAGAAGAGATCCCGGACCAGTGCCCCAAATGCGGCGGCGAGGTCCGCATGCGCCCGCAGATTGAGCCTGTTCTGGGAAGCCGGGGGAAAGAGTGGCGGTGCGCCAAGGCCTGTGTGAGCTGGACTGTTCGCTAAGGCACCGTCTAAGTGCCGGTAAAGTAACCGGGTGAACAAACCATGCCCAGAACAGCAAGAACCACCGTCCGTCGCCAAAGCCCTTCAGCACACCGCTGCCATCGCCCTGGCCGGACTCGTCACTGGCTTCATGGCATTTCTACCCAATGGATACTGGTCAGCTTCGTGGGGGAACTTTTTCGGCGCCCTCATTGTGGCACTCGGAGGCCTGCTGGCGACCCTGCATTATCTCAAGGTAGCTAGGAGCTGGACAGGGCCAGGATCTTGGGCTTGCATCGTTGTGGGGGGCTTCGTCATTGCGGGTGCCTCGCTCCAGTCAACCCTCTGGCCCAGCTAGAAAATCAAAAAACCGCGGAGGGGGCGGTGCCGTCGCAGGACGCCGCCCCCGGTTGCCCCTAGACGTCTTCCCCGCGGATAAACGCGCTCAAGTTCTTGTCAGTGAGCGTAGGAGAGATGCGCCCCGCGGAGTCGTCCACGATGGCAAACGGGATCCCAGGGCCGATCAGGAGACTCACGTTTGCGTTGGACGCTGTGTACTCAAACCAGTCGTACTTGCCTTCCGCGGCCAGCTTGGCGATGGTTTCCTTCGTTTCGGCGTAGTCGGTGAAGTCCGGGCAATCGATCGTTGCTCCGTTGTACATGATCTTGACCATTCTGCGTGTGTCCTTTCGTGGGTGTTGCTGCGGGTGGTTTCATTCAAGCTGGTTACGCCAGGGATCGTTTTATCGTCCCGTCCGTGTCTATGAAGAGGTTTGCGGGAGCGCTTGTCGTCGGCAGCGATGAGAGCCGCAGCGCGGCCGCCCTGACCTTTCCTTGGAAGTAGGCGCCGCCGGTGAACTGGGCCCAGTAATCGGGGTTTTCGGGAGTAAGGATTATCTCGGAGGCGCCATTCTGTATTGCCGCGCTACCCGTGCCGTTATCCGGGGTGATTTGCAGGTCAGGGCCGAACTGGATGTTTCCTCCTGGATGAATCTCGGTGTCGCCTGCCCTGATCCGTCCACCAGTGGTAACCGTCAGGTCGCTTCTGAGAGTTGTGGCGCCTTGCACGTCGAGTGTCCCCGTGGTTTTCATGGGTCCGTTGACATCGAAGTCGCCCGTCACGGTTGTGTCCCCTGCAATGTCCGTCGTTCCGTTGAGGTGGGTTGGCCCTGTCACCGTGAAGTCACCTGTCACGGTGGTGTCGCCGGCTATGGACGTTACGCCGGTGATCTCGGTAGGGCCGTTGAGGTTTACATCTCCGGAGGCCGTGAAAGAACCAGACATGTCGATGTCACCGGAAGCAACAAGTGTGCCCGAGATGGTGGCCGTCCCGGTTACGTCAAGGCCGCCATTCTCCACGATGATGGATCCGCCGCCCGCCACTCTGAGGTTGCCGCGGGTGATGGACATGCTGTGCTGTGGAGAAGCATGTTCCAAGGCGCTAAGTCGGTCGAAGATCTCCCGGAGTCGGCTCTGTGTAAGGTCGTCAATCTGTCCCATGGCTTCGTTCCCTTTGCATGTTGGTAAGGAATCGCAATCACTCTGCTTCGAGTAGCAGGAACACGCGGCACGTAGCCGCAATGCGAAGGTCTGGCTAGTGGTTGGTTGTAACGGATATCCCTGAAGGCGCCCCTCTGTGGCAGTTTCCCCATGTCCTGGATGTCTCGCTAGTCCAGGGCTTTTCCGGGCTTCTGGAGGCGGAAATCTGGCGGATCCGGCCGTACCCCTGAAACGTGGGGAACCGTACAAGGAGAAAGTTACAGCGCCTCTACGGCAGAAGAGCGGACCCGGGGGGAGGGGTCCCCCCGCCCCTCCCCTGAGTCATTGATCTACTTCGAGGCCTGTAGTCGACTTCGTACTTGGCCGTAGACGACATCCTGCTTTGCCTCATGCTCCGCGATGCTGGCGGCACTGACTTCGCCCCGCTTGGAGCGTTTCGCGTCTGCTTCTGCTGGGGTGTGGATCCGCGGCCGGGCGAGTGTGATGGCTCGAGCACGAGCCATCATCCTATTCATGCCGGCTGCTTTGGCTGGCTCGGCGTATTGGCTGATCTGGTCAGCGTCTTCGTACAGCAGTTGGTTGATGCTGTAGTTGTTGATGTCCCGCTTGCTGTCGTTGTTGATGATCTTGTTTGAGTGCCAGTCAGCGAGCAGCGCGCCGATGGTGTCCAGCGTGAGAAGGTGTTTCTCAAGTTGGAGCCACGCCTCTCCCTTTCCTCGGCGGGCGGCGTCTTCCAAGTCCTTGGTGCTGTCGGGGATGGCGTCTCGGGTCTTCTGAATCCCGGCTGCCGCGTCGGCCAGGAGGGGCTTCAGCAACTCGACTGTTCGGCTTGATGCCCTCCGGAAATGCTGCCATGCGTCTGCTTCGGCGAAAGTGACGGCGAGTTCGAAGGTTTCGATTGCTTCGTCTAGGTAGTCGTCGGTGTTTACCACTGAGACGGTTGTTACCAGAGCTGTTGCGGTGTCATAGCTTCCCGGTTCAGCGGCGAGTCTTCTTGCGGCTGCGCGGGAGTCAATGCCATTGGCTTCTTTGAAGTCCTTGGCGTAGCGGTTGATGATTCCGACGTTGGCCAGACTCGAGTAGACGGGCCCAAGGTGGTCGGTGTTCACTGCCATGTCTTCGAGGGCTTGGAGCCACGTCGTGAGCTCGGATGTGCGGAGCTCTCGGAAGGTTGCCTTGGTGTCAATCTTGTAGTGCCGTGCGTTGATGGTCATTAGCCCTCCTGGACTTTGAGGCGTGCGTGCTTCTTTATTTTTGGTGTGGTGTCTGTGGGTTTGTTTAGTGCTTCGCTGACAATGTCGTCGACGGTAGGTTCAGCGTCGTTGTCAGCGTCTTGCAGGATCTGCTTGTAGAACTCGTCGTCGTGATTCATCGGCGTTCGCTTTCGAAGTAGGGGCGGCGTTTCAGGTTGCCTAGGATGTGGTCGTTGCAGAGGCCTCTTTCAACGAGCTGGATGGCCAGTGAAAGCGGGCTTTCCTGCTGGTTCTCGAGCTCTTGAGCGCGGCGCTCACGTCGCTGGCGCTTCTGCTGGCCCTTATCGTGCTTCTGAGGCATTATCAGTCTTCTTTCTGTGATGGTGCGTTGGCGGTGTCTACGAGGTCGTGGAGCCTGTCCGCGAGGTGGCGGGCTTCGTCGTAGGTGAGGTGGGCTACGAGGTTCCGGCCCCAGAGGGAGACGCCGGGGATGATCTCCCCGGATCGGTCCTTCCAGCAGTACTTCCGGACTTTGACGTAGGGTCGCCTGTTGCCAGTCATGAGGCTTGTTTCTCCCTTTCAATCAATTCGGCCAGGGCGTTGAGTTGTCGGTTGCGTTCGTCTTCAATCGGGCTTCCGCTCGCGTGCGTTACGGAAGGTGACGAAACCGCCTGATTGATGTTCTTTGGTTGGTCTTTGATGTGGTGGTAGTGATCTGGTGGTACGTCATGGGTGCTGGGTGATTCCGTCAAAATGACGGGTGTTTCCGCACCAGTGACGGGTGTTTCTTCTGGAATGACGGGTATATCCAGGCGGGCGTTCGCCCGAACATCCTCCGAACATTGGGGTTCGCGAGAGTCTCGCGAACCCTCCGGAGGGTATTTACCCGTCACTGGTGCTGGCTGTATCTGAGAGTCACCCGTCATGGGTGCTGGGTGATTCTCTTCGGGATCCAACATTGGGATTCGTTCCAGCAGATCCGAGGGGACAGTCAGCCGGTACTCGCTTGCGTAGCCTCCTGAGCGCCCGCGGCCAGCAGAGTGGCCCTTATACGTCATCTCCACGAAGCCGTAGGACTCCAGCGCCCGCTGGCCGCGCTCCACGGTGCTCACGCTGGTTCCCATGACGTTCGCCAGACGCCGTTGGCCTGGGCGGACTCGCGTCCCATCGGCGCTGGCATACGTAGCCATGACAAGCCCCAGCAGCTTCACACTTGACGGCTTGAGGATCGCCCGCCGAATCAAGCGTTCCCATTCAAACCGTCCTATCGGCTCTCGGGTGAAGTCCGGGTTGTCGTTCAAGGGGCTCTGTCCTATCTCCGCGGCTTGGATGCGGCTGCAAGGGCGGCGGCGAGCTCCAGCGCGTCTTCTGCCGATAGCTGGGCATAGTTTGGTGGTTGGTGTTCTGCAAGCCAGATATCGAAGGAATGGGTGTCTGTCGTGGAGTTCCAGACGGGCGTGATGATCCACTTCTGGTGATACGTCTCAGGACCCAGCCAGCGAACGTCCGAATGGGGATCCAGGGTGTACCCCTCCGGCGGCTCCGACCAAGGGCCAAGGAACTCAAGAAGCTGAGCCGCCGTCATGTTCATTTCTTCAGCCATTTTGCCGAGCTCTCGCACTGTGGCGGGACGCTTGATAGTGTGTGGCAAGAGAATCTTCCTTTTAGTCGTGGGTTGGTTTGTTGGCCGTGGCGGACTTTGGCGAGGCGTCACGGCTTTTCTCTGTCTTGAGGCTGATCTTGCAAGCCTTGGCTGGACTCATTGCCGGCATTGGCGGGCCTTCGCAAGAGCAGTCGCCCAGCCACTCACAACGGCAGCCGCTCATGCAGGTACCTGCTCGCTGAATGCTGTATTCACCCAGTCCAAAACGTCTTGCTCTCGGTAGACGATGCGGCCCCCGAGCTTGGCGCTTGTGGGGCCCTTGCCTTGATGCCGAAGCCAGCGCAGTTGCCCGGGCGTTTTCCTGACTAGCTCTGCCACCTCAAAAATCGTGAGCAGCTTTACACCTTCCATTTACTCTCCTAAGAAGTACTATGCGTATCCCTGACAGGAACAAGTGTTGTTTGCGTTGGTGGTGATTGTCAAGCTTCACAGGAGTAAGTACTCTGTTCCTGTGAAGAGTACAGAAAAACAACTGGGAAGCGTTGTCAGGAAACTTAGGCAGGCGGCCGGCCTAACTCAGGAGCAACTGGCACAGCAGCTAACGGCCGAAGGACTGCCCACCAAACAGAACACCGTGGCAAAACTAGAAAATGGCCTCAGGCCGACTTCTGTAACCGAGTTCTCTGCATTGGCTCGCCTGTTCAACTTGAGCGTGGCCGAGCTATCGGACGCGGTCTTCCCGCGAGAACTGGATGCGGAGCAGATCAAGGCGGCCGAGGCAGAGAGAAGTGAACACTGGGCCCGGATCGGAGAGCTTCACATCCTGTCCGAATACCTCCAAGACACGATGGGCGCCATCAGGGGAGAGCTGGCCGAGCGCGGCATGAGGGCAGCCCTGTTGGATACGCGCCTGGGAGATCACGAGTCAAAGTCCCCCATCGGCGGCGGCCCCGTCCGGGGAGCGGAACTCGATGCTCAGGTAGCTATGCTGCTCAGGCGTTACATGCGTGGGGAAGACGGCAATGCCAAGCATTCAGAAGCGTGACAACGGCACTTGGCGTGCGCGGTACCGCGACGAAGAGGGCAAAGAGCACGCACGGCACTTCCCTCGGAAGCTAGATGCTCAGCGCTGGTTGGACGAAATAACGACGTCTGTCGTTACTGGCTCCTACGTGGATCCGAAATCCGGCCGAGTCACGCTGGCTTCATTCTTCGAGGACTGGTCCAAAAGACAGCTCTGGGCGGCGGGCACAAGTAAGGCCATGAGCTTAGCCGTGCGCTCCTGCACGTTCTCGGACATCGAGTTCCGCAACATAAAGCGATCACACGTCGAAGCTTGGGTGAAAAAGATGAGCCAAGACGGCTTGGCTCCCGGCACCGTGAAGACCCGATACAACAATGTTCGATCAGTGCTCCGTGGCGCTCGCAATGACAGGATGCTGGCAACCGACCCAGCAGACGGAGTCACGCTCCCCCGGGCACGCAAGGCCGAGCACGCAATGTCGATCCCGTCACCGAGTGACGTCGGAAAGCTACTGGAGGCAGCAGACCCTTGGTTCCTGTCCTTTGTGGCCATGTGTGGCTTCGCCGGCCTCCGGCTAGGTGAAGCTGCGGCCGTCCAGCTAACGGACATCGACTTCCTGCGTCGAACGCTCAAGGTCGAGCGACAGATTCAGCGTGCCGGCGGCGGAGAAGTCCTCATCACCCCGCCGAAATACGGATCGGAACGTCTGGTCCACATACCTGATGGACTGGTCCAGGTGCTGGCTCGGCATGTGGAGCAGATCGGCGTGCACAGCCCTCAGAAATGGTTGTTTCTGGGTGATGGCGGCCTGCCGCCACATCAGAACACAGTGGGGTATTGGTGGCGAAAAACAGTAAAGGCCGCAGGCCTTGAAGCTGTGAAGCTCCATGACCTGCGGCACTTTTATGCATCAGGTTTGATTGCTGCTGGCTGCGACGTCGTCACGGTGCAGCGGGCCCTGGGCCACTCCAAGGCAACCACCACATTGAACACCTACGCGCACCTTTGGCCGACTGCCGAGGACCGCACCAGGTCCGCAGCCGGCGCCATGATGGATGACGCTCTCGGCATTTCTGCGGACTCTCTGCGGACTCATCAAGCCTGAGCCCAGCAAACAAGCGGGAAAACGGGTCAAATCACACGTTGAAGCGGAACTCCACGACGTCGCCGTCGGCCATAACGTACTCTTTGCCTTCGATGCGGACCTTGCCACGGGACTTTGCCTCGGACATGGAACCAGCTTCGATGAGGTCATCAAAGGAGACGACCTCAGCCTTGATGAAGCCACGCTGGAAGTCAGAGTGGATCACACCGGCCGCCTGGGGCGCTGTGTCGCCCTGGCGGATGGTCCAGGCCCGGGTTTCCTTGGGACCGGCGGTGAGGTAGGTCTGCAGGCCAAGGGTGTGGAATCCAACGCGGGCCAGCTGGTCCAGGCCGGACTCGCTCTGGCCGTTCATTTCCAGCATCTCGCGGGCTTCTTCCTCGTCCAGTTCCACGAGGTCGGATTCGAGCTTTGCGTCCAGGAAGACTGCGTCAGCAGGAGCAACCAAGGCGCGCAATTCTTCCTGCTTTGCCGGATCGCCAAGAATGCCTTCATCGGCGTTGAAGACGTAGATAAAGGGCTTCGCGGTGAGGAGTCCGAGCTCCTTGAGGTGCTCCATCTCCAGTTTGTCGCTCTTGATCGAGCTGAAAATCGTGTCGCCGCGCTCCAAAACAGCCTGGGCCGCCTTGATGGCAGCGAGCTCTGCTGCTTCGCGTTTCTTGATCTTGACTTCTTTTTCGATGCGCGGGATGGCGTTTTCGATGGTCTGAAGATCGGCGAGGATGAGCTCGGTGTTGATGGTCTCCATATCGGAGCGCGGATCCACCTTGCCATCTACGTGGATGACATCGGGGTCGTCGAAGACGCGCACAACCTGGGCGATCGCCTGGGCTTCGCGGATATTGGCGAGGAACTTATTGCCCAGGCCCTCACCCTCCGATGCGCCCTTCACGATGCCGGCGATGTCGACAAATGACACAGGAGCGGGAAGCAACTTCTGGGAACCAAAGATCTCCGCCAGCTTGGCCAGACGGGGATCCGGCAGGTTAACGACACCGACGTTCGGTTCGATCGTTGCGAACGGATAGTTCGCAGCAAGCACCTGGTTGCGGGTCAGTGCGTTGAAAAGAGTTGATTTGCCGACGTTGGGCAGTCCGACGATGCCAATAGTAAGAGCCACGAGCATTTATTCTACCCGTTGCCGCGATGACCATGCTTGTTCGTTCCTGCAGACAACGCCGTCGACTGCCCTTTGCTAAAACTGTCGGACCCCTATGACAGGGTTGCCACATGGATGGATTTGGATTGGTTTTGGCTCTGCTCATGCTGCTGATCGGTGCGGCAGTGGGACTCGGCATGGCATATGTGGTCTTTCGACGCCGGACGGCCGGTCTGGAGGAGGACTTCGACGCCGTTTCCTCGCGCCTTTCGGAGGTGACCGCCCAGCTCGCAGCCGCCGACGCCGAACGGCGGCTTCTGTTCGCACAGAACCGGGAATTGAGTGATTCAAGGAGCTCAGACGGCAGCGTCCTTCGCGCCTTGGGGCCCGTGGCCGAAAAGCTCACAGCGGTACAGCAGCAGGTCGCGCTCCTGGAACGCGACCGCGTGGAGCAATATGGTCAACTGGCACAGCAACTTCAGGACGCCAGGCTCTCCGACGAACAGCTTCTACGGTCCACGCACGCCCTTGCTTCGGCACTACGATCCAACAGTGCCCGCGGCCAGTGGGGCGAGGTTCAGTTGCGTAGGGTTGTGGAAGCCTCCGGAATGCTCCGCCACGTTGACTTCCACGAGCAAGTGCACTCCGGCCGGAGCGAGAACACGCTGCGTCCGGACCTTGTAGTGCAGTTGCCGGGCGGGAAACAACTTGTGGTGGATGCCAAGGTCCCGTTGGCTTCCTATCTGGCGGCGCAGGAGCAAGTGCACGGTGAAGGCTCAATGGGTGAATCAGTCGCGCCAACGGCCAATCATGATTCCAAGACGCTCCTGGCACAGCACGCCAAGGCACTCAAAGCCCACATCGATGCCCTCGCAGCCAAGAAGTACTGGGACATTCCGGGCAACTCGCCGGAGCTTGTCATCTGTTTCCTCCCCGCGGAGTCGATTTTGGCTTCAGCCCTGGAAGCTGATCCGGCGTTGTTGGAACACGCCCTTTCGCGGAACGTCGTCCTGGCATCGCCCGGAACGCTGCTGGCGGTCCTGAAGTCGGTGGCCTTCACGTGGCGGCAGGATGTCCTGACCGACAGCGCCCACGAACTCTTCGAACTGGCCAAGCAGCTCTACGAACGCATGGGCACGCTCGGCGAGAACGTCGGGAAGCTCGGAAGTTCGCTGAAGACATCCGTGGACCGCTATAACGCGATGGTCGGCACACTGGAAGCCCGGGTACTCCCCACAGCACGCAAACTCAACACCATGGACGACGCCGGACTCGCCACACCCATGTCCGTGGAAGCAGTCCCCCGGGCTTTGGCTGCCCCCGAGCTGCTCGCCTTGGACTCCCAGGATTCAGCAGGAGCCCAGGAGGAGTCTGCAGCTTAAATGAACAGGCCCGCTGTGGCAGCTTCCCAAAAAGGTGGCTGCCACAGCGGGCCTGCTAGATACATCCAGAATAAGTACGTCTAAGAGGTAGGACGGTTCCCGCGGCCACCAAGGGCCCGGCTCACGTCGCCAGCCTCCTTGAGGGTGGCCCGAAGCTCCTTCGGCAAAGAGAAGAGAAGGTCCTCCTCGGCCGTTACCACTTCCTGCACTTCCCCATAGCCGTAGTCCGCCAGGAGCCGGAGAACGTCCTGCACGAGCACCTCGGGGACGGAGGCTCCGGAAGTTACACCCACCGTGGCCACGCCCTCGAACCAGCTTTCATCCACCTCATTGGCGAAGTCCACGCGGTACGAACTCTTGGCGCCATATTCAAGGGCTACCTCGACCAAGCGAACAGAGTTGGACGAGTTGGCCGAACCCACCACAATGACAAGGTCAGCCTGCGGAGCAATCTTCTTAATGGCCACCTGGCGGTTGGTGGTGGCATAGCAGATATCGTCGCTGGGCGGGTCCTGCAGCGTGGGGAACCGGTCCTTGAGCAGACGGACGGTCTCCATGGTCTCGTCAACGCTCAGGGTGGTCTGGGAGAGCCAGATGGTCTTCTCCGGGTTCCGCACGGTGACTTTGTCTACCTCGTGGGGGCCATTAATGATCTGGATGTGCTCCGGGGCCTCGCCAGCTGTTCCTTCGACTTCCTCGTGGCCCTCGTGGCCGATAAGCAGGATGTCGTAGTCCTCCTTGGCAAAGCGCACAGCTTCACGGTGGACCTTGGTAACGAGGGGGCATGTAGCGTCAATGGTGCGAAGACCGCGGTCTTCGGCGGACTGGACCACAGCGGGAGACACGCCATGGGCCGAGAAGATCACCAAGGCGCCTTCAGGAACCTCATCTGTTTCTTCAACGAAAATGGCGCCTTGCTCTTCAAGGGAGCTTACGACGTGGACGTTGTGGACGATCTGCTTGCGGACATAAACGGGTGGCCCGTAGTGTTCGAGGGCTTTCTCAACAGCAATGACGGCCCTGTCTACGCCGGCACAATAGCCCCGGGGAGCCGCCAGCAGAACCTTCTTGGGTCCAGTAACCGGCGCCGCCGCCTGAACCTCTTCCGGTGATCGCCGTCTGCGGGGCACCGTGGGCATCGGAATGGAAACTGCTGTGCTGGTCATCCCTCCATGCTACCGGCCCTGCTCCTGGCCGCTGGCAGAAGGTGACCGCCGTCTCGCGGACAGGATCCAACCGATGACCCCCAGCGCCAGGAATGCGCCGGACACCACAGCAGCGATGACAATCCATTCACCGAAGCCCGTCCGGACGGCCGAAACGAACTCCTGTTTGAACAGCTCTGCAACACCGTTGCCACTGGAGAGGCTTCCCATCAGTCCACCAGCCAGATCCACCATCGCTGACCACAGCGCAGCAAGCACCAAGCCGCCAAGTCCAAGGGAGACCATCACCAAAGAGCGGCGACGTGCAGCAGCGAGAGCCAACAGGACCGAAACGACCGCGCCCAAGGCCGCAAGCCACCAGAGCGGGGCGAAGGCTGCCACACGCTCAACCAGTTGCTTTTGGGACGGTTCACCCATGGTCACCAAGCTTTCCGCCGGGACGTCAATCTGTAGTCCGCTGGCGGAGGACAAATGGTCGCGGATAAGCCCGATCAGTGGGCCAATGTCCAGGAGCAGCGCTGTATGTGACACCGTCTCCTCCGGTTGCTTCCCTTCGCCGAAGTTCAACCGATGACTGTTCCTGGCCGTTTCTTCCCATGCTTTGGGGTACTCAGGCCATGACTGCATTCCGGAGGCAGCTTGCCTGAGGGCATCCGCAGCCACCGATTTGAGTGGTTCCGCAAGATTTACGGAGGACTCGAAATTCCCCACTGCGGCTGTAGCAAGTCGGCTTTGGAACTCGGGATCCTTGCCCAGCGCGCTTGCAAGGTGAACGAAGCCGTCCTCCTTGACCACGTTGACATCCGCCCAAGCGGCCGGAACTGCGACGGCCGTGAGCAACAAGGCGAGGACCACTGCCGCCGCGGAAACGAAACTGCGCAAAAGTCATCCTCGGGGTAAGGGGCAAGTGCCACCATCCTAGGTCTGTCCACAGGATAGAAAAAATGTCGGGCTCCAGTGCTAAAGCTATGGATAGAGTTGGAACGCCTGCCCAGGCCCGATTCGACCGCAGGACCGATTGACCGCGCCCCACGGCCGCACAGCTAGCGAGGATATGCAAATGCAGGACGACCCACGGATCACCCATGGCAGCTGACGCGACCCCGGAATCGACGCTTCCAAATACCGCTGCGGAGACCAGCCCGGATAACCCCTGGCCCCTGCAGTTGCTGTCCAGGAAGCTAAAGGCCCACATCGAGCGCGCTCCCTCGGCGTGGATCGAAGGTCAGGTCATCGAACTCAACCGCCGCGGCGGGAACGCCTTCCTGACACTCCGGGACGTCGATGCTGAGATTTCCCTGCCGGCATCCGTATGGTCCACGGTCCTCGACCGCCAGAAGATACCCCTTGAACGTGGTTCCCGGGTGGTCGCGCTGGTCAAGGCCGACTTCTGGGTCAAGACCGGACGTCTCAATATGTCGGTGAAGGATATACGGCCCGTGGGCCTGGGTGACCTCCTTGCCAGGATCGAACGGCTGCGTCAGGCCCTTGCCGCAGAAGGCCTGTTCGCCGACTCCCGCAAACGGAAGCTGCCCCTGCTCCCCCACCGGATTGGACTCATTACAGGGCGGGATTCGGATGCCAAGAAGGACGTCCTCCGTAATGCGGCACTGCGGTGGCCGGCCGTTGAGTTCGACGTACGCGAGGTAGCTGTCCAGGGCAATACGGCCGTTGCACAGATCATTGCCGCGCTCCGTTCATTGGATGCCGATCCGCACGTCGACGTCATAGTGCTCGCCAGAGGTGGCGGCGCTTTGGAAGATCTTCTGCCGTTCAGCAATGAGGACTTGATCAGGGCAGTGGCCGCGGCATCAACGCCAGTGGTCAGCGCCATTGGCCACGAAGCAGACCGTCCCATCCTGGACGACGTGGCTGACCTGAGGGCCTCGACACCCACAGACGCCGCGAAACGCATCGTTCCTGACGTCAGTGAGGAACTCGCCATGGTCCGCCAGGCCCGGGACCATCTTCGCCGGAGCATTGGCAGGATGGTGGACAGGGAGACTGACCGGCTTCACGCCTTGAGGTCACGGCCGGTCCTGGCAACGCCGGACACCATGGTTGCCGCGCGATCAGAAGACATCACGCGTCTTCAGCGGAGGTCGCACGCTGCGGTCAGCACCGCCGTCGTCCGGGCGCTTGACCAGGTCCACCACCTGCGTGCCCAGGTGCGCGCGTTGTCTCCACAAAAGACCCTGGACCGCGGCTACGCCGTTGTCCAGATGGTTGGTGAAGACCAAGCGGGACACACAGTGGTCAGTAGCCCGGCGCAGACTCCCGAAGGCACGCCGCTGGCCATCCGCGTCGCCGAAGGCCGCTTCAGGGCTGTGTCCACCGGGCAAGCACAACTCGTCGAGCACTGATTTCGCGGCAACTGCACGGCACATACACTCATCATCGAATGCGAAGGACCACCATGACAGAGAACAATCCCGCAGCACCTTCACCGGATTCCTTGGATTCCCTCAGTTACGAGGAAGCCCGCGAACAACTGGTGGCGGTGGTCAGTCGCTTGGAAGCAGGCGGAGCCAGCCTTGAGGAATCGCTGGCGCTGTGGGAGCGAGGCGAGGCGTTGGCAAAACGTTGCGAGGACTGGCTTGAGGGCGCCCGTAAGCGGCTGGCAACAGCCCGGGACGCTACCAACGACGGCGGAGCTGCCGCCGGCACAGACTAGACGGCAGAAACTAGCCGCGTCGGGAATAGCCGCTTCTGGAGACCAGCCCACACGACAAGAACGACAGATCCGCCCTTCAGGATTCCTCCACAAGCGCGCGTTCAGTCGCGACGTCGAAATCCGCCTTCGGCCACTCCAGGGACAAGCCCTCCAAGGCGTCCAAAAGCAACTGCTGGACTGCGATCCGCGCGTACCACTTCTTGTTTGCCGGAACAACGTGCCAGGGGGCGATGTCCGTAGACGTCTTCTCAAAGGCCGTGTTGTAGGCATCCATGTAGTCATCCCAGAAGGCCCGCTCCGCGAGATCACCCCGACTGTACTTCCAGTGCTTGCTCGGATCATCAAGCCGCGCGAGAAGACGCTTCTTTTGCTCATTCTGGCTGATGTTGAGCATGACCTTGACGATGGTGGTTCCCTGCTGGACCAGCCTGGACTCGAAATCATTGATGGCGGCATAGCGCCGTTCCAATTCCCCGGCGTCCGCCCATCCATGGACGCGGTGGATCAGTACGTCCTCGTAGTGGGAGCGGTCAAAGACTCCCACCATTCCGGCTGCTGGAGCCTCTTTCTCGACCCGCCAGAGAAAGTCGTGCGACTTTTCCTCGTCTGTGGGTGCCTTGAACGCCTTCAACTGCACGCCCTGCGGGTCCATGGCCCCCACGACGTGACCGACGATGCCGCCCTTGCCGGCAGTATCCATGGCCTGAAGAATCAGCAGCAGCCGCTTGTTGCTCCCGAACTTCCCCTCTGCGAAGAGCTTCTCCTGCAGTTCAGTGAGCCCGGCATCCTGCGCGGCCAACAAAGACTTGCCGTCGGCCTTTGCGCCGGAGTAGCCAGGTGTGGCCGAGGGATCGAAGCTGGCCAGTGAAAACCCGGGCCCAACCCTCAACGACTTGGCTGGACTTTCGGCGAACTCAACTGCAACGGGCATGGCTTGCCTTTCTGCCTGAACGCGACCTCGTGACGCGGCCATGGACCTCAGGCTAGTTCCCGGGGTACCTCGTCAGGAAGTCCGCCATGCGGCCAATTGCCTCTTCAATATCCTTGACGTTGGGCAGAGTCACCATCCGGAAGTGGTCCGGCCGCACCCAGTTGAAGGCACGTCCGTGGGAGACCAGGATCTTCTGTTCCTTCAGCAGGTCCAGGACGAACTTCTCATCATCCCGGATGTGGTAAACCTCTGGATCCAGCTTGGGGAACAGGTAGAGGGCACCCCTGGCCTGCTGCGTGCTGACACCCGGGATCGCGTTCAGGAGGTCGTACGCTTTGTTGCGCTGCTCAAGGAGCCTGCCACCGGGAAGGATGAGATCGTTGATGCTCTGGTGGCCGCCAAGCGCTGTTTGTATGGCGTGCTGTGCCGGGACGTTGGCGCACAAACGCATATTGGCCAGCAGATTGATGCCTTCAAGGTAATCGGCAGCATCCTTCTTGGGACCCGAAATGGCCATCCACCCGGCGCGATAGCCGCAAACGCGGTACGCCTTGGACAGGCCACTGAACGTCAGGCACAGGACATCGTCCCCGGTCAGCCCTGCGAGGTTTACGTGGACAGCGTCTTCGTAAAGGATTTTCTCGTAGATTTCATCGGCAAACAGGACCAGGCCGTGCTTTTCGGCCAGTGCCACGATCTTCTTAAGAGTCTCTTCAGGGTAGACGGCACCCGTGGGGTTGTTCGGGTTGATCACGACGATGCCCTTGGTGCGGGGAGTGATCTTGGATTCCATGTCCTCAAGATCAGGTTGCCACCCCGACTCCTCATCACAGAGGTAGTGGACGGGCCGGCCGCCAGCCAGGGCAACGGAAGCTGTCCAGAGCGGGTAGTCGGGGGCGGGAATCAGTACCTCATCGCCATCTTCAAGAAGTGCCATAAGGGACATGGTGATGAGCTCGCTGACCCCGTTGCCGAGGTAGATGTCATCAACGTGGATGTTCTGGATTCCGCGGGTCTGGTAATACTGCGAAACGGCGGTCCTGGCCGAGAAAATGCCGCGGGAATCGCTGTAGCCCTGGGCATTGGGCAGGTGGCGGATCATGTCCACCAAAATGGCGTCAGGCGCTTCAAAACCAAAGGGAGCCGGGTTTCCGATGTTCAGTTTGAGGATCCGGTGACCCTCTGCCTCCATCTGCTGGGCGGCCTGAAGAATCGGTCCACGGATGTCGTAAAGGACATTATGAAGCTTGGTGGACTGCTTGAAATTCGCCATTCATCAAATATGCCACACCGGGGATGGACTTCAGTTGAGACTTAACTCACATGTACGACGACGGCGGCGACAGGCCCGCGAGGGTCCGTCACCGCCGTCGTACGCGGTTTGCGTAGGCGCTACTTAACGATGCCCTTGTCTTTCAGCCACGCAGCTGCGGCATCCTTGGGGCTCTGCTTCTGGTCGCCACTCACGGAGCGGTTGAGGTTGATGAGGTCCTCAGTGGTCAAGATCTTGGACACGTTGTTGAGAGCGTCCTTGGCCTTGTCCGTCATTTTGGCCTTGTTATAGAGCGGCAGTACTTGCTGGGCCTTGAAGTTGTTTTTGGGATCTTCCAGGACCACGAGGTCGTTGTCGGCAATCGAGGGGGTGGTGGTGTAGATGTCAGCCACCTGGACCTTGTCCTCCAGCAATGCCTGCAGGGTCAGGTTGCCACCGCCGTCGTTGAACGGCTGCAAAGCCTTGAGCTCGCAGTTGTAGTTCTTCTTCAATCCCGGAAAACCGTACGAGCGGGTCTCGAACGTGGCCGGGGCAGCCATAGTGAAGTCCTTGCACACCTTGGCCAGGTCCTCGATGGACTTCAACTGGTACTTCTCGGCTGTGGCCTTGGTGACCACCATTGCGTCCTTGTCCTCTGCCTTGGAAGCGTCCAGCACCGCCAGGCCGTTCGGAAGCTTCCCAGGGAGTGCCTTGTAAACGTCATCGGCCGAAACCTCCTGGGCCTCAGTATCCACGAAGGAAAGAAGGTTGCCAGAGTAGTCGGGGACGAGGTCCACCGAACCATCCTGCACGGCTTTGAAGTAGATCTCACGAGAGCCGATGTTCGGTTTGGTGGTGGCTGTGATCCCGGCAGCGTTGAGTGCCCCGGCGTAAATCTCGCCGATGACCTGGCTTTCCGGGAAGTCGGCCGAACCAACAACAAGCGGCCCACTTGACCCGCTGGATCCGCCGGGCGCAGAAGTGGATGGAGTGGCCAAAGGGCTGCCGCCGCACGCGCTCAAGGCGAGGGCCACACCGACGCCGGCCGCGAGGCCGCCGAGTCCACGGCGCGTCAGGGTCATGGGGACGGAATTTTTCATGGTGTACCTCCTTGAATGGCAGCCGCGGCGGGAGCTGTGGCTGTGAGATCATCGGCCGCCGTGTGGCGTCCGCTTGAGTCGAGGGTGAGGCCAGGCGAGAGAACCATCCTCTGCAAGGCCGCCAGAACGAGGTCCACTGCGATCGCGAGGGCAGCGATCAGGAGCGATCCACCAAGCATCCGCGGAAAGTCCTGCAGGACAAGCCCATCGAACAAATACCGGCCCAGGCCTCCCAGCGGCAAGTAGGCGACGACCGAAACTGTGGCAATCACCTGCAGAACAGCTGTCCGGATGCCACCGAACATCACTAGGAGGCCATTGGGGAGCTCGACCCGGAACAGGATCTGAAGTTCCGTCATGCCCATGGCCCGGGCTGCGTCCACCACTGTGGCATCCACGCTGGAGATACCCGCGTATGTCCCGGCAAGCAGCGGTGGAACGGTGAGGATGACCAGTGCCCATACGGGCGGCATCAAACCGCTGCCCGCCAATAAGGCAAAGAGGACCAGCAGGCCCAAGGTGGGCAGGGCCCGCAGGGCGCCGGCGACGGCCACAGCGGCCACCCTGCCACGCCCTGTGTGGCCAATGTAAAGTCCCACAGGCACTGCAATGGCGGCCGCGATGAGTAGCACGAGCCCGCTGTACTGCAGGTGCTCGGACAGCCGGGTGGGAATGCCTCCGCTCCCCGTCCAGTGAATGGGGTCCGTCAGCCAGGCGATGGTGTCCGTGAAAACGTTGCTCATGCCGATGCACCCGGATCCGGCCGTACTGGGGCATGGGGCAAGGATGGTCCGGTCTTCGGCTCAGCGAGCAACGCGGTGCCGTTCTTGCGTTCGCTCCGTCCGCCAGCTGCGGCACGTGTCCACGGAGTCAGGAGACGCTCCAGCACCACCAGCACTGCATCCATGATCAGGGCAAGGACAAGGATGGCGATGATGCCAACCACGACTTCGGTAACGAAGGTCCTCTGCAAACCATCGGTAAACAGGATTCCAAGATTGCCAACTCCCAACAGTGCAGCAACGCTAACGAGCGAGATGTTGCTGACCGAGACCACGCGGAGCCCGGCGAAAAGAACCGGCAGTGACAGCGGGAGATCCACTTGGAAGAACCGGGCCGAGGGCTTGAATCCCATTGCTACGGCAGCGTTTCGGAGATCATCGTCAACCGAGTCAAACGCATCCATGGCAGCACGAACCAGCAAGGCCACCGCATAGATCGTCAATGCGACCACGACGTTGAGGGGATCGAGGATCCGTGTGCCCAGTATGGTGGGCAGGATGATGAAGAGCGCCAGGGACGGGATGGTGTAGAGCAAGGACGTAGCCGTAGCCAGCACAGACCTCAGGGTACTGTTGCGCCGGGCAAGCTGCGCCAAGGGAATTGAGATCAGCAGCCCAAGAAGCATCGGAATGAGTGCGAGCACAAGGTGCTGGCCGGCCAATCCGAAAACCAAGCCAATGTTCGCCAGGAACCACTCCATCAGGTGGCGTCCTCCCTGTGGCGGCGGACTTCCTCAATCAGGGCAAGGACTTCCGGCGCCTTCAACACACCTGCCACCCTGCCGTCGTCGTCCACGGCAACGCCCAACCCCGACGGCGAGGACAACGCCGAATCCAGCGCCCGGCGCAAAGTGTCTCCCTTATGGAAGAGTGAACCGCCGGGGACCAGCCCGGCACCGTCCCGGGGTGAGGACCACCCGAGGGGACGTGATTCGTCGTCGACCACCAGCGCCCACTCCCCCGCCCGGCGTCCGGCGCTTTGACCCTCGGTTTGTCCCACCATGGTTACGGAGTGGAGCCTCAGCGAGTCCGCGACGTCAAAGGCGAGGTGGCGGAAACCACGGTCCCTGCCCACGAAGGAGGCTACGAAATCGTTGGCCGGTGCCCGGAGGATCTCTTCCGGGGCGGCATATTGGGCAAGCTTGCCGCCAACAGCAAAGACTGCCACCTTGTCGCCCAGAACCGTGGCCTCGTCAATATCATGCGTGACAAACACGATGGTTTTAGCCAACTCGCGCTGCAGGCGCAGGAGTTCCTGCTGGAGTTCATCGCGAACCACCGGGTCCACGGCGCTGAAGGGCTCGTCCATCAGAAGCACTGGCGGGTCGGCTGCGAGCGCGCGTGCCACTCCGACGCGCTGCTGCTGACCGCCGGACAGCTGCGAGGGGTACCGCTTGCCAAGCACCGAAGCCAGCCCAACGACGTCGAGAAGTTCTGCGGCACGTTTGCGCGCATCGGCTTTGGACACGCCGTTGAGCCGGGGAACCGTAGCGATGTTATCCAGAACTGACCGGTGCGGGAGCAGCCCGGAGGACTGCATGACATAGCCCATGGAGCGGCGAAGCTGCGCCGCCGGCACCGTGGAGACATCCTTGCCTGCCACCGTGATGGTGCCCGAGCTCGGCTGCACCATGCGGTTGATCATGCGCAGCGAAGTCGTCTTGCCACAGCCCGAAGGACCCACGAGGACCGTGATGGCTCCCTTGTCGATGGACATGGTCAGGTTGTCGACGGCGGGCTGGCCGCCTTGGTATTGCTTGGTCACGCTCTGGAACTCAATCATGGCTTCAGCCATACCCGGGCCTATCTTCGGCGGACGATCTTCACCCAGCGTAGCCAGCACCACCGACGATGTCAGCGACGCCACGTATTCCGTAATGAATCGGCAATGTTCAACGTTTGCGTCGTTTCCCGCCCTTCGCTGCGCGTTCCTCGGCTTGATCGTGCCGGTGTCTTTCCGCGGCGCGCTGCCCCCTGTCCGCCGACATCACCTTTTGATGCCATTCGCGCTGATAAGCGCGCCTGGCTGCGGCATCGTGTTTCCGGTTCAGGGCCGCCTGTTCGCGTTGGAGTTTGAGGTAGCTTCCCCACCGGCGCGCGTCGAGGCTTTCGTCGGCGAGCGCCTCCTGCACGGCACAACCCGGCTCGGCCTGGTGGGAGCAATCGGCGAAGCGGCATCGGGCGAACAACCCCTCAAGGTCGCCGAACATCTCCTCCATTCCCTCCTCGGCGTCGAACAACCCAAACCCGCGAACACCCGGAGTGTCCATGAGCACTGCACCGCCTCCCAGCGGCACCAGTTCCCTGGAGGTGGTGGTATGCCGCCCCTTGCCGTCACCGGCACGCACCTCACCCGTTTCCTGCAGATCGCGTCCGGCCAGGGCGTTGATGAGCGTTGATTTGCCGGCACCCGAAGGGCCCAGCAGCACCAGCGTGGCTCCGTTCGGGATGTGCTGCCTGAGCTCCTCGAGGCCGTCGCCCTGCTCTGCGGACGTGGTGACCACCTCCACGCCGGCAGCTTGGAGGATGACTTCACCTACGACGTCGTCTGCCAGGTCAGCGAGGTCGGCTTTGGTAATGACGACCAGCGGGGTTGCCCCGGAGTCCCATGCGGCCACGAGCGTCCGCTCCAACCGGTTATGGGTAAGTGGCCGGTCCACGGGCACTACTACCGCCACGATGTCGATGTTGCTGCCCAGGATTTGTTCCTCGGAGGATGCCTCGAAAGCGCGCTTGCGGCTCAGTGCCGAGTGCCGCGGAAGAACCTCGACGACGGATGGCTCACCAGCGCGGTTGGGCCCCAGCCACACCCAGTCCCCGGTGGCGGGAACCAGACCATGCCCGGGATAGGGAAGATGGAGCAGGCCCGTGTTCGAGGCAACGAGCACGCGGTTCCTGTCGAGGCGGACTACCCTTCCCGGAGTGTTGTCGCTGGTGTCCCCGTCCGTAGCTGGGTTGCTCCGGAAGAGTTCAGCGGTGCTTTCGGTATAACCGTAGTGTGTTGGGCCTTCCAAACAGTCGCCCGCGTTGCTGAAACTGGTTTTTGGGTCGCTTGAAGAAGCGTAAGTATTCACGTTGGAACCTCTGCTGAGGCCCGGCCGCCTAGCTCTGGCAGGCTGATGCCGGGACAGGAATGGTGGTGTGATGACGATCCGCCGCGCGTGAGTGCGGGGCGCGCAGGATTATGGCAATCATCAGTTCCACCTCCTCGGCATACAGGCCGGCAGCTGGTGGCCGGCAACGTTCTACAGCGTAGCCAAGCCAATGGGCTTTGGCTAGGTCTTTTTGAAGCTGTGTTTACTGGCTTTCTTGAAGTCGCGCCTCATTGAGCTTCCCGTCAGCAGGCCGCTCACTGTGCAGGCGCAGCGCCACGTCCACCAGGGAGACCCTGTTGAGTTTGCCGATGTCCGCCAAGGGAATCCACGCCGCATGGGTGGTGCTGCCGTCCACCTCGTGCGTCAACTCGCCACCGATAATCGTAGCTTCGTAAACCAGCCGTAGTGCCTGGAAGTCCCGCACCGAACCGTCTGCCCGGGCTTCCGCGGGCCAGTGCCCGACGTCGATGCCCAGCATGCGATCAATCCGGGCCTCGTAACCGGTTTCCTCAAAGACCTCGCGGCGGCATCCGTCCACGGGGTGCTCCGCAAGGTCCAGTCCCCCGCCAGGCAGCGTCCAACCTTCTTTGCCGTCCTGCTTCCAGTAGGCGAGAAGAATCCGGTCCTCCTGAATGATGACGGCGTAAGCGGCTGGGCGGGTGTCGAACTCCAGGGTCATGGTGCCAGCTTAGTTGGCAGCTACTTCCCAGTCGGTCTGCACTAAGGCAATTCGGCGGCCATTACCGGCCCCGCCTCTTCCGGGCCAAGGTCCGGTCCTTCGCGGAGCTCGACGACGGTCCCCGGCTTGGCGAGCTCCAGCACCTTGATGCTGTTGAGGCCACCCTTCACCAGAGGCGCCGGGGCGTACAGGGTGACCTGCGGCCCTTTGTCCCAGTACCGGCCCAACAGGAAGCCGTTGAGCCAGACGAAGCCCTTTCCGGAATCAGGGAGCGCAATATATGTATCCGCCGGTTCCCCTGCCTCGAACTCCGTCCCTGCCAGTCCTTCAAGGTCCTCGGGCGCCCATTCATCCAAAGCCACGGGCGTCTGTGTCCAATGGAAGGTATAGCGCTGATTGATCAGGACGCCGCCCAGGATTCCCTTGCCATGCCCGGTCAGGGGACCGTAGTTGATGCGGCCCAGGTTCTCCACCAGGATCTCCAGCTTGGCCGGGGCGCCGCTTCCGGTGACGGCCAGCCCTTTGGCCCCGCTCACATCGTCCAGGACACCGGCAAACTGACCATCAACCCAGATGTAGGCGCGGTCATTCAGCCCTGTGATTTTGAGGCGGCTCTCCACAGGAGCCTCGGGGCGTCCCGGGAGAGTCGCTTCGGCGGCATAAAGGACCATGCCGGCGTCGAGTCCCAACTGTTCAAAAGTGAGCGGTTTGACGCTGGTAACTGGCTTGCCCGAATCGCGGACGAGCTCCAGCAGGTCCCGGCCTTCCGTCAGTGCCAGGGACCGCGCTGGAAGGACCGGGGCATCCGCGAGCAACTCGACGGGCAGTTCAGGAAGGTCCTCGATACCCTGGGCGCGGTAGAACTCCTTGCGGAAGGCGTGGAATTTAGGCGTTAGTGCTCCGTTTTCGGCAATGGGGGCGTCGGAGTCGTAGCTGGTGACCGTTGGCTGGAGCATGGTGCCATCGTGGTTACTGCCGGATCCCAAGCCAAAGTTAGTGCCGCCGTGTGCCATGTAGACACATACCGATCCGCCAGCATCGAGCATCTTTCGTGCTTCCGCAGCGGCGTCGTGGGCGTCGCGGCGATGGTGGTGTTCGCCCCAGTGGTCAAACCAGCCGCCCCAGAATTCGACATTGAAGAAGGGCTCGTCGGGTCGGCGCCTCTGCCAGATTGCGATGGCCTCATCACCCCGGCTTCCCAACGTGGCGGTCGCCCAGATTCCGTCCACGGAGCCGCCGTCGAGGAAGTAGTCAGTGCCGCCGTCGGCCGTGAAGAGCAGCTCAGTGATCCCGCGCTCCTCTAACGCACGGCGGTTCCAGCGGATGTACTCGTGGTCGTCGCCATAGCTGCCATATTCGTTCTCAATCTGGACGGCTACCACCGGGCCACCGACCGATGCCTGCCGTGAGGCGACATGCGGGAGAAGGTGATCGAACCACTCCTCGATCGCGGCCGTGAACTGCGGGTCCATGCACCGCAGGCCAATCCCGGGGATTCCTGTGAGCCAAGCCGGAAAGCCGCCGTTGTCCCACTCCGCGCAAATGTAGGGGCCTGGACGGACAATGACGTCCAAACCTTCCTCCGCGGCGAGGTCGATGAAACGGCCAATGTCCCGCCAGTCTGTAAAGTCCGGCGCCTCTTCGCGCTTAGGCTGGTGGAAGTTCCAGGCAACGTAGGTGTCAACAGTGTTGGCGCCCATGGCCTTCAGTCGACGCAGCCTGTCCTGCCACAAATCGGGGTGAACGCGGAAGTAGTGGATGGCTCCCGCAAGGATGCGATACGGTTCACCCGAACGGTAGAGGACGGCGTCGTGGTAGCTCAAAAGGGCGTTGTTCACACGGAACAGATTAGCTCAATTTCCAACATTTATGCACAGGTGATGAACACATGACCAATCTTGATACTTCGCCGGCGGAGCAAGTCTGCCCCGCTGCCCATGAAGGACAAGGACCATGCGTCCAACTGTGGCCAGAGCGTGAAGTTCCTCTGGGTGGAGTGCGCGCCATGAACGTGTTCCGCACCTTGCCCCAGCGCGGGTTGCCCACCGTTGGCGCCTGGTGTTTCCTGGACAGTTTTGGTCCGGACCGTGTGGCAATGAGTGTCCTCCCCCACCCTCACTGCGGCCTCCAAACCGTGACATGGCCGCTGGAGGGAGCCGTTAGGCACCGCGACAGCGTGGGAAGCGATGTGGTGGTCAAACCGGGTGAACTGAACATCATGACCGCGGGCCACGGCATCTCCCATTCGGAATTCTCGGTCCTGCCTGCAGCTACGGTGGCCGGAGCGGATGACGAGATTCCCATGTCGCGGGGACTCCAGTTGTGGGTTGCACTCCCTGACGAGCACCGGCACCGCGAACCCTCCTTCGAGCAACACAGCGAGCTTCCAGTCGCTGTTGGCGAGGGCTACACGGCAACGGTGATGGTGGGTGAATTTGCGGGTGAACGCTCCCCTGCCACGATGTTCAGCCCGATCGTAGGTGCTGACATCACCGGCACAGGTACGCTCCAGCTTCCGCTGCGCCCTGAATTTGAACATGCAGTGTTGGTGCTGGACGGCCACCTGGTCATCGACGGCGAAGACATCCAACCGGGCCCCCTGGCCTATCTGGGTGCCGGCAGGCAGAACCTGACCGCAGATGCCCAGACGGATACCCGTTTCATGCTTTTGGGTGGCGAACCGTTCGGGGAAGACCTCTTGATGTGGTGGAACTTCGTGGGACGTACGCATGAGGAAGTGGAAAAAGCGCGTTTGGAATGGGAGGCCGAAGGCCTTCTCGACGACGACGCTGCCGCCACTTCACGCTTTGGATTGGTCCAGGGCCATGGTCCTGACGCGGGGCCGGAAGCCGGACGCATCCCCGCGCCGCCGCTTCCGGGCGTCAAGCTGCGTCCCCGTACCCGGGGCTGAGCTTAAGCGCTACGCCCGCTGCTCGGCCACAAGCCGGGGGACTCCAAACACTGGGTCCTGTTGGAGAATCCGCACATCGACGATGCCCCGTTCGGCCAGCCGCGCCCTGAATGACTCCTGCAGCCGGCGGACGTTCATGCCCAAACCGCTCCCGAGAATTACCGGCCCATCCAAGCCCAGTTGGCGGACGGCTTGCTCTGCCAGGTCAGCGAGATCCCTGCCGGCCTGATCCACCAGGCGGGCGCTGGTGTCATCACCAGCGTCCGCAGCTTCGACCACCAGCCGCGCTTGTTGAGCCCAGTAGCGGCGACCGGTATCCGGGGAGTGGAACAAGGCGATAAGCTTGCCCGGCTCGTCCACTCCACAGGAGTCCAGCAAGGCACGGCTCAGGGTGTCCGGCTCGAGTCCCTGGTTCATCCGCCGCAAGCTGTGGCGAACGGCTTCGCGGCCCAACCAGTAACCGCTTCCCTCGTCGCCCAGAAGATAACCCCAGCCTCCGGCGCGGGCTTCCTCACCGGCCGCGTTCCGTCCCCACGCGGCAGAACCGGTCCCGGCAATCACCGCGACGCCTGTGCTTGCTCCGCCGGCCGCCAGAAGCAGCCTGGAATCGTGAACCACGGTGATGCGTGCCCCGGGGACGTGTGGAGAGATCAAGTCGGCGAGCGCTTGCGCGTCCTCATCGGTGTCAATTCCTCCGGCACCCGCGTAAACCTCGTCAACCTCACCGCCGCCGATCTTTCCGAAAAGTTCGGCGAGATTTGCCATGGCCTGCTCGCGGCTCACATTCTGCACATTGGAGCTTCCGGCGCTTTCGTCCAGGACGGGAACGCCGTCTTCGAACCTCACGCCCCGCGTTTTCGTTCCGCCGATATCCAGCCCGATCACGGTGCCGGTGAGTGCCTCCGGGGACGCGTGGGAATGCATGGCAGAGTCAAGATTGTTCACCGTGAAAGACTAGCTTGGAGCGCCCCGAGGAGAAACCGCCCATGTCGCATTCCCTGTTTGATACGCCTTTCATTGCAGCGCCCATGGCTGGGGGAACGTCCACCCCCGCTCTTGTGCAGGCAGTCCAGGCCGGCGGTGGATTGGGTTTTCTCGCCGCCGGCTACAAAAGCCCCGAGGCCATGACGGCCGAGATCGCAGCTGCGCGTGCCATGGGCATCCGGTTCGGCATGAACGTTTTTGTACCGGACATGGCGCAACTCTCCCCGTCCGCGGCGGCGCGTGCGAGCCTGGAGGCCTACCGGAGGGAACTTGAAGCAGAGGGGGCCCGCTACGGCGTGGCAGTCCCGGCCCTCCGATTTGACGACGACGACGCCTGGCAGCACAAAATCGACGCACTCATCGCGGATCCCGTGGAGTTCGTCAGCTTCGTCTTCGGGCTTCCGGGACGATCTGTGGTCAAGGCACTGCAGAAGGCCGGGACTACTGTCATCTCCAGTGTGACCAGTATTCCCGAAGCCCTTGCGGCCGCGGAGGAGGGCCCGGATGCCCTTGCGGTGCAGCACAGTTCCGCAGGAGCACACACGGCCGCGTTCCTCGCGGCCGGTGCAGGAGAAAAC
The DNA here is from genome assembly GCF_042788025.1 of Paenarthrobacter sp. YIM B13468. Taxonomy (NCBI): domain Bacteria; kingdom Bacillati; phylum Actinomycetota; class Actinomycetes; order Micrococcales; family Micrococcaceae; genus Paenarthrobacter; species Paenarthrobacter sp. YIM B13468. Next base: position 294,892 of record NZ_JBHZPI010000002.1, on the reverse strand, counting down.
GCAAGCAGCACGACGGCGGGTCTCATCGCCCAGGTCCGTGCCGCCGTCGACCTTCCGCTGGTTGCGGCCGGTGCGATCAGCGACGGTTCAGCGCTTCGCGAAGTCCTGGCTGCTGGTGCGGCAGCCGCGCAAGTTGGTACGGCGCTGGTACGAACGGAGGAAAGCGGAGCCCGGCAAACACATAAAGATGCCCTGGGCGACCCGCGCTTTACGGAGACGGCCAGGACCCGGGCCTTTACGGGACGATTCGCCCGCTCGCTGGTCAACGAGTTCGTCCGCGATCACGCGGACGCGCCCGAGGGTTATCCGGCAATCCATCATCTGACAGCGCCAATCCGGGCAGCAGCATCGGCGGCGGGTGATCCTGACCGCCTCAACCTGTGGGCGGGCACAGGTTGGCGATCAGCAAAGGAAGGATCCGCGGCTGATGTTGTCAGGGATTTCCTGAGCGTGCTCTGACAAGTTCGGCCAGCAACGCTTCGCCCTCCCCGACCACCAGCTCACGGAACAGCCTGACGGCGTCGGGTTCGAAGGTGCGCTCCCGCCAAGCCATGCCGATTTGCCGGAAGGCAAGCTCGGATTCGATGGGAACTTCCACAAGTCCCAACTCGGCCCCTGGCAGGAACTGGCCGGTTCCGGAGCCCGGCCCGGCGGGAGGCAGGATGCTGAAGCCCAGACCGGCAGCGATCAGCCCCCTGACAGTGTGGGATTCCTGAACCTCAAAGGCAGTCCGGGGACGGAAACCGGCTTCACGCAACAGTGCTTCGCCCAGGGCCCGGAGGCCAACACCGGCGGGAAGCGCTACATACGGGTCATGCCGCAGCTCGGACAGGTGCACGCTGGAGCGACTGGCGAGCGGGTGCCGGTAATGCAGCACCACGCGCAACGGCTCCCTGTAGAGAGGCAGGGAGTGGATGCCCCTGCCTTCCGGGGCGATCGGTGCAGTGAGGGCGAAATCTGAATCGCCCCTGGCTAGTTCCTCCAGGCAGTCGTCGCGCGGACCCTGCCGCAGCTCGAAGACCGTCTGCGGATGGCGGCCGCCGTACGCACTGATAAGCAGGGGCAGCGTCGCTTCACCGAACGTGTGCTGGAACGAGACGCCGATGCGTCCCCTCACCACGTCCGATTCGTGCCTGACCCTGTCCAATCCGGCTTGGAAGTCTTCCAGCGCCGCTTCGATATAGGGCAGCAATGTCCTTGCCGCCGGAGTCAGGCGGATGCCACGGCCATCACGAACAAGAAGATCCATTCCCACAATCGCGCTTGCCCTGGCCACTGCACGACTCACCGTGGACTGGGGAACGCCGAGGAGCTCAGCCGTCTCCGTCATGTGCTCCGTCCGGCCCAATTCTGCCAGGACGGGTAGCAGCGGCAGGAGCTGCACAAGCTGTTGGTGATCCGGTTCCATGTGCCTTCCGTTCCGCTCCAGCATGAATATGCCGCTCCAGCATGAGTAAGAGAATCATGCATTACTGCATGGATCATAAGCGAATCATGCATTGGAACGCACAGTCCCGGAAGCCTAATCTGGCCCGGTGAGTAAAACAGCAGTGAGCGTTACACCATGGGACGGGCACACCAAGGGTTCCCGTGGCTACCGACGTGTGCTTGCCGCCTTGGCCTTGGCCGGTGTCGCTACGTTCGCCCAGCTGTACTCAACCCAGGCGGTCCTCCCACTGATGGCGGCCGACCTCCGAATCTCCGCAGCAGAAGCCGCACTAAGTATCTCCCTGGCCACCGTGGGACTTGCCGTGAGCGTCCTGCCGTGGTCCTTCGTCGCTGACAGGATCGGCCGGGTCCGCGCAATGGCCATCGGCATCGGAGCAGCAACGGTGCTGGGGCTGGTTGTTCCACTGGCACCGACTGTTCCACTGGTCCTGGGACTGCGAACACTTGAAGGCATGGCCCTGGGCGGAATCCCAGCCATAGCCATCGCGTACCTCAACGAGGAAGTCACAACGATGCACACGGCACTGGCAGCCGGGAGCTACGTCGCTGGAACCACGCTCGGCGGACTTGCCGGACGCTTGGTCGCGGGTCCAGTGGGAGAACTATGGGGGTGGCGGACAGCTGCGCTGGCAGTGTCCGTGCTGGCCACCGTCTCCGCAGTCCTGTTCGTGGTGCTGGTCCCCAAACAGCGACGCTTCATGCCCGCGCCGGCCAGCGGATTCCGAGGAGCCTTGAGCACGCTGGGGAGCCATTCAAGAAACCCCAAACTGCTCTCCCTTTACCTTCAGGCATTCCTGCTCATGGGCGGATTTGTCGCGGTCTACAACTACCTCGGATTCCGACTCCACGGCGAACCATTCGGACTTCCCACCACACTGGTGAGCCTCATTTTCCTGGCCTATCTCTCCGGTACCGTCAGCTCCCGATGGGCCGCCGGGCTCACCACGCGCTTCGGGCGGCGCAATGTCCTGCTCTTTGGGATTGCCATGATGATTGCCGGACTCGCCCTCACGTTGGCAGAGAACCTTGTGGCGACGCTGATCGGCCTCGTGGTGTTTACGGGAGGCTTTTTCGCAGCCCACAGCGTGGGTTCGGGTTGGACCGGTGCCATCGCCACAACAGGCCGCGCCCAAGCGGCATCGCTCTATAACCTCTCCTACTATTTGGGGTCCAGTGTCATCGGCTGGGCGGGAGGCCTGGCTTTCCAGGCATTCGGTTGGCCGGCTCTGGCCTGGAGCGTCATGGCCCTTGCCATCACGACGGCGGTAATCACCGCCGTCGTACATCGCTCACCGCCCGCGCAAATCAGGCCGCTTTCGGCACCGAAACCCCTACAATCGGAGGCATGACAGAGGTCGCAAGTTCCCGGGAGCTGTCCTCGCCCGAACGGCTGCAGGCGTTTACAGATGCCGTGGTGGCGATCGCCTTGACCTTGCTGATCCTGCCCCTCATGGAGAGCGTTGGTGAACTCGCTGACCATAAAGGCACCACTGCCCAGTGGTTTGCCGAGGAGCGGTATCCCCTCCTTGGATTCGTCCTGAGCTTCCTCCTTATCTCTGTTTTTTGGGTGCACCATCACCGGCTCTTCCGCAACGTCCGGCTGGTGGATTCAGTACTTTTGTGGCTGACTATCGCATGGATGTTCACCATTGTGTGGATGCCGGTGGCAACTGCACTGTCAGCACAGATGCATGAGGATTGGGCGCAGCCGCTTGTCTACATAGGAACGCTTTTCGCTACGAGCTTCCTTCTGCTGCTGGCTCGCGTCTATCTTCGCTCGCACCCGCACTTGCATGACCTGGACGAGGCGGCGACGAGATCCGGGATCCAGGCCGGGACCATCGTGGCGGCCCTCTTCCTCGCCGCACTGATCCTGGCTCTCATAGTTCCGGACCTGGGGAACCTGCCGTTGCTCCTGATGGTGCTCAGTGAGCCACTCCAACGGCTCGCCCGGCGTCGGAGCCTGAAGAACAGCGAGCGAGAAGACGTGGACCCAGCGCAAAAATAATCCACGTTGTACCGCGATGAGCCCAGCCAAATATTCGGGAACCGCGAGTAGGAACGAATGGATAGCCAGGATTTCAATGATTATGATGAATGAAAGGCAATTTCAGGAGGATCCGTGAGCAACCCCGCGAAGAATGTTCGGCCAACTTCGGGCAGCGCCGAGCCGCTGGACGCTATTGATGAACGAATTCTCGCCGCCCTGGTGGAGGACGCCCGCATCTCCAACAAACAATTGGCCGAACTCGTGGGAATCGCTCCCTCCACTGCGCTGATGCGTACAAGGGCCCTGTCCGAACGCGGGATCATCGAAGGCTTTGAAGCGATCCTCAGCCTGCCGGCCATCGGTCGCTCGGTGCAGGCGCTCATCGCTGTTCGTCTCCGTGCCCACGACCGGGACCAGATCGACCGCTTCACCGCACGCGTCCCTAAGCTGCCGGCAGTGATCTCCACTTTCCACACCACAGGCTCCGTGGACTATCTTCTGCACATTGCTGTCGCCAACACCGACGACCTCCGCAACTGGCTGCTCGATAACCTCGCTACTGATCCGGTGGTCGGACACACGGAGACCACGATGGTCTTCCAGCACATCCCCGGCAACCGCGGTCCGCTTCCCGAGTAAGCCAGGCTGGTTCCCGGATAATCACGCTCAGGCGCGCAGGGCACCCCGGAGTGACGCCGCTGCGAGCGCCAGTGCCGCGACCCCGCACAGCACGGTAAAACCAACGACGGCGGCCTGCAAGCCCAGCGCCGAGACCGCCAATCCCAAGCCAATCACCGGAACCGCACTTCCCAAATACGTGATGACGTACACCGTGCTGATGACCTGTGCATGACGGGCCGCCTCTACCTTCCCGGCTACGTCGTTGAACACCTGGCGGAACGCGACGCCCTGCCCTGCGCCGGCGGTCACGCTGGCGGCAACCAGCAACAACGGACTCGACCAAGCAGCGGCAGCTCCCACCAGGACTATCGAGATGCCCAACACTGCCAAGGCAACGGGGACCAGGTAGCGTCCGCGTACTCCCACCAGCTGGCTGAGCGCCGATGCACCCAAGGTCACCCCAGCCAGCAACCCGATAAGGGGTCTGGAATCAGCATGCACCGCCGTTGCGAAATATCCGGGAGCCAGCGACAGACAGAAACCAAAGACTGCGAAGCTCAGGAAGCCCACTGCCGATGCCATCCAAAAGGCACCGCGCGCGTGACTGGAAATGGCGGGTTTTCGTGGAGCGAGAACCTTGAACGCCGGCTTTCCTGCGGCGGGGGCAATCGCGGGCCTTGCCTTGAGTAGCCACAGCGGAATGAGCGCGGCGAGCAGCACCCCGGAGTGGATGTAGTACGGCGTACGCGTAGGGTCCGGAAGCAGCGACAGGAGACCACCGATCGCGGGTCCGGCAGCCACACCGCCAGCCGAGGAGAGCAACGTGAAGCGGGAAGCCCAGTCAGGCCTCTGAGGCAACAGTTCACGCAGGGCTGCGGAGCTGGCCCCGGTGGCCAGCCCTACTGCCACGCCTTGGAAGGCCCTGCCGAGGGACAGCATGCCAAGACTGTCAGCATTCGCGAAGATGATGCCGCCCAGCAAACCCATGACGACGGCAAGCACCAGAGCCGCCCGCCTCCCAATGTGATCGGACCAGTGCCCCGCCACCATGAGAACCACAACAAGCGCCAGTACGTAGCTGGCAAAGGCCACCGTGACGTCCAAAGGGGACATGCCCAGCCGGGCCTGCAGCAAAGGATATAGAGGTGTGGCCAGGTTTGCGCCCACCAACAGGGTGAAGATCACTATGCCGGCCAGGACCAACCTCGCAGTGGTGCTCGCATCCCAGCTCCGGACGCCGGCGGTGGCCGGGCGCATGCGGAGTTCGCTCAAGACAGTCATTTCCGTGCCTTTGATTCGGGGCTGCACGCGGGCTCCTTGTGGGATGGAGGCGCAGCCAGGTTTCGGTAGCAACAGATTGCCGTAGTACTGCGCTCAACGAAGTACAAACGTGGGAAAATTGAGCAAAATACTCAAAGTAGTGTCGTCTAAGTAAGCCGGAGTGACCATTTGAATACCTTGGACCCCATGGACTTGAAGATCCTGCTGGAACTCATCAAAGACCCCCGCATCCAGATCGCCGAGCTCAGCGACTCGCTCGGTATCGCCCGCAATACTGCGCAGAGCCGCCTCAAACGCCTGCTCCGGTCCGGGGTCCTTCAGGCAGCAGGTCGCGAAGTGGACCTCGAAAAGGTGGGGTACGACGTCGTAGCTTTCATCACCATTGAAGTGACACACCGCGAACTCGATGGCGTCATCGGCGCCCTGCGGCTGATTCCGCAGGTGCTGGAGGTCCACGAAATCTCCGGCCGTGGAGATCTCTGGTGCCGCGTAGTTGCAACGGATACGCATAACCTGCAATCCGCGCTGAGGTCCGTCCTGCGCACCAAGGGCGTCATCCGCACAGAAACTGTCCTGGCCCTCCACACGCACATCCCCTACCGCACGGCGCCTTTGATGGAAAGGCTCGCCGGTTCCACCAACACGCGGTCAGCATGAGCCCTTGGACACGGTCCCAGGGGTCGCCCCCGATTAGGCTTTTGACCATGGATTGGCTCTCACACATATTGCAGATCAACTGGCTCGCTGTCCTCCTGGCTTTCATTTCAAGCATGGTGATCGGGTTCGTTTGGTACATGCCGGCCGTCCTTGGGCGCCGGTGGATGCAAGCGATCGGCAAAACCGAAGAGGACCTTAAGAACATCGATGGTGGAGCTGGCATCTGGATTCCCATGATGCTTGCTGCGGCGCTCACCAGTATTCTGCTGGCCATCCTGATCAGTGCTCTGGCGCTCAACACTTTCCTGTCCGGCGGCCTCTTCGCCCTGATCCTGGCTTTGGTCTTCCGTGCCGGAGGACATGTCATTCACAATGGTTTCGCCGGGCGGCCCTCTGAGGTGACTGTTATTGATGCGGGGCACGACATCCTCGCCATGACCATTGCCGGCGCCATCATCGGTGCCATGCAGTAGCGTTCACTCGTGACCATCATTGATAACGCCGTCTATGTAGAGGGCGTACGCACAGCCACCCCACGCAACCTTGAGCAGACTTTCGAGTCACTCTCGGAGCAAGGAGGCATGGCATGGATCGGGCTATACCGGCCCACCCGGGACGAGATGGCCGCGGTCGCCCACGAATTCGGCCTCCACGAACTCGCCGTGGAGGACGCCGTTTCAGCGCACCAGCGGCCAAAACTGGAACGTTACGACAACAACCTCTTTACGGTCCTGCGACCCGCCCGCTATCTGGATGATTCCGAGACGGTGGAGTTCGGCGAGCTGCACATCTTCACGGGTCCCAATTTCGTGGTGACCATCCGCCATGCCGAGACCGGCGGAGTTGCGCGTGTCCGGCACCGTTTGGAGCAGCGCCCGGACCTTTTACGGCATGGACCGGAAGCGGTACTGTATGCCCTCCTGGACCAGGTGGTGGACGATTATGCGCCTGTCGTGGCCGGGCTTGAGAACGACATCGACGAAATTGAGGACCAGCTCTTCAGCGGCGATACAGCGGTGTCCCGCCGGATCTATGAACTTGCCCGTGAAGTCATCCAATTCCAACGGGCCATCCAGCCTCTTCCGGACATCATGGTGCTGCTGGAGAAGGGCTTCGAGAAGTACGGCGTGGACATCGAACTCCAGCGTTCCCTCCGCGACGTAGAGGACCACGTCCAGCGCGTCATCTCCAGGGCGAACTCCTTCAGGGACCTCCTGCAGAACGCCTTGACCCTTGATGGCACCCTGACAGCGAACCGCCAGAACGAGGCGAGCGCCGCGCAGAACGAACAGGTCAAGAAGATTTCCTCGTGGGCCGCCATTCTGTTCGCTCCCTCCTTCGTGGCAGGCGTTTACGGCATGAACTTCGACCACATGCCCGAACTGCACTGGGACTTCGGCTATCCAATGGCCATCGGGCTCATGTTCGGCGCAGCCATGCTCATGTATCTCATTTTCAAGCGGAAGGGTTGGCTGTGACGCCCCCGCTCCTACCGCAGCGAGGGCCGGGAGCACACGATTCTGTCCTGGCGCTGCTGGAGGGCATCACGCACGACGCCGGACGGTTGGGTTTCCAGCTCGAGCCCAGTCAGCATGAAGCAGCGCAGCGGTTGGCGGCATTTGGCGCAGCGGTAACGGCCCGCCGTCGAGCGCGTCAGCAAAGGACGCCGCGGAGCATCTATCTTCACGGACCTGTGGGTCGCGGCAAAACGTGGCTCATGGACAGTTTCCACGACAGGCTCCGGGCTCGGAAACGCCGCATCCACTTTCATGATTTCTTCCGCAAGCTCCACACCGGAACGCACCGTTCCGGTTCCGCGGATGGAACAGCCATACAGCACTCTGTGGATGTGCTCCTGGCCGATATCGACGTCCTGTTCTTCGACGAATTCCATGTCCACGACGTCGGCGATGGGATGTTTATCGCGCGATTACTGCGAACCGCAGCGCAGCGCCGGATTCCTTTGGTGGTGACGTCCAACTACGCCCCTGACGACTTACTGCCCAATCCCCTGTGGCACGACCATTTTGTGCCCACCATCGAAGCCATCAAAGAGATGATGGAGATTGTGGAGATCAACGGCCCCGCCGATTTCCGGCGGTTTCCATCAGCAGGTTCAAAACCCGGCGACGCGCCCAAGGCATTTAGCTCTGGCCGGATCATCACTCCGGGCACGCCCAAACAACTGGGACGGTTGGGACTCTTCCGGCCGTCCCTGTCCCAAAGCCGTGTACTGACCCCAACAACGCAACCGATCGTTGTCAAGAACGCAGACCCGGACCTGCTCTGGGTGGGGTTCCCGGAATTGTGTGCGGGGCTGACCTCCACCGCGGACTTCCTGACCTTGGCGCACAGTTTCAAGACTTGGGTTATCGACGACGTTCCCTCCCCTGCCGGGGGCGACCCCGCTTCCGCGCCCGCATGGCAGCGGTTCAGTAATGCCGTGGATGTGCTTCACGATCAGGACATCACCTTGTTCCTGATCGGCGCGGGGCCCCTGGACTGGGACGCTGAGCCCTCCGGCAGCGTCCTGCCCGTGGATCTGGCCCGCATTGCCAGCCGCCTGTCGCTGCTGGGCAGGTCCGACAATGACGATGCTTTGGCGATCGAAGAGGCCGCCGGAAGCTGAGCCTCGGGCGGCCTCGGGAATGCTGTGGGTGTTGACCCTTGGTTTATTGCTCCTAGATCGCGCCGCCTGCAGCAGAGGGCGCACTGGAATCATGCCCGGCATCGCCAACGCTCTCACGGGCAACGTAATTCTCGATGTCGAAGAGGTTTTCCGCCCGCTCCGTGATGTTGAGAAGCGTGGTCATGGAGGCAACTTCCTCAACCTGTTCCTTGAGGAACCACAGCATGAACTGCTCGCCCAAGGCGTCGCCCTCAGCACGGGCGGCGCGGAACATCTCCTCAATGTTGCGCGTAACTTCCCTTTCCTGCTCAAGAGCCAAAGCGATCGGTTCCTTGGCGTTGGTGAAGTTGTTGCGGACCGGGGCGATGCCGGGAATCTCAACGGGCACGTTGCGGTCCAGCATGTACTGGACCATCATCATGGCGTGATTGCGCTCCTCGAGGGACTGGCGGTAGAAATGCCGGGCAAGCTGCGGCAAGTCCTGGCCGTCAAAATACACGGCCACTGCAATGTATTGCTGGGAGGCCGCAAATTCATTGGCGACCTGAACGGACAACAGCTCATTGAATGTCTTCTTAGCCATGGGACCGATCCTACAGCCGGGCCAAGACAGCCAGAAGGTCATCTGTTAAGCCAGCAGCAGAGCGAACCAAACACCCGCGGCGGCAGCCCCGACGCTAACGGCCATGGAACCCAATCCGTTGACGAGCGCCAGCCCTAGCCGCCCACTCTGTACCAGCCTGATGGTCTCCAGGCTTGCCGTGCTGAAGGTGGTGTAGCCGCCCAGGAAACCAGTGCCGAGGATGAGTTGAAGGGATTCAGGCGCCTGCCCTTCCATCACCAAGCCGGCCAGGAACCCCAGGAGCAAGGAACCGGAAACATTGATGAGGATGGTGGCCCACGGCATGGCAGTACGTACGCGTGCCCGGATGAGCCCGTCCACCATGAACCTCACAGCCGCGCCCAGTCCCCCCGCGAGGGCCAACAGGAGGACAGTCATTTCGCACGCCTGTGATGCCATGCGGCGAACCAGATTCCGGCCAGGGTTGCAAGCGCCCCACCCAGCAGGCTCACGCCCAGATAACCCAGGGCAGCAGTCGTGTGACCGGCAGTGCACAGGTGCACAGCATCCAATGCAAGCGTGCTGTACGTGGTGTAAGCACCCAGGAAGCCCGTACCCAAGGCTAGGCGCAACACCCGGCGAGGCCCGACGTCGGGCCCCCTCCTGGCCAACCCCTCCAGCAAAGCGCCGAGTGCCAGGGCGCCGGAAAGGTTGATCAGAAGGGTGGGTAACGGCCAGGACCCTGGCGCAGGAATCAACAGTCCGAGGCCGTAGCGGGCGAGCGCCCCCAAGACGCCGCCTGCTGCCACAATTCCGATGAACCCCCAGTGAAGATGGACGGGACGCCTGATCTCAGTCGTCATCATCCACCGGTACGCGTGGCTCCACGGGCACAACCAGCACAGGACGATCCTGGCGGTGGAAGAGCTGCCGGGCAATGGAGCCCGCCGTCAGCTCTTTGATGGCCGAACCGAGCTTGCGGTCCCTTGAGCCCACCACAATCATGGACGCCCCGATATCTTCGGCCTCGCGTGCCAACGCCCGTGCCGGCTCCCCTGCCAGGGAAACGATGGACCAGGTCAGATCAGCCTCAGCCAACTGGGTGGCGATTGCTGCCCGCACGGATTCCGGAGCGTTCTCGGCGTCATCGTCCACGCCGTCGGGATCGATCGGGGCAGACGGCCCACCCGTGGTGCCGTCCACGGGATAGACGGTCACATCGACGAACGCGCACACCAGCGGGAGCCCGGCGCTGAGCGCCACCTCGGCGGCACGCTCGACGACGACGGGCCGCTGCCCGGGCATGACGCCTACCAGGACGGGGCCGACGAGGCCTTTGGGTACGGAGGTCCCGGTCATCGTGCAGGCCTCCCGTCAGACTTTCTTCACAACGCTGGACTTGAGCTGCATGGGGCCGAATCCGTCCACCTTGCAGTCAATATCGTGGTCTCCCACGCCGTCGACGAGCCGGATGTTCCGCACTTTGGTGCCGACCTTGATGGCCGTAGCGCTGCCCTTCACCTTGAGGTCCCTAACCACCGTGACGGTGTCTCCGTCACTCAGGATGTTGCCCACCGCGTCTTTGATGACGTGGGCCTGCCCGTCGGTCTCGGCTGCGGGTGACCATTCGTGGGCGCATTCAGGGCAAACCAGCAGCGCGCCCATCTGGTAGGTGTATTCACTGGAGCATTCGGGGCACGGAGGCAGAGAGTCGTTCACAGGGTAATTCTAAAGGGGGATCCACCGCAGCCCGGCTGTTCCAAGCACAGCCAGACAGCGCACCCAGGGACCACGACATTACGAAAGACGCTGCAGAATCTGTTGCCCCATGTCAGATCGACACATAGGCTCAATAATGTGAGTGGCGGGGACGGTGATCCGACAAGCGGTACCGACCAGCGACCCGTGAAGGAAAAACAAGCATGGCTACAGGCACAGTAAAATGGTTCAACGCTGAAAAGGGCTTCGGATTTATTGCCCCGGACGACGGTGGCCCGGATGTATTCGCCCACTATTCCGCAATTGCCTCCAGCGGATACCGTTCCTTGGACGAGAACCAGAAGGTCCAGTTCGACATCACCCAAGGCCCTAAGGGACCTCAGGCGGAGAACATCCAACCCCTCTAAACTCCCACAAGAAACCGGCCAGGCATGTTACGTGCCTGGCCGGTTTTGTTGGACCGCTTCCTCGCGGGGCAACTCCGGAAGAAACTGATGCCATCACGGAAGCGGTGGGAAGTGTGCCTGTGAGCTACACCTGGTATGGCGTGCAGATGCGCAGCATCGAATGCCTCCACTTTCACCGTGGGCGGAAAACTCAGGGCCCGCTCCACCATCACTGACCCACAGGCGTACACGAGAATCGCCGTCAATCTATACCTCTATGAATCACTGGACAGCGACTTCAGCCGGCAAATCACCGTCGATGCTGACGGGTTCGTCATCGACTACCCCGGCCTGTACTCACGCAATCCACCATCTGGCTAGTCCCAATACCCGCCGTGATTCCAGCAAGCTCCGATAGTGTGGGTCCATGCCTATCGAGATCCCTGCCGCAGAAGGCACCGCAGAGGCATTGGTGGCCCGGCCGTCCACCGTAACCGGCCCTGTTCCCGGCGTGATCTTCTACATGGACGCCTTCGGCCTGCGCCCCCGAATCCAGGAGATGGCGCAGCGCATCTCCGACTGGGGATACGTGGTGCTAGCGCCGAACGTTTTCTACCGCGAAGGATCAGTCGCTGAGCTCGCCACAGTCGGGGACATGTCAACCCAGGAAGGCAGGGAGGCGGCAGGCAAGGCTGCCTTCCCCCGGGTGGCCCGCCTGACGCCGGACAAGGCAATGCCGGACATCGAGGCATGGCTGTCCGCACTGGCCGGGCTCGACGGCGTGGCTCTCGGACCCGTGGGGACAACCGGTTACTGCATGGGTGCCCGGCTGGCTGTGCGCACCGCCAACTCCCACCCGGACGTGGTGGCAGCCTGCGGCGGCTTCCACGGCGGCGGGCTGGCCACGGACCAGCCTGATAGCCCGCACCTCGGGCTGAGCAAGGCACGATCCCGTTTCGTATTCGGTCACGCGGACCATGACCGGAGCATGGCACCGGATGCCGTAGCCAGGTTGGGCGCCGCCCTTAAGGCCGCGGGGCTCCAGGCGTCGAACGAAATATATGCAGGGGCGCCACACGGCTACACCATGGCGGATACCTCCGCCTTCCACCCCGAAGCCACCGAGCGGCACTTCCAGGAGCTGCAGGCTTTGCTCGACAGCACATTGAAGGGCTGAACACCCCGGACCGCCGCCGCGGCCGGCGAAGCTTGGAGGCTGGAGGGCCTCTTCTGTGGAGCTAAGGGGATTTGAACCCCTGGCCTCTTCGATGCGAACGAAGCGCTCTACCAACTGAGCTATAGCCCCTGGGCACGGCGTCTACGGCCGGGCCAGTGTCCCTAGGCTACAAAGTTTCCGGGCGCTTTTCCAACCACGACACGAACGTTTCAGTGCCATACCTTTGCTCGGGCATGAGGTTGAGCCCTGCACGTAGGTAGGCGCCCATGGCACCCGGCACTGGGACGTCCAGAACCTTTCCTCGCGCACCAGTAATGGCTTTCCATGACTCCACCATGTCCTTCATCGCCAGGACCTCCGGCCCACCAATAGTCCTGACACGATGCCGCTCCGGCGAAGGCGCTTCGAGTGCAACTTCGAGCAAGGCAACTGCGACTTCCCTGGGTGAAATCGTTTGGAAGCGCACACCCTTGAATGTCGGAATCAACCGCACCTTTGCGCCTGCAGCAAAGATCATTTCCACCAAGCTGTGGAATTGTGTCGCCCTGATAACAACCGTTTCCAGTTCGGCCCTCGCATAAACCCGTTCCTTGTCCGCCTTGGAAACATAGAAGGAATACGTGCTCTGGTCACAATTGATAATCGACAAGGCCACAGCCTTGCGCACCCCTGCGTGGTGAGCGGCTTCCAGAAGACGCGCGCCGCCGTCGGCGAATTCCTTTTGGGCTTTCCCGAACCGGCCCTCAAGGCAATCAATAACGACGTCGGCTCCCGCCAGCGCAGCTGCCAAACCTTCGCCCGTGGTGACGTCGCCAGCAAAGTAGGTGGCGCCGTCGTGATGCTTCTCCGAACCGGGAGGCGGCATATGGCGGCTCAGGGCGGATACTGTGTGGCCGGCGTCGAGCGCCTGGCGAACAACTTCATGGCCTACCTGGCCGGTGCCACCTGCAACACAGAGCGTGGTCATGCGAGGCTAGGCGCGGCGACGCTGCAGGACATCATCCAGGTTGCTCAGGGCACTCTGGCCCTTGGATGCGGTACGCACCTGCGCAGCTGCTGCGGCCTCCGCCTGCTCAACGCTTTGCTTTAGCACCGGCTTGCCCACAGGCTTGGGAGCTTCAGGAAGATCCAAGGGCTCCGGAGCGGGGCGCGGCGCCTTGGCGGCACCAACATAGGTGGGCTTGGGAACCTCAACCGGTTCCCAGCTGGCATCTTCGGAACCTGCCGCCGCTTCAGCAGACTTGTCACCAACGGACTTGTCGCCAGCAGCCAGGGCAACAGCCAAGGCAGCCTGGCGTAGTTCCACGGCCGAAAGGCGTGCGGCTTCGAGCTTTCCAGCCTCAGCATCGAAAACCGGAGTTTCCTTGGCTTCGACAGGCGGTTCCTTTGGCAGGTACCGTGCAGGGGTTTTGATAGGCACCACTGGTGCAGCCCGACGCGCGCGCCGTTCCCGGAGATCCCGGAGGGCGAGTCGACGCAAAGTCACCACGGCAAGTACCGAACCCACGAACGACACCAACGGCAGCCAGACGGTACCGGTGCCGAACAGCCGCAGCACACCCGAAACAATGGCAGTCAGCAATAAGGCAAGGCCGGCCAAGGCCAAGGTGAGCCGGGCATAACGGATCGTAAAGGGAGTGGCGGGCGGCTTCCTGGTAGACGACTCAGCCATGCTGGATTCCTGGGGCGACGCCGGTGCTTTGCTGTGCATGGTCTCCATCGGTTTCTCCTGCCGGGGTGCCAAAGTCAGTACCACCCCTGCCTGCGTTTCGTCTGGTTCGTCGTCAAATGCCTCTGCTGAAACAGCGGCTGCCTGGACCTGCTGCCGTCTGTTCCGAAGAACGTAAGGAGCGACCCATACCATCCAAAGCGCGACAGTGACCACGAGTATCACTGAGCTGCTGAGAGGGAAGTCCACATTCAAAACCGTAGAAGCAAATCATCAGGGGCGGCGGCATTGCGGTCGGTGTGTCGTCGGCGAGTCCGCAAATGAATGGAGATACGGCTCAAAAGGGCCTATGAGGTGCCTGTTCTTCCTCTGAGCCACCCGTCAAGGAGTCCCAGCGGAACTTCCTCCGACGTAAGCGCGAAAGAGCGATGATCCGCCCACTCGCCATTGATGTGCAGGTATCTCTGCCGGTAGCCCTCGTCCCGGAATCCGAGCTTTTCCACCACCCTGAGACTGGGCGCGTTCTCAGGCCGGATATTGATTTCCATCCTGTGCAGGCCAAGGGTCCGGAAGCAGTGGTCCGTAGCCATCGCAACTGCAGTGGGAGCAATACCGTGCCCGGCGCGTTCCTTATCAACCCAGTAGCCGAGGGTGGCCATCATTGCCGAACCCCACACGATGGATGAGACCGTCAACTGGCCCACAATTTGAGGATCACGGAAACCCTCGGTCCGCTCTGTGATGAGGAAGGGCAAGGCCGTGGACTGCCGGGCTTGAGCATTCAGGGATGCCACCATTTGGCGGTAACTGGGCAGGCGCCCACCCGGCGCAGGATTGGACGCCTCCCAAGGCGCAAGCCATTCACTGTTCCGCGAACGGACTTCAGACCACTCCCGCTTGTCGCGGTAACGGATTGGCCGGAGCACCAAGGCTCCGCTTTCCAGCGTTACCGGCCAGATCGCAGAGCCGTACACCGGTGTTATTTGGGAAGACCGGCGGTGAAGCTGGGCAGCCACTCGCGGAGCTCGGGCCCCAGGTCATCGCGTTCGCATGCCAACTCGATGCAGGCCTTCAAATAGCTCAGCTTGTCACCGGTGTCATAGCGGCGTCCACGGAAGACAACGCCATAAACGCCGTAGCCTTCACCTTCCCCGGCAGCCAGAACCTCAAGGGCATCCGTCAGCTGGATCTCTCCGCCGCGTCCGGGAGCAGTGTTCTCCAGAACGTCAAACACTGCCGGGTGGAGAACGTAACGGCCGATCACCGCGAGGTTTGATGGAGCTTCTTCGGGGGACGGCTTTTCCACCAGCTGCTTGATGCGGACGTAGCCGTCCTCATCGTTTTCCTCGACGTCGGCGCAACCGTAGGCGCTGATCTTGGACGGCTCAACTTCAATGAGGGCAACAACGGAACCGCCCGTCTTCTGCTGGACAGCGATCATTTCGCTGAGCAGGTCCTCGCGGGGATCAATCAGGTCATCGCCCAGCAAGACGGCGAAGGGCTCGTGCCCGACGTGCTGCTTTGCACGAAGGACCGCGTGGCCGAGGCCGTTGGGGTCGCCCTGGCGGACGTAGTGGATGTCGCCCAGGTTGGTGGCGGACTGGATGGCTTCAAGCTTGGCCGTATCGCCCTTCTCTGCCAGCGTTGCTTCCAACGCCGGCACACGGTCAAAGTGATCTTCCAGGGCGCGCTTGCTGCGCCCGGTGATCATCAGGACGTCGTGCAGGCCAACCTTCACCGCTTCTTCGACGACGTACTGGATGGCTGGCTTGTCAACCACGGGCAGCATTTCCTTCGGCATCGCCTTTGTGGCGGGGAGGAACCTGGTACCAAGACCCGCTGCGGGGATGACGGCCTTACGGACAGCATTGTTATCGAGAGTCACCGGACTAATGTAACGGAAGGAATACATCAACGGGTAAACCCTCGCCGTGGCAAGACGCAGAAAGAACCCTTGAAATTGAGCGGATTTGCTGCTTTACGTAGACCACGGCAGCCCTCGGGAATCTCATGATCGGACAAAAATGGCATCGAAGGAAGACATCCGCAGCAGCCGACGCCTATACAGGCGCAGCCTCTCCAAGGAGCAACTAGCCCAAGCCGGCGAATCGATTGCGCGGCACGGCTTGGCATGGGCCCGGAAAATTTCGGCCGGATCACCCAGGACCTTCGCCATCTACGTGGGTGTCTCCCACGAACCCCCAACCATGCCCCTGATCGCAGGGCTCCACGACGCCGGTCACCAGGTCCTGCTTCCGGTTTGCGAGGCCGGCCGCCAGTTGAGCTGGGTGTACTGGACGCCGGAGACAGCATTCGTCCGATCCGACTACGCACCCATCGACGAACCCGAAGGTGAGCGTTTGGACAGTGCTGTGGTGAGCGCCGTTGCGGGCATCTTCATGCCGGCCACCGCCGTGGACCGGGATGGCAACCGCATCGGACAAGGCGGCGGCTACTACGACCGTCTCCTCCAACACCTGGACAATTCCGGTGGGCGGCCGCCCACCATTGCGGTGGTGTACGACGACGATGTGTTGCCTTCAGGAGCTATCCCCGCCGAGCCCTTTGACCGCCCGGTGCCGGATGCTCTGACGCCCTCGGGAATCATCACCCTTGGCGGCGGGAGTGACCTGGATTGACGCATACGTAAAGTCCCGCACTTACATCGACTTGGCAGATAGCGAATGAGCCGGCTGGGGATGATAGAATTGGCACTCAGGCCCTGGGACTGCTAATGCGGAGATTCTCCGCCACGGCTCCACAGGACCTGAACTTTGTCCTGAAGGAGGAACTCAGTGCCCACATATGCATACGCCTGCAAAGACTGTGACCATGCCTTTGACATCGTCCAGTCCTTCTCTGACAGCTCCCTGACGGAGTGCCCTGAATGCAAGGGCGCGCTTCGCAAGAAGTTCAACAGCGTCGGCGTTGTCTTCAAGGGCTCGGGCTTCTACCGCACGGATTCGCGCGATGCCAAGGGCAGCACCGTCTCCGCTGCGCCCTCCTCCCCGGCCGCGCCGGCCCCCGCTGCCACCCCTGCACCCGCAGCCGCCGCCGCAGCCAGCTAGCCAGCACTTTTCCACATAGGGCACCCGGCCGCTGTTGGGCGGCCGAGCCCGGTGGCTAACGTGGCGTCATGCCACTAAAGTCAACCACTTCGCTACTCCCCCGCCGCGAACATGCCAGTCCGCCCATCAGGGGCCTTGGTCGCTCCCGGAACAAGCCATCAACCAGGGCTGGCCAATTCCTCCCTCGGAACCAGAGGCCACATCGCCAAGTGAGGCTGGGCTCCAGGCAGAGCCACAAATTCTGGGCCGCCCGGAATCGTCGGCTGACAGTTGCACTGCTGCTCTGCCTGGCCACGGGCATTACTGTCCAACAGCTGACCCCTGTCTCTGAGCAGCGCGTCAGCATTCTCGTGGCTGCCCATGACCTCGCAGCAGGCACAAGCCTCACCAAGACAGACTTCACCAATGTTGGCGTGCCGCCCGACCTCGCGATTTCCGGAGCCCTGGAGGATCACGTTTCACTGGTGGGCCGCCAGCTTGCCTCGCCCTTGACCAAAGGGCAGATCCCCACTGAATCCAACCTTCTAGGGCCGGGACTTCTCACCGGTGCACCTGTCGGCTCAGCTGCGGTCCCCCTTCGCATGGCCGACCCTTCATCCATCCAGCTTCTGTCCCCGGGACAGCTGGTGAATATAGTACTTACCGCCGCCGGTTCATACGACGAATCCCGGCAAACCGAAGTCCTGGCCGCGTCCGTCCCTGTTCTATGGACATCTGCCCAAGGAGGTAAACCCGGCCAATGGCTCGGAACCAGCGACACCGACGGCTTGATGGTGGTAGCTGCAGATCGCCCACAAGCAGAAAAGCTTGCCGGCGCATCAACGCAAGGCAAGCTTTTCTTTGTTTTGGTCAATCCCTAGGTTTTGTTCAATCCCAGGGTTTGGTCAATCCATGGTGCAGGTTTGAATTCCATGACGCAATCAGCCCCAATGCGGGGGCTTTTGCTCCTTCAACCACTGCTCATGGTCATAGTTGTCTTCGTCGCCCCAACGCCGGGGATCGTCTTCAGCTGCCTTGGTAGGCAAGATTCCACCCGAGGCTTGCTTCGCCGCTGGCGTCTTTGTCTCTGCCTGCTCTTGTGCGTTTTCGGCGCCCCCAGCTGTGGCCTGTTCCTCAGAGCCGCTGTCGTTGCCGGTTCCCTGTTCATTCACTGGTGCTTCAGTCCCATCCTCTGGATCACTGCGGGTTGGATTGCCGGCTTCAGCGTCGCTTGGTTCGCTATCCGATCCCCTGCGCCTGTCCACATCCGCCTGCCCGGGCTGCTGTGGTTCCAGCGATGCCTGGGCACCTCCTGGGCCTTGCCGATGCGAAGCCCGGGTTGCGGAGGAACTGCTGTACGAGGACCTGCTTTGCGAGGAACTGCTGTACGAGGACCCGGTGTACGAGGAACTCCCAAAGGAGGAGCTGGCATACGAGGAACCTGCATTGTCCAGATTCAATTGTTCAACATCCATGTCCAGGAAGCCATGCTCCGATGGCGTCACGGCCTGGGGAACATGGTTCTCAAGTCCCAAATAGGAGCCGATTCGATCTGCGCAGGACGAGGGATCCGTGAACACTTCAATGGTCCACAGGGACATGTACCGCCAGCCCATGCGTTCCAGAAGCTGGGGCCTCAGACGGCTACGTTCGCGGACACTCATGCGCCGGTAACGTTCCGTGCCATCCGACTCGATTGCAACGGGCGTGGGAATCTCGGCGCCTTCCCGTCCAATCGTGTGGACGGGATCGGCAGCGGCGGCAATGTCCAGCACACCGTCATAGAGGTGCCACACGCGCGCACCCCTGGCCCGCAACCTCTCGCCGAGATCGGCAACCAGAGGGTCCTCGCCCAATGCCTGTTCGCTGGCAACGGCGCGCGAGGCAGGAGTTCCAAGGTTGCTGTTCCCGGACAGTTCCCGGTCCAGCAGTTCGTAAAAGTCCACGGCCCCATGTGCCAGGCGATCCAGATCCAGATCTTCCGGGCGGAAGCAGCTTAGGACGTGCATGGAACGGCGTGCGCGGGTCATTGCCAAGGCAAAGCGGTTTCGTCCGCCCTCGGTGGACAGGGGTCCGAACGAGTGCAAGGCGCGGCCATGTGGAGTCCGGCCGTAGCCCAGGGAGAAAATGACATGGTCACGCACGAGGCCTTGGGCTCGCTCGAGGTCCACTACGCGGAAGGACTCGGGGCCAGCTCCGAAGAAGGCGGACAACAAGGGGTGGTTGGGCAATTGAAGCCTGATAGCCTCGCCAATCCGCGCAGCATGGCGCAGGCTGGCCGTGACCACAGCCAAGGAAGTCCGGGGCCGAAGCCTGGCATGCTCGAAGACAAGATCTACCACTCGGTTGACCTCCGCCGTAACGGATTCAACGCCCTCATGGTCGGCGCCTGGGAGTCCGGTTCCATCGGGGATGTACTCCACCAGGATCGAACGATCCAGGCCCGTCACCGAACTGCCATCGGGCAAACGCCGGAGGCCGCCGTCGTAGTAGTTCTTGCTCAACTGCAGGATCAGGTCCTCATCGACGGCCCGGTAGACCCAGTTCAGCTGCCAGGTGGGCAGGACGCGTGCCAGGGCCTTGAACGCACTGTCCACGGTCTCATGGCTTGCCACTCCCGCCACCGGAGGTTCCACGGCCACGCTGAAGGTGCGGGCATTGGCGATCTTCGCGTCACCGAAGGCTATGACCTGCCGGGCTCGCGCAATCGCCGGAAGGACCGCCTGAAGCGACGTCGATTCAGCATCGATGATGATCACGGCGTCAAACTTCTGCTCCGCGGGAAGAACTCCCGTCAACAGGTAGGGGCTCACGGACCACACCGGGACAAGCATGGGTACGAGGTCAGGAGCCTGGGCACTCAGAGCCGGGAGCGTAACCCGGCCATCCTTGAGCAGGGCTCGAAGCAACTCGGCCTGCCGGGGGTGCTCCACTATCCCCTCGCCCCACTTCCGGGCCAACTGCCACCGCAAACGTGCAGCACCACTGGCAATGTGCGCTTGGTCCGCAAGGCGGTACTCAGCTTCAAGGCGGCGGAGGGAGTCGCCGTCGGACATGGCGAGGTAGTCGTCACCACTGATCATTGCTTCCAAAGCAGACTGCCACCAGGCGAGGTCCAGCTCGGCTGCCACGGAAGCGGCCGGCACTTCACGGGCAGCAAGGTCAGCGAGCAGCTCGCCAAGTCCGTGCTCGCGCATCTCCTCAATCAGGAGCGTGCGCTCGGGGAGCGTTTCAAGCGTGGCTGTGTCCGCTACGAGCCGTTCGAGCCGCTCCATCAGTTCCAGGTATGGCGTCTGGTGCAGCGAACCACCGGCAGAGGTGTGCTTGAGTGCCTCACCCAGTCGGCGAAGCTCGCCATCGAGTTCGCGGTACAAGGACCCGAGGTCGGCGAGCCCGGACGGCACGGCCGGGTGGCGTTGCGTGGTGGCATAGCCTGCCCACAGTGCACGCTGCTCCTGGACGAGGACCAGGGAGCTGTGCAGGTCCGCAATGTGAACACCAGGCCGCACATACTCTTTTGCCACCCGCCGCAGCCTCGAACGCTGCATGGAGGGCATCTCCAGGTTTCGCTCCCGCCGCCACGCAGAGCTTGCAGTTGCAGAGATGAGGTCATGCACCGGGCGATCGAAAATATCCGGAGTGAACTTGTCCAGGCTCTCGCGCACGGCAATCAACAATTCAAGCTGCGCGCCCCACTCGGTGAAAGTGTCCGCCAAACGGATCTCGGCATGATCCGAAACCTGCTTCATACGATCGCGCAGTACGGGAAGTTTCTCCACGGCGATGCGGGCAAGCTGTTGGGCCTCTTCTGTCTCCTTGCGGGTTACGAGGCGGGCACCGTACCAGGGGCTGGACGTGGAAGAGCGGCTAAAGCTACCCAGCTCGGCAGCGCGACGCAAGCGGCCAGCGAGTTCTTCACGGTCCTTGATGTTGTCCAGCACACTGCGCTTGAGGCGCACTGTGGTGGACGGCGCAGGGTGGATGGACGTCAATTCGGCCAATGATTGCATCGCCTGGTACGGCGAGCAGCCCCAACGTTCGCGGACGTTGTGGAGCGAGGCAACATGGTCCATCAGGGCATGCCGGTGTCCGATCAGCGTCTGATGGAGGTTCCCAAGCTGCGGTTCCAGTGCCTTTTCGTTGCGCATGATGGCACGGACCAACTGGCCCTTTAGCTGCTGGGGTGTGGTGCCGTTGCCTGGACGGAACAACATCGAATCGAGGCCCAGCGACTCCAGGTGCGCAGATAGTCCCGCAAGGCTGGACTGCCGGTCCCCCACTACGAGGACGGATTTGCCTTCGCTGACCAAGGCGCCAATCGCATTGATTGCTGTCTGGGTCTGGCCGCTGCCTGGTGGGGTGCTGACAACAAGCGAATCTCCTGCGCGGACAGCGTCCACAACATACTGCTGGTCCGTGTCGGCATCTAGCAAAAGCAGTTCGTCTGCCGGGTCGCGTTCATCGAGGCTGGCGAATCGCCCCGCTTTGATGGGTTCAGGCTCGATGTCGCCACCATTGGCAACAGCTGCCAAGGCTGCCACGGTGGGGTTGTTCATGTTGATCCACGGATCGTCCAGGTTTCCTGAAAGATCAGCCAAAGTGGTTACGAGCAAGTTGAATTCAACTTCGGCGCCGTGAATGGGCTGAACCAGGGTAGCCAGGCGATCCAGGACCGGCTGGGGGTCCAGCCTGGCGGTGTTGTAGGCCATGCGGGCTACTGCATTGACGTCGAAGACGATTCCGTGGACGGTCTTCAGGTGACGCACCAAAGCCGGGTTCATGCGTGCTTGCTCGGTGAGCTGCAACTCGAAATCGTCCTCGCCCGGGCGAACGGTCAGGACAATGGAGGTCAGCATGACAGGAGCCGAAACCCGCTGGGGTTTCCCACCTACGGCTGAAGTCCACACCACCGTGCCCGCGGAGAGGTACCCGGCCTCGATACCGCGATCATTGCTGAGCTCAAAAATTTTGGACCGGATGTTGCGCGCGGCCCGTGCCGCCACCAGATATTGCTGCCGGTCGCGGATCAGCGTGGACAACCGCGTTCTACGCCCCGCCAGCAGCTGCGCGAGGCCCGAGGGATGTGCGTTGCTGAGATCGATGGCGCCTTCGGGCGTCTTCACGAAACGCAGCATCGTGTCCGCCCCTGTAACGGGCTTAAGTCCGGACAGCCATTTCCGGAGCTCTTCGGAGCCCTCTTCCTGGCCTTGACCTAATGACACAACTGCTGCCTTCTTTTCTGTACTAGCTTTAGACGCCTTGGACCATACCGGCATACTTTCGAGGGTAGCGGGAATACTCCTTCAGCCCGCTCCGCAACACTGTGGCAATGCGAAATTCGCCGTCATTTCACAGCTGAAAGAACAGTGGCCGGCCTCCCAAGGGAGGCCGGCCACTCAGAATGCTATTCCCACTCGATGGTTCCCGGCGGCTTGCTGGTGACGTCCAGCACCACGCGGTTAACTCCATCCACTTCGTTGGTAATGCGGTTGGAGATGCGGGCCAGGAGGTCGTACGGCAAACGCGACCAGTCAGCCGTCATTGCGTCTTCGGACGATACCGGACGGAGAACGATCGGGTGGCCGTAGGTGCGGCCATCGCCTTGGACGCCGACGCTGCGGACATCAGCCAACAGAACCACCGGCATCTGCCATACGTCGTTGTCCAAGCCGGCAGCAGTCAACTCGGCACGGGCAATGGCGTCAGCCTTGCGAAGCAGGTCAAGGCGTTCCTTGGTGACTTCACCGACAATGCGGATACCGAGGCCAGGGCCGGGGAATGGCTGGCGGCCAACGATTTCCTGGGGCAGGCCAAGCTGGGCTCCGACCGCGCGGACTTCGTCCTTAAACAGGGCGCGCAGCGGCTCGACGAGTTCGAACTGCAGATCTTCGGGAAGCCCACCCACGTTGTGGTGGCTCTTGATGTTCGCAGCGCCCTCGCCGCCGCCGGACTCGACGACGTCGGGGTACAGCGTGCCCTGGACCAGGAACTTGATCTTCTCACCCTCGGCAGCTGCCTGGGCGATGATGGCCCGCTCAGCTTCCTCGAAGGCGCGGATGAATTCCCGGCCAATGATCTTGCGCTTGGTCTCGGGATCGCTGACTCCGGCCAGCGCAGACTGGAAGCGCTCTTGCTCGTTGGCAACGTACAGATTGACACCCGTAGCAGCGACGAAGTCGCGTTCAACCTGTTCCGCTTCACCTTCGCGAAGAAGGCCGTGATCCACGAAGACACAAGTCAGCTGGTCGCCAACGGCTCGCTGTACCAGGGCTGCGGCAACCGCCGAATCCACACCGCCGGAAAGACCGCAGATGACCTTGGAATCGCCGATCTGTTGGCGGATACGTTCCACCTGCTCTTCGAGGATGTTGCCCGTGGTCCAGTTGGGCTTGAGGCCTGCGCCCTTGAACAGGAAGTTCTCCAGGACGTGCTGGCCATGCACGGAGTGCTTGACCTCGGGGTGCCACTGCACACCGTAGAGGCGCTTTTCCTCGTTGGCGAAGGCGGCTACCGGCGCACCGGCTGTGGTGGCCAGCACTTCGAAGCCCTCGGGTGCTTCATGGACGGAGTCGCCGTGGCTCATCCAGGTGTTCTGTGAAGACGGCACGCCATCAAGGATGGAGCGGGCATCGCCAACTACCAGTGCTTCGGTGGCACCGTACTCCCGGAGGCCCGTCTGGGCCACCTTTCCGCCCAGGGCGTTGGCCATGGCCTGGAAGCCGTAGCAGATACCAAAAACGGGCACCCCGGCTTCAAAAAGGTCCGCTCCAACGCGCGGAGCACCTTCTGCGTAGACGCTGGAAGGTCCGCCGGAAAGGATGATGGCTGCCGGGTTCTTGGCCAGAAGCTGCTCGGTGGTGAAGGTATGCGGAACGATTTCCGAATACACATTCGCTTCACGGACGCGGCGGGCAATCAGCTGCGCGTACTGGGCACCGTAGTCAACAACCAGCACCGGCTTCTGGGAAGTCTGGGGTGCGGTGGGAGTAGTCACCAACCAAGACTACTTTGCCGGACCGCCCCGGTGCACGTTGGCGGGGGCCCGAACAGGTCAATTACGGGCCAGCCGTTAGGCATCTCACATCCTGATGCCTAACAGGCGGCCTTCGCCGCGGCTAGTAGCGCTTTGAGGCCTGCGGGTTCGCTGCCAGCTCCGCTTCAACCTGGGCGTGGAACTTCTTCTCCACGATGAAGGACATCAACGGAACCACACCACCCAATGCCAGCAAGACCAGCTTGGAGAACGGCCAGCGCATGAGCGACCACAACCGGAAGTTGGACACCAGATACACCACGTACATCCAGCCGTGAACTATCAAGACGGTGGTGGAGATATTGAAGCCACCGATCACGCCCTTGGGCTCAGACTCGGCGAATCCGAAGCCGAAGGGCTGACCCGTAACAGCGTCCGTCCCACCGGCGAAAAGTGAAACGCCGAAACCGTAGCGCGCAATCAGCTCGGCGCAGAGCAGCAGGAGCATGGCACCGGTCAGGTAGGCCATGACCTTGTAGAACTTCAGCGCCGAACGGATTTGGGCTTCCGTTCCGCCAAACCTGCGCTTCTCCGGCTTGGGTCCGGACTGCTCGGGCTGGATGGCCGGCTTGGGCTCAATCATTGCTGCACCTTTTGTTCTGGCCCAGGTTGCTGGGGTTCAGGGCTGGTCGGTTCGTTGGGGTGGTCTCTGTCATCGTCGAATGGCTCGTCGAATCCGTCGTCAAATCCGTCGTCAGGTGAGTCGAACTCGTCGTCTTCGAGGTCGCGACGGTAGTCGTCTGCCACCATCCGCCACCAGATGTACAGTGCGAATCCTGCGAAGACCACCCACTCAACGGAATAGAAGAGGTTCAGCCAGTTGATTTGTTGTTCCGGCGGCTGCGCTGGAATATTGAGAGGCTTTGCCGCGTCATTGGCGGCGACGGGAACACCACCAGCTACTTCGGATGTTGCGGCAATGAAGCCCTGGTAGCTGGAGACGTCCCAGATGTTGATAAGTTCGGCAACGGCCACCGCGGACGCCCGGCCTGGACCGGCGTCGACGTTTGGCACCGGCGCTTCAGAGGGCAGCAGGCGGCCGGTCAGCGTGATGGTGCCCGACGGCGGCGGACCGGCTTGGGCGGCATCGGCCACCCAGGCCCGGGCTACTGGAATCCAGGTGTTGGGCGAGGCTGCGACACCGCTCAGTTTGGGAGCATTGTCCACCGCGAAGGCCGAGACAATCCAGAATCCCTTCTGGCCGTTGTACAGGCGGCCCTCAACCAGGACCTGCTTGGCAGGATCGTAGGACCCTGTGGCGGTAACCATCTGGTCCGAAACAGAACCAGGAAAAAACTGCCCCGGCTGCAGGACGTCCACCAGCGGCTTGACCTCTTCAATGCTGGACGAAACGGGAGCTTCGTGCTGGGTGGACCGGCTGAGCTGCCACTGGCTGAGCAGCACAAACACCGCGGACAAGAGAAGCGCAAAGACGAGTCCTGCGATCCAGCGGGGTTTCAGCGCGGTTTTCAACACCCCTTAACCGTACTTCGTCCGGCTGTAGAACAACGAAACGAACAGTAGGAACCTAAGCCCAGGAACTGGTCCTTGGGCGCCAATCTCAGTGGTCGAAGAACACCAGGCTGGAGTTGATGAGTTCGGAAATGACCTCGGTATCGTGCGCCCGGCGCAGGGACTCCCGGAATGACTCTTTGGAGAGCGAACGGGCCAAAGTGGCCAGGACTTCCAAATGGTCCGAGAAAGAACTGGCTGGCGTGGCAATGAGCAGGATCAGCGTGGCTGGGCCATCGGTGGCACCAAAATCCAGGGCGTGGCCGAACTTGGTGACGCCCACGGCGATGGAAATCCGGTCCACGAACTCACTCCGCGCATGCGGCAGTCCTATGCCGCCGGGAAGCCCCGTAGCCAGCTGGTGTTCCCTGGAATGAACTTGCTCCAGGAAGCCCTGGAGGTTGGAGATCCGGCCAGCCGCATGAAGCCGCTCGGCAAGTTGAGCCGCAGCGTCGATTTTGTCCTCGGCAACGAGTTCCAAGATGACGGTGTCCGGCGTAGTCAGTTCCGCGTCATACCGGTCAAGTGGTTCAGCCAAGTCGTGTTCCCTCCAGTGTGGCCTCCCGGCCGCAGGTCCTGTGTTGCTCAGCGAAGGGGAACGATGTCATCGACTCCCATGCGCGCGGCGTCAGCTGATTCGTCATCGGGTTGTTGCTGGCTCAACCGCTCAGCTTCCACCCGTGCCAGATAGTGCTTGATTTCGCTTTCCCGCTGCGTTTCGCTCCAGCCAAGGATTTCTCCCATCAGCTTAGCCACTACGGGCACTGCTGACACACCCCGGTCCCACGCTTCGATCGAGATCCGGGTGCGGCGCGTCAAAACGTCGTGAACATGACGGGCGCCCTCATGGGTGGTGGCGTAGACCACCTCCGCGGCAAGATAATCGTCAGCCCCGGGAAGCGGCTCCCCGAGCCCGGGCTGCGCAGCGATGAGATCAAGCACTTCAGAGGCCATGGACCCGTAGCGGTTGAGCAGGTGTTCCACGCGCGCAACGTGGACGCCGGCTTCTTGCGCGGAGCGGGCGCGGCGGTTCCAGGCGGCTTTGAACCCCTCGGCACCGAGCAATGGGATCGTTTCGGTACAGCTGGAGGGAACGCGTTCATCCATCGCCCGGGTGGCCTCATCAACGGCATCCTTGGCCATGACGCGGTAGGTGGTGAACTTACCGCCGGCCACCACAACCAGGCCTGGCACCGGATGAGCCACCACATGTTCACGGGAGAGTTTGGCGGTGGAGTCGTTTTCGCCTGCCAGAAGCGGGCGGAGTCCTGCGTAAACGCCTTCTACGTCCTCACGGGTCAGGGGCCGCTTCAGGACCTTGTTGACGTGCTCCAGGACGTAATCAATATCCTTGCTGGACGCGGCGGGGTGGGCCTTATCCAGTTTCCAGTCCGTGTCCGTAGTCCCGATGATCCAGTGGCGGCCCCAGGGGATCACGAAGAGCACCGACTTCTCCGTGCGCAGGATCAGCCCAACGGTGGATTGGAACCTGTCCCGCGGTACCACGAGGTGGATGCCCTTGGATGCCCTGACTTTGAGCTGTCCCCGGTCCGTAACCATGGCCTGGGTTTCGTCCGTCCAGACTCCCGTGGCATTGACTACCTGCTTGGCACGCACTTCAAAGACGCTGCCGTCTTCCTGGTTTTCCAGCTTGGCGCCCACCACGCGTTCGCCTTCCCGGAGGAAGTCCACCACACGCACCCTGTTCACAGCATGGGCACCATAATGGGCTGCGGTCCGCACAACGTTGACCACCAAACGGGCGTCGTCCACTTGGGCATCGTAGTAGCGGATGGAACCAACGAAGGCATCGTCCTTGAGGCTGGGGGCGGCCCTGAGGGTGCCACGCCGGAAGAGGTGCTTGTGCATGGGGACCCCGCGGCTGTGCCCGGAAGTGAGGCCCAATGTGTCGTAAAGCATGATGCCCGCGCCCACATAGGGGCGCTCCCAGAACCTACGGGTCAACGGGTAGAGGAAAGGGACAGGACGTACAAGATGGGGTGCGATCTGCTGGATCAGCAACCCGCGTTCCTGCAGAGCCTCCTGGACCAGTCCGAAATCAAGCATTTCAAGGTACCGGAGGCCGCCGTGGATGAGCTTGGACGAGCGCGACGATGTACCCGAGGCCCAGTCCCGCGCCTCGACGATGCCGACTGTAAGGCCGCGGGTCACCGCATCCAGGGCTGCTCCAGCCCCCACCACGCCTCCGCCGACAATCAGGATGTCCAGCTGTTTGCCGGCTTCGGCTGTGGCTTTCAGGACTTCAATGGATGCGGCACGGGATTCCGGGCTTAATGCTCCCGGAGAATTCACCTGCGGACCGCCTGCGACATTGCTCATCGGACCCCTCCTCAAACGCAACAGCTGGTAGTCCCCTACCCTACTTGTTGCCAGGTCCGATTGGCAGAAGTCCTAGTTGCCCGAGTATGGGGATACTACGACGTCCACGCGCTGGAACTCCTTGAGGTCGGAGTACCCTGTGGTCGCCATGGACCGGCGCAGTGCGCCAATGAGGTTGGAGGTGCCGTCAGTGTGGTGCCCGGGCCCGAAGAGGACTTCCTCCAGGGGACCAACTGTACCGACGTTGACGCGGTCGCCACGGGGTGATTCGAGGTGGTGGGCTTCCGGACCCCAGTGCCAGCCGCGGCCCGGAGCTTCTTCGGCGCGTGCCAGGGCGCTGCCCAGCATAACTGCGTCCGCGCCCATCGCGATGGCCTTGACGATGTCTCCCGAGCTGCCCATGCCGCCGTCGGCAATGACATGGACATAACGCCCACCGGACTCATCCATGTAGTCGCGGCGGGCCGCAGTGACGTCTGAAATGGCCGATGCCATGGGCGAATGAATGCCCAGCGCACGGCGCGTGGTGGTGGTAGCACCTCCGCCGAAACCAACCAGGACGCCTGCGGCACCCGTGCGCATGAGGTGCAGGGCCGGTGTGTAACCAGCCGCTCCACCAACGATCACAGGGACATCGAGTTCGTAGATGAACTGCTTAAGGTTCAGCGGCTCGTGATTCCTGGACACGTGCTCCGCGGAGACTGTGGTTCCACGAATGACGAAGATATCGACGCCGGCGGCCACCACGGTCTTGTAGTGTTCCTGGGTGCGCTGCGGGGTCAAGGAGCCGGCAACGGTGACGCCTGCGGCGCGGATCTCGGCCAGGCGGGAGCTGATGAGCTCTGGCTGGATGGGCGCCTGGTACAGATCCTGCATCCGGCGCGTGACGGCCGGGCTGCTGGTTTCGTTGGCCAGTCCGGCGATTTCGTCGAGCACCTTCTGTGGGTTTTCGTACCGGGTCCAGAGGCCTTCAAGGTCCAGGACGCCAAGACCACCCAAACGGCCCAAGGCAATGGCCGTGTCCGGGGACATCACAGAGTCCATGGGGGCAGCAATCACCGGCATATCGAACTTATAGGCGTCGATCTGCCAGGAGACAGAGACGTCCTTCGGGTCACGCGTCCGACGATTCGGAACGATCGCGATGTCATCCAGGGAGTAGGCACGACGCCCACGCTTGCCACGGCCAATCTCAATCTCATAAGTCACTGCTCGAGTTTATCCCACCAAAACCAAGCCACCGTTTTGTTCCGACCTGCTCTTACGGGGTGTTCTGGCTGGTCTCCTCCACGGTGAGCTGGGATTCGAACATCCGGAAGTAGCGGCCCCTCAAGGCCACAAGCTCCTTGTGGGTCCCCTGTTCGGCAATACGCCCATCCTCGAGCATGTACACAACATCTGCCTTTTCGATGGTGGCAAGCCGGTGGCTGATGGCAATGATGGTGCTGTTCCGGTCCGCGAAAAGCCGGGTGAAGATCCGATGCTCAGCCAAAGCATCAATGGCCGACGTCGGTTCGTCCATGACCATGAAGGAGGCATCCCGGTAGAAGTTCCGGGCCATGGCGAGTCGCTGCCATTGCCCGCCGGAGAGGCCACTCCCCTTGCGCCCGCGGGGATCCTCCATCCAATTGCTCACATGGTTTTCCAGGCCATTGGGCAGCTTGTTGATGAACTCCATGGCCTCGGCGTCTGATGCTGACCTTCGGATGCGTTGCTCGTCCCGGGGTTGATCGACATCGCCCAGGTAGATGTTCTCCGCCGCAGTGGCGAATTCATACTTCAGGAACTCCTGGCTCAGGACCGCGAGGTGCCGGTGCCAACTGGTGACGTCGATACCGGTGAGATCGACGCCGTCGAGCAGTACTTGGCCTGAATCCGGCCGGTACAGACCGGCCAGGATCCGGATCAGCGTGGATTTTCCTGCGCCATTCTCGCCAACTATGGCAATGTGCTGGCCTGCCCTGATGGTCAGCGATATGCCCTTGATAACCTCAATGTCACTCCCCGTGTAGCTGAACCGGATGTCCCGCATTTCCACTACGGAAGGCGACTTTGCCAACGGAGGCTCGTGGCCGCTGGGCACGGGAAGCGCCATGAACAGCTCGTAGTCTTTGAGGTTGGCCAGGTCTTCGTCGATGGAACTCAATGACGAGACCAGGTTGTTGGCGGTGGACAGAGCCCGGCTGACGATCTGTTGGATGTAAAGGAACTGCCCTACCGGCTGCGCCCTGGCGATGATTTGTCCCACCACCCAAATCAAGGACACAACTTCGGCCCCATACTGCAGGGCGTCCGCCGCGAGTTGCTTGGGAATGTAACGTTTCTGGAAGTCCAGCCGCCTGCGCTCGTCAGCGTCCCGAAGCCGGGACCGCAGGTCCATCAAATAGCCCACGATTCCGTAGAGCCGCATCTCGGCAATGTGCTGGGGCCGCAGGAGGTTCGTCTCAATCATTCGCCGTTGCCGCCGGGAATCCACCTGGGTATTCCAATGGGCTATTTGCTCTCTTGAGAGTTTGAACTGAAGGTAGACGCTCGGGACGATGGCGATAAGGACGATGACGGCGATCCACCAACTGACCAACAACAGCGCACCGACTGCCAGGATGACTGAAACCAACTGCGTAAAGATGGCCGCGATCCTGTCCAGGACCCGAGCATAGGAATCGGAGAACCGCTTGGCGCGATCGTAGAGGTCCACCGTTTCTTTGTCGTCATAACGCCAGAACTCCAAGGCAAGGAAGCGCTCATACATCATGTCGCCGACGATCGCGCCCACTTTGAAGCTCATCAGCTGCTGGATGTACCGGTCCACGCTGCTGAAGGCGCCCCAGAACAGTCCCAGCGCCGCAGTAATGATGACGTACAGAATTGCCCGTGGACCGGCGTCGGGATCTCCCGCGTAACCGGCGGCCAGCGCCGTGGTGGTCAACGCGGCAAAGTAGGTGGTTACCAGCGGCAGCGTGGCCGAAATCAGGGAGCCAGCCACTTTCATGATGACTGCAACCGGTGAAGCCTTGAAACTCACCTTCAGGACCTGCCCGACGGCGCGTGCGTACGGCCGGAGGGCCAGCTTGCGGGGCGCTTTGCCGGGTTGGACTGGGTTCAGCCGGACTGACTCCGGGTGCCGCGGTTGTGCGGGCTTTTCGGACATGTCCCCAGCCTATTCCTACCCACAGACATTTCCGGTGCGGCCCTTAAACAGCTGTTCCCCGCGGACAAGTCCACGGGGAACAGTAGTGGTCAGCGGGAACCGTAGTTGGGTGCCTCCACCGTCATCTGGATATCGTGCGGGTGCGATTCCTTCAGGCCGGCAGGCGTGATCCGGACGAACTTGCCGCGTGCCTTGAGCTCGGGAATCGTGGGAGCGCCGGTGTAGAACATGGTCTGGCGGAGGCCGCCCACCAACTGGTACGCCACGGATGCCAGCGGACCACGGAACGCGACGCGGCCTTCGATGCCTTCCGGGATGAGCTTGTCATCACCGGAGACGTCGGCCTGGAAATAGCGGTCCTTGGAGTAGGACGTGTTCTTTCCACGCGACTGCATGGCGCCCAGGGAGCCCATGCCGCGGTAGCTCTTGAACTGCTTGCCGTTGACGAAGATGAGCTCGCCGGGAGACTCTTCACAACCAGCCAGCAACGAGCCGAGCATGACGGTGTCGGCACCGGCCACCAGTGCCTTGCCGATGTCACCGGAGTACTGGAGGCCGCCGTCGGCAATCAGCGGCACGCCCGCCGGAATGGCAGCCTTCGCGGATTCGTAGATGGCCGTGATCTGGGGAACGCCGACACCGGCTACGACACGGGTGGTGCAGATGGAGCCTGGGCCCACACCGACCTTGATGCCATCGGCACCGGCGTCAATCAGGGCCTGGGCACCTTCACGCGTAGCAGCCTGGCCACCAATGATGTCCACGTGGGCAGCAATCGGGTCCGACTTCAGGCGCCGGATCATGTCCAGCACGCCCTGGGAGTGACCGTTGGCGGTGTCTACAAAAAGTGCGTCCACCCCGGCGTCGATGAGCTTCATGGCGCGCTCCCAACCGTCGCCGAAGAAGCCGATGGCAGCACCTACACGCAGTCGGCCCTCATCGTCCTTGGTGGCCAGCGGGTACTGCTCTGCCTTGGTGAAGTCCTTGGTGGTGATGAGGCCCTTGAGGCGGCCCTGCTCGTCAACGAGAGGGAGCTTCTCGATCTTGTTGGTGGCCAGCTTGTGCGAGGCTTCCTCGCGGCTGATGCCCACATGGCCGGTGATGAGCGGCATCTTGGTCATGGCATCGCTGACGCTTCGCAGCGGGAATTCAGATTCCGGAATGAACCGGGTGTCGCGGTTGGTGACGATGCCCAGAAGCCGCCCGTCAGTGTCCACAACGGGAAGGCCGGAAACGCGGTAACGGGAGCAGAGCTCGTCCAGTTCCTGCAGCGTGGCCTGCGGGCCAATGGTCAGCGGGTTGGTGATCATGCCGGATTCGCTGCGCTTGACGCGGTCCACATGCTCAGCCTGGTCATCGATGGAAAGGTTTCGGTGCACTACGCCCAGGCCACCCTGGCGGGCCATGGCGATTGCCATGCGGGACTCCGTGACGGTGTCCATGGCAGCGGACAGCAACGGCGTCTGCACCGTGATTCGCTTGGAAATGCGTGAGGACGTGTCTGCATCAGAGGGGATGACATCGGTGTGTCCGGGGAGGAGCAGGACGTCGTCGTACGTCAGGCCTACAAAGCCAAAGGGATCGTGTTCGGGCTGGGTCATGAGTGCGGCCTCTTACCTGGGTTCTGGGGGCTATAACTGGTAGGGGTTGCAACTGATGACCAGCCCGTCATTACGGGACTGGCCTGTGCATAAAATACGGGCCTATGCATGAAGTACTGCAAGGCGAAGGTGCTTCGGGTATTGAATAAATAGTAGAACCTTCGCGGCGATCGCCATATTCCGCGACGCCTGACTGTGAGCAATAGCACTGGCGGCAGGCCGACGTCGTGCGTTCCATGCTCCTGAGGGTGGCGAGGCTAGCGCTCAGGACCACCCCGTCGCGGCGAGGAGCCGCTCCTCGAACATCGGGATCATGCTCTGTACATAGGTCTTGGTGAGGTGGTTGTCGTCCTTGTAGACGTACACATTGCCCACCACGGCCGGACACGTGCCCCGCTCGCAGATGAAGTCGCTCATGTCCATCAGGTACAAACGATCCACCTTGCCCGCGTAATCGTCCAAGGGCGAGGATGCAGCCAGGGAATCTTCCAAAGGAGGGTTACAGTCGGGCGAATCGGGCCCCTTCTTTTGCACGCACTCGGGCATATTGATGCTGAACCGCGGGTTGTCACGGACACCTACGACGTCGATTCCTGCATCCGTGAAGGGCTTGATCCCTTCCAAATAGCCGGGCACTTCGGTCTCGAAAGGGGCCGTGACATGAGTCAGTGACGCCACAGTGAACACTGCATCGGGTTTGTGCTCCATGACGTAAGCGGCACTTGCCTTGTTGAAGTCGTTGCAGTCGCTGGTGCGTTCAGGAGAGTCGGCACCGAACCGGCAGTTCCCCTTCAACAGGGTCACCACTTCCCAACCATGCTCCTTGGCTATGGGGCCCAGGGCGGCCATGTACTGCTGGGCATGGGAATCGCCCAGGACCACGATCCTCTTGGTCACTACTTCCGGTTCAGCATTCTGGAGACAACCCTGCAGCAAAGGATCTGACGGGACGTTCGCGCCAGTACACAGGCCATCGATGTCCGCCCATTCATCCTTCATGGCGGAAGGTGCGGGAATGATCATTGCCTTAGGAGTCGCTTGGCCCGCGAACTCAGGCGACAGCGCTGCAGCACCGGGCGTCAGTTCCTTTGGCTGATCCGCAATCGCGACGCTTTCGGCGGCGATGGCACCCTGCCAGGCGGTCATCGGCAGCGCCAGCAGCGCACCGCAGGAAACAACGACCACGGCGGCCCGCCAGGACCGTGCGTCCGGCCACTGCCAGCGGCGCATCGGCACCTCGACATACCGTGTGGTGGCCACGGCCAACACCATGGATACCGCCATGATGCCCAGGCCCTCCAGGAGGTTGGGGCTTGCGGTCTCCGTGACGAGCAGGAAGAACACAAGCACAGGCCAGTGCCACAAGTACAAGGCATAGGAATTGTTGCCCACCAGGACCAGGGGCTTTGAGCTGAGCACGCGGTCCGCACCAAACCGGCTGTTGCTCTGGCCGGCGACAATAACGGCCGCTGCCGCGAGCGTGGGCCAGAGGGCAACGAATCCCGGGAAGGAACGGTCCACCGTCAGGATCAAGCCACACGAGAGCATGGCGGCCAGCCCTGCCCAACCCAGGAAGACCCGAAGCCGCCGTCCCGGTTTGAGGTACGGGAGAGCCAGCGCCAGCAGGGAACCCAGCGCAAATTCCCACAGCCTTGTCCGGGTATCGAAATAGGCATAGGCCTGGTTGTTGGCCGTCTGGTCGATGGAATAGATCAGCGAGGCCACAAAGACCAGGCCGAACGCCATGAACAGCAGCTGCCGGTGTTCCATGACCTTACGGCGCGGGAACAACTTTGCCAGTTGTGGCTGCAGCAGGGCCACCGCCGCGAAAATCAGCGGCCACAGGATAAAGACCTGGCCCTGGACGGACAGGGACCAAAAGTGTTGAAGGGGACTCGCTCCGGAGTGGTCCTGTGCATAGTAATCAACGGCAGAGTCCGCAAGCTGCCAGTTCTGCCGGTACAGCAGGGAGGCCCAGGCCTCGGCGAGCACATCCGGCCACCGGCTCTGCGGGACAAAAGCCCACGTTGCGGTCAGAACCGCCAACAAGACAACGACGACGGCGGGCAGCAGCCGCTTGAACACGTGGAGCCAGTGTTGCACGAGCCTCAGGGGCTTATGGTTTTCGAGCTTCCGTGTAAAGGACAGCGTCATCAGGAAAGCCGAGATGAGCAAAAAGACGTCGACGCCACCGGACACCCGGCCCAGCCAAATGTGGTAAGCCGCTACCATCAACACCGCCAAGGCCCGCAGGCCCTGGACCTCGGGGCGGAAGGTGCGTTCCGGCGTCGTGGGCTTGGCTGTGGTGGAATTGCCACCCAAAGGTGCAGCTGCTTTCACGTTCTCGCTCATCGCTCCCACCCCGTCGCGGCAAACCACCTTTCATCGAACATCTCACCCATGCTGGTGACGTAGGTCTTGGACAAGTGGTTGTCGTCCAGGTAGACGAACACATTTCCTATGACGCTGGGGCATTGGACACCATTGCAGAGGAGATCTGTCATATCCAGGAATGCTGCATTTCCAAACTTTCCCTGCACAGAGGCGAAGGGGCTCTCTGCGGCCAGGACGTCATGCAGGTCAGACTTGCAGTCAGGGCTGTCCACGCCCTTGGACAGTGCACATTCGGTGACGTTGTGGTCGTAGCGTGGGTTGTCCCGGATGGCCACCACTTGGATGCCGAGGTCGTTGAAGTTGGTGACCGACTGTTCAAAGCCGTATACCAACTCCTCATCCGGTGACGACGGAGCCGCCTTGGTGCCCACCATGAACACGGAATCCGGGGTGTGGGCTGCCACGTACTTGAAAGCCGCCGAGTTGAAATCATTGCAGTGCTTGTCAGCGTCCGGGTTCTCCGGCATGAAGGGGCATCCGCCCAAAAGGAGGGCCGTAACCTTCCAGTGCTGAGCCTCAGCGAGGGGACCGAGCGCCGCAAGCCATTGCTGGGCGTGCGAATCACCCAGGACCACAATGCTCTTGGTGGCGTCGTCGCCCACGTCGTTCTGCTGGCAGTTCTCCTGCAGCGTCTTGTCTTCGGGCTGGGACGCTCCCTCGCACGTCCCACCAAGGTGGGCCCAGTCCTCAGGTAGTTGCTCTGCGGTGGGGAGCGTCTTCGCATCCTGGCTGACTTGGTCCACGTACCCGGGCAGGAGGGCATGCGCTCCCGGGTTGTCGTTGAATGCCTGCGTATCAGCGGCCTTCTGGTCCAGATACTGCTTGTACTGGAAGCCGAGCAACGGGGTGCATGCCACGGCCAGGCACACTGCGATCGAGATGGCTGCGCGGCGACGCTTCACCTCGGGCCACTTCCACTCGCGGAATGGCTTCTCCACATACTTCGTGGTCAGGAACGCCAGGATCAGTGCCAACGCCACAATCGCCGTGCCGGAAAGCCAACCCGCATGATCCTTGCCGCTCCAAGCCAAGGCGATCACCAGGATGGGCCAGTGCCAGAGATAGAGGGCATAGGAATTATCGCCAAGCCGAACCAGGAATTTGGAGCTCAGGATCCGATCCACGCCGAAGCGGCTACCAGTCTGTCCCGCTGCGATCACTGCAACGGCAGCCAGGGTTGGCCAGAGCGCAACAAAGCCGGGGAACGCGGTCTGGACCTGCAGCAGGATGCCGCAGCTGAGCATGGCGGCAACGCCGATCCATCCCATTGCCACGCGGACAGGTTTGGAAAAGTCCAAGGCAGGCAAGATCAAGGCAACGAGTGTTCCGAGGGCGAATTCCCATAGCCGGGCGAAGGTGTCGAAGTAAGCCACCGCCTGGTTGTTCGCCGTAAAGATGATGGAGTACGTCAGGGAAACGACGAAGATGAGCGCAAAAACGTACGCGAGCGAAGCCCGGTACCGGAGATCGAATTTGCGGCAGATGACCGCCATCACGGCGAAGATCACCGGCCAGAGAATGAATACCTGGGCTTGGATGGAAAGCGACCAGAAGTGCTGTACAGGACTGGCCAGGCTGTGATCTGTTGCGTAGTAGTTGACCGCAAGAGTCTGCAGGAGCCAATTCTCGTAATAGAAAAGTGAGGCCCAAGCCTGATTGACCACTTCCACCCAGCGGGTGGCAGGCAGGAACGCAAAAGTAGCAGCCAGTGTTCCGAAGAGTACAACCACGACTGCCGGGAGCAGACGCCTGAACAAGTGCAGCCAGTGCCGCAGCAAGTCCATCGGACGCCGCTGTTTGAAGCGGCTGGTGAACTGAAGAGTCATGAGGAATGCCGAGATCAGCAGGAAGACATCTACCCCGCCTGAGACCCGCCCAATCCAGATGTGGTAGCTCACCACCATGAGGACAGCGAGGGAGCGGAGGCCCTGGATTTCGGGTCGGAAGGTGGACTTTACAACGGGACCGGTAGCCCGCCTGTTGGGACGGGCGGGCGGTCGGATCGTTGATGTAGTCACGTTAGGCAGTTCCTCAAGGCTATTGCACAAAGCATCCATCATACGCTGTTCCAGGCGCCGGCCCCAGTCGGGCCGGCCTGCGGAACCGCCTTACGAGTGTCTATTAGCTCAGGTTGGACTATGCATTTGCAAAGATGAAACTGTGCGTTGCCTGTGCCAAGGCACGTGTGTTTGGACGCCCGGAAACTAGGTCAGGGCCGGCCGACGCTCAGCCGTCAGCTGCCGGTCGGCTGTGATGCGGCGAGCCAGGTAACGGGCGTCGCGACCAACTCCTGGAAGGGTTGCCGAGACGGCCGCGAACAGGAACTCCTGGCCGAGGAAATAGAGTCCAGGAACAGATTCCACGACTCCCCTTTTGTGGGCCGGCGTCCCCTCTCCGTCTTGGTAAGGGAGCTTCAGCCACGAGTAGTCCACCCGATATCCGGTACACCAGATGACGTTCGCCACGTCCAAGGTCCGGCCCTCTTCCAGCAACGGTTTACCTTGCTTTACGCTGGTTATCCTTGGCAGCAGTTCCACCTTCGCGTCACGCAGTTCCTTAGTCCGCGTTCGGATCAAAGGTGCCGCCATCATCTTGAATGCCGGCGCCACTTTCCGGCCAACCGGCGTGTTAAGGGTCAGGATGTGAAGGCCTGCGAACCGGATCACAGGCAGGACAAACCGGGCTGCAGCGCGTCCATGGCGAACGGGGATTTCGCCACTGGCTTTGCCGGCCAGCAACGTGGTGTGGGTCCGGCTGGCTTCAAGGGCAATCTCCGCGCCGGAATTGCCGAGCCCGACCACGAGCACTGGTCCAGGTTGGAGTTGCCCGGGGTTCTTGTATTCCTGCGAGTGAAGCTGCACGATGCCGGGATCCAGCTCATTCGCGAATGCCGGACGCTTGGGCAGGCGATATCCACCGGTCGCAACCACTACGTTGTTGGCGGTCCAGGACCGATCACCGGAGCTCACAAGAAAGCGATCACCCTGTTGCGTCACTTCATCGACATGGACTCCGTGAACCACGGGAAGACTGAACCGCCGTGCATATTCTTCGAGGTAGTCCGCCAACTCATCCTTATGGGGGAACGCCAGGCGGTCGCCCGGGAAAGGCGCGCCCGGCAAACCGTCGTACTTGGCCGGTGTGAAGAGACGAAGCGAATCCCACCGTTGGCGCCACGAATCGCCGGTCCTGGCGTTCTCGTCAAGGATGACGAAGTTGTGGTGCCCTTTGGCCAGCCAGTAGCCGAGGGCCAAGCCGGCCTGGCCACCGCCCACGATCACGGTATCGAACTGTGGGTCACTAGCATTTTTCATGGCTTTTCCTTTCTCGTTTCTGATCCAACGCGGGGTCACTTACGGCCCATCGCAGCGGCTGGCATGGGCCTTAAGTGACCCCGCGTTGCTGGAGTTTCAGCGGGAGCCTTCCGGTATCGCAGGCACCACACCAACATCAGTGCCGACGTCACCACGTAGAAGCTGTGCAGCAGCCACACTGGCCCCGCCGGAAGGTCGAAGACGTAAAAGGAGTGCACGGCATTGGCGATGTTGGTCAGGGTGATATTGCTCAAACTGTAGGAGGCCAGGTCCTTGGTGCGGACTGCCTTGAACAACATGGGCAGCATGCTGGATGCAAAGAGCACGGTGGATACGGAGCCGGCGAGCAGTGGAATGTTCATAAGCCCAAGCTATGAGTCCGGCGCCCTCTACCGCGTCGGCCAAATGACGCATCCTGCTGGAATGGGCATGGGTATTTATGCGCATTCCGGGAAGTGAGAGAGCGTTCGGGAAAACCCAGCGGTATGTGAGTGAAGATCGGGGGAAAAGCTGTGGGATGTGAGAGAGCATCAGTGGGCTAAATGGTGTTCAAAGGCGTATCTGGTCGCAGCAACCCTGGATGGCAAGGAAAGTTTGCTGAGGATGTTGCTGACATGGCGGGCGACGGTCTTTTCGCTCAGGAACAGTTCCCGGGCAATGGACTTGTTGGCTTTTCCATCGGCGACAAGCCGCAGGACTTCCAGTTCACGGGCGGTCAGGTCACGGGCGGTCAGGTCACGGGCGGTCAGGTCACCGGCAGTGCGCGTGGAACCATTCCTGGCACCTCCCACCATGCCGGTTCCCGCACTTAGCGCCAGCACTTCAGTGACGGCTGGCGCTGCCTCAAGTTCAGCGAACTCGGCCATAGCAGCTTCGAATTCCATGGCGGCGGAGTCGGGGTCTCCCAGGTCCGAACACGCGCGACCCGTCAGCACCCTGCATGTGGCGGCACCATAAGGTGCCTCGAGGCTGTACCAGAGCCGCCATGCCTTTCTGGAGGCCACAAGTGCTGCGGCCGCATTGCCCTCTGCGAGCAGGACCTGGGCTTCTGCCTGCGCCGCAAGTGCCCGTTCCAGGGGCCTGCCCGTTTCCGGGACCGGGGCCGCCAGCTCGTCAACCGCCGCCCTTGCCGCCTTAAGATCACCAGCGGCAAGCTCGACGTCGACGACGGCGGGAAGCAGTCGCCGTCGGTTGGCGGGGTCCGAGCCTGACATCGCACGGCGCAACATTGCTTGGGCTTGGGACACTTTTTGCTGGCCTGCCAGTACCAGCGCGAGCCCGGGGAGGGCTTCGAAGCCGGTCTCTGCGGCCTTGGCATACGCCTCGCTGGCCTCATGAAACCGGCCCTTCAGACGCAGGATCTCGCCCTGCAGATACCACGCACCCCAGGCCGCTTCCGGATCGCCGCGGCGCGAACGGTCCTGGGCAATGTGGACGGCAGCCATGGCGTCATCCCAAGCGCCATGGAGGATGAACAGCTCTGCCCTGTGGGACTGGCACTGCCCACTGAACATCACCATGTCCGGACGATCCCCGCACCAACGTTGCAACGCTGCGGTCCATTCATGGGCTCGCTGGACATCGAAGGCAAGGCGGCAGCTGCCGATGACGGCGCAGTAGATGATGCCCGAAGGGATGGGCGACACTTCCCCTGCCGTCACGGAAACCATGACTTCGTCCAGAATCTCCAAGCCTTTGTCCGGGAATCCAAGGGTGATGCTGGCGGTGCCCAGACCCAGCTGTCCAAGGGCCATGAGGTCCTTATCGTGGAACCGCTCCCCCACAGCCAGGGCGCGGCCAAAGAGCTCGTTGCTTGCTTCAGGATTTCCCCCGTACAACGCTCCGAGCGCCGACGGAATCAGGAGATAGCCTTCAGCTTCGGTGGGCTCGTCCAGTTCTTCCACTAGATGTTTTGCCCGGGACATCCAGCCCGAGCTGCGGGACGGTTCTCCGAGGTCCATGAGGAACAGCACCAGCCACGCTGCGCAACGGGCGGCGGCAGCCATGTCTCCTACAGTGAGGTATTCGTCGTGCGCCCGTGTCAGGTAGGCAACGCCTTCGGAGTCCTTGCCCAACAGCATTGCCACGGAGGCCGCGACTTCAATGTCCTGGGGTGGCAATCCGCCCTCGGCGTCTGCCCGCGCAAGGCAGTCAAGTGCATCGCCCCAGCGGTGCTCGGAGAACGCCGAGCGTCCCAGATCCAAGGCTGTAACCGGCATAGTCCACACCCACTCTGCGACCGGGAGCAACCCGGTTGGCGCACCCCAAGCGGCCGTATTAGCGTCAGGGTACCGCCGCCGTCGTAAGCCCACAATGGGTCCACGCATCCTTGGCGAGCAGTGTGGTTCCCTGACCATCTTTGAAGTCTGGAAGCCCTGTTTTCACCCATTTTCGGTTGCATGGCGGCCGGCCGGGGCTCAAAGAAGGTCAGGACGCCACAAGCGGACACTGAAAGCCGGCGCTCGGGCAGCCCAAGAGGGCAGAAAAAAGCCCTGGCCACGAGCGACCAGGGCTTTTTCGAACAGGCTGTTAGTGCTGGTGGCCTGCGTGTGCGTCTTCTTCCTCAGCCGGCTTTTCGGCAACCAGGGTCTCGGTGGTAAGAACCAGGGCAGCGATGGAAGCGGCGTTGCGGAGTGCGGAGCGGGTGACCTTGACGGGGTCGATCACGCCGGCGGCGATCAGGTCCTCGTACTCACCGGACTTGGCGTTGAAGCCGTGGTTGGCTTCGAGTTCGGAGACCCTGGAGACGACGACGAAGCCGTCGAAGCCAGCGTTCTGGGCGATCCAGCGCAGCGGCTGGATCAAGGCACGGCGGACGATGCCAACAGCTGCTGCTGCGTCGCCTTCCAGGGCCTTGACGGCCGGGGACTCGTCCAGTGCCTTGAGGGCGTGGATGAGGGCGGAACCGCCACCGGAAACGATGCCTTCTTCAAGGGCTGCACGCGTGGAGGAAACGGCGTCCTCGATGCGGTGCTTCTTTTCCTTCAGTTCCACCTCGGTGGCTGCGCCAACCTTGATAACGCCGATGCCGCCAGCCAGCTTGGCAAGGCGCTCCTGCAGTTTCTCGCGGTCCCAGTCGGAGTCCGTGCGGGTGAGCTCGGCGCGCAGCTGGGCCACGCGGTCGGCAACGTCCTGCTCGGTTCCGGCGCCATCAACGATGGTGGTGTTGTCCTTGGTGACCGTGATGCGGCGTGCCGTACCCAGTACCTCGAGGCCAACAGTGTCCAGCGACAGGCCAAGGTCAGGAGAAACAACCTGTGCGCCCGTCAGCGTCGCGATGTCCTGGAGCATGGCCTTGCGGCGGTCGCCGAAGCCCGGAGCCTTGACAGCTACAACGTTCAGCGTGCCGCGGATGCGGTTGACGATCAGCGTGGACAGGGCTTCGCCTTCGATGTCCTCGGCGATGATGAACAGCGGCTTGGAGGCCTGCAGCGCCTTCTCCAGCAACGGCAGGAATTCCTGCAGGGAGGAGATCTTGCCTTGGTTGATCAGGATCAAGGCGTCTTCGAGGACAGCTTCCTGGCGTTCTGCGTCAGTGACGAAGTACGGGGAAAGGTAGCCCTTGTCGAACTGCATGCCTTCGGTGAGGACGAGTTCGGTCTGGGTGGTGGAGGATTCTTCGATGGTGATGACGCCATCTTTGCCGACCTTGCCAAACGCCTCGGCCAGCAGTTCGCCAATTTCGTCGCTCTGTGCGGAAATAGCGGCAACGTTGGCCACCTGGGTGCCCTGCACTTCGCTTGCGTTCTCCAGGAGGCGGGCTGCGATGGCTTCAATGGAAACCTCGATGCCACGCTTGATCTCGCCAGGAGCGGCACCAGCAGCAACATTGCGCAGGCCTTCCTTGACCAGCGCCTGCGCCAGCACCGTAGCGGTGGTGGTGCCGTCGCCAGCGACGTCGTTGGTCTTGGTGGCTACTTCCTTGGCCAGCTGGGCACCAAGGTTCTCGTAGGGGTCGTCAAGCTCAACTTCGCGGGCGATCGTCACGCCATCGTTGGTGATCGTGGGAGCGCCCCACTTCTTGTCCAGCACGACGTTGCGGCCGCGCGGGCCAAGCGTCACCTTGACAGTGTTGGCGAGCTTGTCGATACCGGCCTCAAGAGACCGGCGGGCAGCATCGTTAAAAGCAAGCTGCTTTGCCATGGTTGTGTCCTTTCAAGACAGAAAACCCGCACCGCAGAGGGTCGGAATGATTCCAACGCGGCTGCGGTGCGGGGCTCCAGGAAGTTACTTTACGACGATCGCAAGGACGTCGCGGGCGGACAGAACGAGGTACTCGTTGCCGCCGGTCTTGACTTCGGTTCCACCGTACTTGGAGTAGATAACGACGTCGCCAACAGCTACGTCAACCGGCACGCGGTTGCCGTTGTCATCGAAGCGGCCGGGGCCGATTGCAACAACTTCGCCTTCCTGCGGCTTCTCCTGTGCGGAGTCCGGAATTACCAGGCCGGAAG
The DNA here is from genome assembly GCF_042788025.1 of Paenarthrobacter sp. YIM B13468. Taxonomy (NCBI): domain Bacteria; kingdom Bacillati; phylum Actinomycetota; class Actinomycetes; order Micrococcales; family Micrococcaceae; genus Paenarthrobacter; species Paenarthrobacter sp. YIM B13468. Next base: position 251,906 of record NZ_JBHZPI010000002.1, on the reverse strand, counting down.
CCGTGGTCTGCTCTGCTTCGAGCGGGCGAACAACAATACGATCCTCAAGAGGCTTAATCGAGACCGACACTCGGACTCTCCTTTTCATGAGCTGATTCATGGACTAAGAACTAGGGTGCCGTAGCGTGCAACCGTCGTCGCGGTGCCGGTGGACGCCTGGCGTGATTAGCACCCTCCGGGGGAGAGTGCTAACAAGACTCTATGTAAGCGTTAGCACTCGGTCAAGGCGAGTGCCAGAATTTCGTCCTAGGTGAACTCCCGCTACCGGCCGGTGAGGTCATCCAGATCGTAGTCTTCGCCGTCGTCATCCTCATCTGTGGGAGCCGATCCGCGGTTCAAATACAGCACGACGGCGGCCGCCAGGGCCACGACGCCGGAAATTACCAAGGCGATAATCCCGCCAATGCGGGCCCCGCTGTAGAGGTCACGGATATCGCGGGCTTCATCCGTAGCGTCATTCACGCTCTTGCCTGTGACGGAGTATGCCGCTGCGTTGAAAGAGTCCAAGGCGAAGATCACGATCAGCAGGCCGATGCAGATTACAGCGATCACGGCCCCTGCGATCAAGGCAGGACGGGCAAACGCCACAAGGGATCGGCCGGAGGAATGCTCTGGAGCTCCTGGGCCAGCGGAGTGGTTCCCGCCCGGGTTGTTCGTATCGGAGGGCTGCGGAGCTGCGTTGTCTTCCATGAAAACAACCCTATCGGGCCGATTCCCAACTCACGGCGTCAGGGCGCGCGCCGTTAGGCTTGATCCCATGTCTCACGCACCGCAGGAACAGATCGCACCCTTGCTGACCACTGAAGGATGGGAACTTCTTGCCTCGCTGGGGCCGTACCGCGAAGCCGATTCGTTCAGCGTTAACGCCGAACTCCGGAAAGCAGGCCACTCCCCCGAACTCGTGGCTGCGGTATTGACGCAGTCCCGCCTCCGGACCCGCGCCGAGGCCAAGTTCGGCGAGTTCGCCCGGCAGATGCTGTTCACCCAGGCCGGACTTGAGCAGGCAACCCGCCTCAACGTGGCAGCCCGGCACGCCGAGCGTTTTGCCAAGGCCGGCATCTCCCACGTAGCCGACCTCGGCTGCGGCCTCGGAGCGGACTCCATGGCCTTGGCATCGATGGATATTGCCGTGACCGCCGTGGAAATGGATGAAACCACTGCCGCCTGCGCCACCATCAACCTCATGCCCTTCCCGCACGCCACAGTGGTGCATTCCGACGCCACATCAGTTGACCTGGATGGCATCGACGGCGTGTGGCTGGATCCCGCACGACGCACAACCTCTACGTCCGGGACCAAGAGGATTTGGGATCCGGAAGCGTTCTCTCCCCCGTTGTCGTTCGTTGAAGGGCTGGCTGCGGGCGGCCGGGCGGTGGGCGTCAAGATGGGTCCCGGGATGCCACACGACTCGGTTCCGGCGAACTGCGAAGCGCAGTGGGTCTCCGTAGGCGGCGATGTCACTGAGGTCACCCTATGGTTCAATGCGGTGGCCCGGCCCGGGGTACGGCGCGCGGCACTTGTCATCGGCTCCCAGGGCGCTGCTGAACTCACCAGCGGCGAGGATTTCGACGGCGGCCCGGTAGCCGCCGTCGGGCCGGTTGAAGGGTTCCTCTACGAACCGGACGGTGCGGTCATCCGCGCAGGCCTGGTGGCCGACGTCGCAGAACGTTTTGGCGGGCACTTGGTTGATGAACATATCGCCTACATCTGCGCCCCGGAACTCCACGACTCGCCCTTTGCCCGCGCATACAAGGTGCTGGAAGTAATGCCTTACAACGTGAAGGCGCTCAAAGCCTGGGTCAAAGCGAACGGCATCACGGTGCTGGATATCAAGAAGCGCGGCACGGCAGTCACTCCGGAGGAACTGCGGAAACAACTCCTTCCATCCAAGCGCGACACCAAGCATGCAAAGACGGCCACCCTGGTCCTCACCAGGATTGGCGAGGAAAGAGTGGCCGTAGTTGTGGAGCCCGTGACGTTCTAGGCTCCGTCAGCGGCGGGAGAACTCCGAGGCTTCGCGGACCTGGTCAGCGCTCGGGCGGACGCCCGTGTACAGGACGAATTGTTCTTCAGCCTGGATCGCGATAACTTCGGCTCCGGTGATCACCGGCTTGCCTGCTTGACGGGCAGCCGTGATGAGCGGCGTCTCCGAGGGGAGGGCGACGACGTCGAACACTATCTTCGCGGCGGCAATGGTGGCGTCGTCAAAAGACTGTGCCCTTTCGTCCGCACCAGCCATGCCCAGGGGCGTGACATTGATGATGAGGTCCGCTGTTGATCCATTGACGTCGTCCTGCCAGCCGAAACCGTAAAGGTCCGCGAGCGCACGGCCCGTGGTTTCGTTACGGGCAACGATGGTCACGGACGTAAAGCCTGCATCGCGGAGAGCTGCGGCCACCGCTTTCGCCATTCCTCCGGCTCCGCGCAGCAGCACTGTGTGGCTGTTGGGAACCTTGTGGTCTTTCAGGAGCCGGGCGATGGCGATGTAGTCGGTGTTGTACGCGGTCAGGACGCCGTCGTTGTTGACAATCGTGTTGACCGAATCGATGGCCTTGGCCGAAGGATCCATCACGTCCACAAGCGGGATGACAGCTTCCTTGTAGGGCATGGACACCGCGGCTCCCCTGATGGGGAGGCCGCGGATGCCAGCCACTGCAAGAGTGATGTCCGCCGGGGCGAATGCCTTGTAGACAAAGTTCAGTCCGAGCAGGTCGTACAAATAATTGTGGAACCGGGTCCCGATGTTGCTGGGCCGGGCCGCGAGCGAAATGCACAGGGACATGTCTTTGTTCAGGATTGGCATTCACCCATTAAACAACGGCCTCTTTTCGCTGCCGCGCGGTTAGCCCTGGCGGGCCTTCATGCGCGGGTTGTTCTTGTTGATGACGAACGTGCGCCCACGCCGACGGACTATCTGTGCGCCCGGAATCTTCTTGAGGGCACGCAGTGAGTTCCTGACCTTCATGTTTCTTCTCCTTCTTGTTAGTGGATGGGCTTTCGGGTGGCTGGGTTAGAGGGCTTCACTGAGTTCCAGGGGGTCCTCCCAGATACCAAAGTCGAGTTCCATCTCGGCCTCGGTCAATTGGCAGCCCTCCAGGAGGGCGCGGATTTCCTGGGGGTCGATGTCCTCGGAGCGTCCGGTAATGGCCAGGACCGTTCCGCGGTCGCCATAGTTCGGGTGCCAGTCCAGGACGGCGTCGACGTCGGATCCCACCTTCGTGTTGCGGCCTGCGGTGGGTGCGTCCGCCAGCCAGGTCCCGGTGCTCTCAAGCCACACACGGGGACCAATTCCCTGTACCGCAATCCGCGTCTTGGCAGCCGAGGCGATCCACAAACGTCCGCGGAGCCAGTGGGTTCCGGCCGCGAGTTGGGGAAGAGCGTCACGGAAACGGCCAGGGTGCAGCGGCCGCCCCGCTTTATGGAGGACTGTCCGGAAGGAACCGGTCTCATCGTCCAAGGGCAGACGCACGACGCCGGGCCTGGTACGTGCGGCTGCTTCGGCGTCGTCGAAGCAGCCTGACCTGAAGTCATCGTCTGCACCGATTGCTGCGGCGTGTGGTGCGAGCTGGCCCAGCAGCTCCACGCCAGTGACCCATTCTTCGGATCCCAGGCGGGGATTGCCGGACAATTCTGCCCCGAGGCCGGGATGCAACATGACAGTGTCAACGTGCCCGAACTCGCCGATCAGGAACTCGCCGCTAGTCCGGTCATCCTCCGGCATCGATGTGAAGCCGGATTCAAAAAGGGTGTGACGGTCCCAGATGTGATCGTCAAGATCCACAGGGTCCAGAGCCAGGATGGCGTTGTCCATGACGGCTGGCTGGCTGAGGCCGCGCCGGAGTTCTGCGACTGCCATCCCTGCTGCGACGCCAGGGGGTAGGCCCAAAACCACGTGATCGAACCCGCACGCGGCGAGGCGTTCCGCCGTCGGCACAACATCCAGCTTGACCGTACAGCTGAGGCAACCGTGTTCCAGAACGGTTGTTTCACGCTCAAACAACTGACCTCCCCTGTATACGCGCCGCATGACCAAGGAACCATCCAGGAGGTCGTGAAGGACTACGACGGAGTTCGTGTGGGTTCGGCCAAGCCGGGCGGTGGCCGCTTCGCGGCACTGACTGTCCAGAGAGCTGACAACGGTGAGGTGCATGGAAAGATTATAGATGCAAATCATTCTCATTAGCAATTAACAGTGGCGGGTGTCACGACGCTTAACTTCAACCTGTCCGCAATCAGCCATGCTCCGGCTGCACTAGACTTGAGCCGACCGCTGACGGCCCCGCAGCGGGTTGCGTCCAGCAGAAAGTCCAGCAGAAACAAGCAACGAGGGGACTACGTGCAGATTGAGTTTGCGCCATCCAGGCAATCGACACTGGGTGTGGAATGGGAGTTGGCGCTCGTCAATGCACGCACCGGAGAACTGGTCTCAGTCGCGAACGACGTCCTCAAGGGTGTCGCCGCGAACCATCCGGACCTCAACGAAGACGACGAACACCCCCACATCAAGCGCGAACTGCTCCTGAACACGGTGGAACTCGTTACCGGAATCTGCGAAACGGTCAAGGAAGCCAAAGAGGACCTCAGCCGCTCCCTCGCCGCTGTCCGCGAAGTCACCGACCCCATGGGAGTGGAGGTGTTCTGCGCAGGCAGCCATCCCTTCAGCCCTCCCCTGCTTCAGCCGGTCACCGACAAGGAGCGCTACGCCAAGCTGATCGAGCGGACCCAATGGTGGGGACGCCAAATGGTCATCTATGGTGTCCACGTCCACGTGGGCATCGATCGCCGGGACAAAGTACTCCCCATTCTGGACGGCCTGGTCAACTACTTCCCGCACTTCCAGGCACTGTCCGCTTCCAGCCCCTTCTGGGCCGGCGAAGAAACCGGCTACGCATCCCAGCGGGCCCTCATGTTCCAACAGCTCCCCACCGCTGGCCTGCCGTTCCAGTTCGAAACCTGGGAAGCATACGAGTCCTACGTCCAGGACATGTTCACCACGGGTGTCATCGACGCCATCTCTGAAATCCGCTGGGACATCCGGCCTGTTTCCAACCTGGGCACTATCGAGATGCGCATCTGCGATGGCCTCGCCACCCTTGAGGAAGTGGGCGCGATCGCCGCACTGACGCAGTGTCTCGTGGACGAGTTCTCCTCCATCCTCGACGCCGGCGGCAGCATCCCCACCATGCCGCCTTGGCACGTCCAGGAAAACAAGTGGCGAGCCGCCCGCTATGGCATGGAAGCCATCATCATCCTGGATGCCAAGGGCAACGAGCAGTTGGTCACCGAGCACCTCGCAGAAACCGTCGCCCGCTTGGAACCCGTGGCAGCCAAGCTCGGATGCTCTCAAGAACTGGCCGACGTCATGAAGATCATCGAACGCGGCGCCAGCTACCAACGCCAGCGCCGCGTGGCCGCCGAACACAACGGGGACCTGCAAGCAGTGGTCATGGACCTCGTGCAACAAATGCGCAAAGGCCCAGACGCATAATTGAGTGGAGCTACGCAGCCACCGACACCGTAGTAACGGGCATGGAGGAATCCGGCGCGAACGCTATTCCGCTGGGCCCGATTCCGGCCATGATCAGTTGAGCACCAAGGGCTGCCACCATGGCACCGTTGTCCGTGCAGAGATCCAGCGGCGGCACGTGCAGCTTGATGCCCGCAGACACGCACCGTTGACCGGTCAATTCACGCAGCCGCGAGTTGGCGGCAACGCCTCCACCAAGGAGCACGTCAGTAATCCCGTGCTCCTTGCAGGCCAGGACCGCCTTTGAACTGATGACGTCCACCACGGCTTCCTGGAATGCCGCGGCGATATCAGCTATAGGTACTTCCTCACCGCGGGCTTCGAATTGCTCCACGCATCTGGCCACCGCGGTTTTCAGGCCGCTGAAGGACCAGTCGTAGCGGTGCGGTCCCTTTTCCTCCGCGGTGCCCATGTATTTGGGCTGCGTGAGGCCGCGCGGAAAGCGGATGGACTTGGGATTGCCCTGGCGTGCGAGTTTGTCGATGGCTGGACCACCCGGGTAGCCAAGGCCCAGAATCCGGGCAACTTTGTCGTAGGCTTCACCGGCGGCGTCATCGATGGTGGACCCCAGGAGTTCCACGTCATCTGTGATGCTGCGGATACGCAGGATCTCCGTGTGCCCACCGGAAACCAGAAGTGCACCGAGATTCTGTGGCAACTGGCCGGCACCGAGGTTCTGCGGCAACTGGCCGGCGGCAGCACCGGCGTCGGGCTTTGAATCCAGCAGCCCCACGCCAACATGCGCTACGAGGTGATTGATCGCGTAGAGCGGCTTGCCCGTAGCGACGGACAGTGCCTTCGCGGCGCAGACTCCAACCATTAGGGCGCCCGCCAGGCCGGGGCCGGAGGTGACAGCAATGGCATCGACGTCCTCCAGGGTCACTCCCGCCTCATGCAGCGCTTCCTGGAGCGTGGGGACAAAGGCATCCAGATGGGCGCGCGAAGCGATCTCGGGGATGACGCCGCCAAAGCGCACGTGCTCGTCCATGGAGGAAGACACCGTGTTGGTCAGCAGCGTTGTACCGCGCACGATTCCGACGCCGGTTTCGTCGCAGGACGATTCGATGCCCAGCACCAAAGGCTGCTTCGGCTGTTCGGGATAAGGGCCGCTCACGCGTTGGCTCCTTCTGTGGAATGTGGCTCGGTGAGGGGCAGGCGCATGATCAACGCGTCCGTCCCATCCCGGTAGTACCGGGGACGGACGTGGATCTGTTCGAATCCGAAGCGAAGATACAACTGCTGTGCACGGGGGTTGTCCGCGCGCACCTCCAGGAGGACGTCCGCCGCGCGACGCCGCCGGGCCTCTTCAATCAGTTCGGTCAGGATGGCCGAACCAATGCCTTTGCCTTCAAATTCGGGAACGACGGCGATCGTCTGGACGTCCGCGATCGGCTCGATGCACATCAAGCCGGCGTATGCCACGATCTGGCCCTCAACCTCGGCCACCACATAGCGGCGTGTTTCGGGCTGGGACAACTCGTCGAAGAACATCTGCAAGGGCCAGGCATCCACGGGGAACAGTCGACGTTCCAAGGCTTCCACGGCCGGGACGTCAGCCTCGGTCATGTCCCGCAGCGAAACTCCTGCGAGCTCAAGTTTGGGTGAAAGTTTCATCGTTCCCCTTTCATCACAGGGCACGCTTCCTGGGACCCGGTACCTGGGCGTCCGATTCGCGCAGGTACAAGGGCGTGGAATCCAAGAGCTCCTGCCCTGCCGTCAACCGAGCAAGCGCCACCTGGCCAAGGGAGGCCGCGTCCGGTTGGGTCTCGGCAAAGTCATCGTCGGCACGGAGGACGTTGGCGTACAGGCCAGCGCCGGCTCCGAACACTGGAAGGTCTGGCAAGTCCGAGGCGAAACCCACATGCGGTCCGTCGATGAGCTGGGGAAGCTGGCCCTCCTCCAGGACGTACCGTGCCCAGTAGACCTCTTTGCGCCGGGCGTCAGTGGCCACCAGGAATTCGGAAACAGCGGCAGTGGACTCCGCTACTTCAAGGGCAATCGCATCAAGGCTCATCAGGCCATAGAGCGGTTTGTTCCAGACGAAAGCCAGGGTGCGTGCGGTTGCAATACCCGAACGCAGCCCGGTAAAGGGTCCGGGGCCCACGCCCGTGACGATCACATCGATATCCGCGCCGGTAACGCCGGCTCCAGCCAGGAGCTTCTCGATGCCGGGTGCAAGGACTTCGGCATGGCTTCGTGTGTCCTCAGTGGAGAAGGAATCCACCACGCCTTCCATGGCAACATCCGAAATGAGCGCAGCGCTGGCGACTGCGGAGGTGTCGATGGCCAGGATGAGCATTAGTGGCCTCCCTCGGAGATCGTGTTTTCAAGAAGCTTCGGTGCCTCGGCCCAGCGTGGGCCAAAACCGCGGAAAACGATGGTGCGGGGTTCGTCGTCGTCATCAGTGTCAAAGTCCAGGACCGTGCCGCTGTCGGCGACATCGGCGGCCGGCACAGCGCCTCCGCTACCCACAGACCGGTGAAGATCCACTTCCAGGCGGCTGTCCGAGAGGTGCTCCACCCGGTCCCTCCCCCACTCCACCACGGTTACGGACGTGTCCATGGTGTTCTCAAGATCAATGTCATCGATCTCAGCAGCTGATTCCAGCCTGTAGGCGTCGACGTGGACCAGGTCCGGGCCACCGGGACGCGGGCCCTCCTGAAGATTGGGATGAATCCGAACCAGCACGAACGTAGGAGAGATGATCCCGGCACGTACGCCCAAGCCCTCGCCCAGCCCCTGCGTGAACGTCGTTTTACCCGCGCCCAACTCTCCGGTCAGGACAAGGAGGTCCCCCGCCTCAAGTACCCCGCCGAGTGCTGCGCCGAGCGCGTGGGTTTGTTCCGCCGTCGTGACCTTCAGCCTGCGTTCCCATACCGGTTGGCTTGGTTCGTTCAGTGGCTCATTCACAGCGTCGCCGTTTCCGACGCTGCCCGGGTCCCTTGGTGTACCTCAGGCTTTGCCGCAGCCTCGTTGACCGCCGGAGCCTCGTTGATGTAGCTGCGGGGCACCCGCGGGCTAATGCGGGTGACGATCTCATAGTTGATGGTTCCCGCTGCGGCCGCCCAGTCATCCGCGGTGGGGCCGCCATCGGCGCCGTCGCCGAACATGACGGCTTCGCTGCCCTTGAGTCCGGCCGTTTCTTCAGGGGTGAGCGGTCCAAGATCAATCACCATCTGGTCCATCGCGATCTGGCCCACCACAGGGTAGGTGACGCCGTTGACGCGAACTGGACCGCCCGTGGCAACGCGCGGGACGCCATCGGCATAGCCCAAGGGAACCAGGCCAAGCGTGCTCTCCTGGCTGGTGTGGTACTTCAGGCCGTAGGAAACGCCTTGCCCCTCCGGAACCTTTTTGCAGTTGGAGAGGAGCGTGCGGACGGTCATGGCGGCGTGTAGGCCAAGTTCGGCGGAGGTAACCCCTTCGAAGGGCGACAAGCCGTAGATGCCGAGCCCGACGCGGATGAGGTCGAAGTGCGAATCCGGCCGGGACAGGGCTGCGGGAGTGTTGGCGATGTGCCTGACCTCGGTATCGACGCCTGCATCCTCAGCGATGGCGAGTGCCTCACGGAAAACCGCCAATTGTTGATCCGTTTCGGGCCGGTGCGGCTCGTCGGCCACGGCAAGGTGGGAGAAAATGCCAACGACGCGAAGCAGGCCTTCGTCCTGGTATTCCATGGCCTGCCCCACCAACTGGTCCCAGTCGGCGATCGTGCAGCCATTGCGGCCCAGCCCGGTATCCACCTTCAGATGGACACGAGCGGGGCGCTCCTGTTCGCGGGCAGCCGCCATCACGGCATCCAGCTCCCAACCGGAAATCCCGACGTCGATGCCCGCGGCAACTGCGGCTTGGAAGTTGCTCTCACGGGTGTGCAGCCAGGCCAACAAGGGTGCCTCAATGCCAGCGGCACGCAAGGCGAGCGCCTCAGAAATATGGGCGACTCCGAGCCAGGCCGCTCCGGCGTCGAGCGCTGCACGTGCAACCTGAACCACGCCATGGCCATACGCGTCAGCCTTCACCACAGCCATCACGGAGGCCGGGGAGGCGATCGCGACAAACTGACGAACGTTGTGCCGCACGGCCTCAAGATCGATCACGGCGGAACGCTCGAGCACCGCTGACTTTGCTATGGAGGTCTTGGACCCGATCCCGATATCTGCAGCTGCTTCGTAAGTCACCCTAGAGATTCTAGTGGTGCCGGGGAACGGGGGTTCAATTCCCCCCGCTCCTACTGGGCATCGGACAAGTGCGCGATCGTGGCGCGGGCGCGTCGTTGGGCTTCGGCGGGGATGTCCTTCACGATCGGCTCAAGGAAAGCGAAACGCCGCAACCACTGGCTCGATTGGCGTTCCTTGCGGGCGTTGGCACGCTGCCACCAGTCCGCGATGTCGCCCCAGCCAGGGGCGGCGAGGGACCCGCCCACCTGTTGTACGGCCAGCGAGGCACAGAGGTTCGCGAACCGCAGGCGGTCCCCCAATCTCCATCCCGCCAGGCACCCCACAATGAAGGCCGCCCCGAAACAATCGCCGGCGCCGGTCGGATCGTATGCAGACACGGGCAGCGATGGCACCCATTCCTCTTCACCCGTCTCCGAGTCCACGGCCATGGCGCCCTGCGCGCCCAACGTCACCACAGCCACTGGAACGCGATCTGCCAAGGAATAGAGCGCCGCCCACGGATCGGTCTTGCCCGTGAACGCCATGGCCTCCGGCGCGTTGGGCAGGAAAGCATAAAAGTGTTCCAGCTGGTCCAACCTGCGTTGTGACCACTCTCCGCTGGGGTCCCAGCCCACCACGCCGAAAAGCTTCGTTCCCGCGGTCTTCGCCGCCAGCATCCACGGTTCCAACTCCTCGCCCAGGTCCGCGACGGCCGCGAGCGCCTTGGGTGGTTGCCCGATCAGGTCCGAGGCCTTGATCGGCGCCGGGTGCCCGTGGGTGACCATGGATCGATCCTGGTTCACGCACATGGACACCGTTACCGGCGAGTGCCAGCCAGGGACGCGACGCGACAGGGACAAGTCCACATGCTCCTGGCTTTCAAGGATCTGCCAGTTGTAATCCCCGTAACCGTCGTCGCCAAAGGCCGCCGCCAAGTTGGTCCTCAGGCCAAGCCGTGCCGCGGCGATCGCTTGGTTGGCAACCCCGCCCGGGCAGCTGCCCATGCCTTCGCTCCACACCTCAGTGCCGGGCTCGGGAGAGTGCGGGAGTCCGGTGAAAATGATGTCCTGGAAGACCGTTCCTGCCAGGAGAAGGTCGCATTGGCCGTCGCCCTCCGTACGCACGGCGGCAAGGGGATCAAAACGTCGCTGGGGCATTGCGTCCATGCACGGCACACTACGCTGCGCCTTCCGGGCTGCATAGACTCGGATCATGCGGCTCATGATCGCCGGTGGCGGCGGATTCCGGGTACCCCTTGTGTACCGTGCGTTATGCACGGGTCCGTTCGCGGGACTGGTGCGCGAGGTGGTGCTCTACGACGTCGATCCCGCACGGCTCGCCGCCATCCAGGCAGTCCTCCGCGACATGCCGGCTCCGGAAGGCTCCCGGCCCGCCGTCGTGATTTCCACGGACCTGGGGCAGGCTCTCACCGGCACCGATATGGTCTTTGCGGCGATCCGCCCCGGCGGCACCGAAGGCCGGATCGCCGACGAACGCGTTGCCTTGGACCTCGGCTTGCTGGGCCAGGAAACCACGGGCGCGGGCGGCATCTCCTATGCCCTCCGCTCCATTCCGCACATGCTGGAACTCGCCGAGGGAATGCGGCACTATTGCCCGGATGCGTGGCTCATCAACTTCACCAACCCCGCCGGGATGGTGACCGAGGCGCTTGTGCCGGTGCTGGGACGAAAGGTCATTGGCATCTGCGATTCCGCCGGCGGCTTGGTCCAACGCGCTGCCCGGGCCGCCGGTTCGCCCCTTCACGAAGGAACGCTCGACGGCGTGGGCTACTTCGGGTTGAATCACCTCGGCTGGCTTTACAAGCTGGCGCCCGGTGGCCGGGACCTCCTGCCGGAGCTGTTATCGGATCGTAGGGCGCTCGAAACCATGGAAGAAGGGCGCTTGTTCGGCCAGCACACTCTGGACAAACTCGGTTGCCTGCCCAATGAATACCTTTACTACTACTACCAAACTGACCAAGCGATCGAAGCCATCCTGAAGCAACGCGAAACGCGTGGGGCGTCCATCCACCATCAACAAAGCTCGCTCTACCCTTCCCTTTTGGAATCCTCGAACGCCTACGCCATGTGGGATGCGGCCCGGCGCTCCCGTGAGGAAGGGTACTTGGCCGAGGCCCGGACGCACGGGGAGCACCGCGACGAGGAAGACCTCGCCGGGGGTGGGTATGAGCGTGTGGCGTTGTCCGTGATGCGGGCCCTATCCGGTGGTGGGACGGCGCAGTTGATCCTCAATGTGCCCAATTCACCCGTCGCCAACTCTTCGGCAAATGCGGCGGAAGTCGCCGTGCCCGGGCTCCCGGGGGACGCCGTCGTCGAAGTTCCCTGCGAGGTGACTCCCGACGGCGCCCTGCCGCTTGCGCAGGAACGGCCCGGAGGCCAGTTCCTCACCTTGATGCAACACGTCAAGGAGGTGGAGCGGCTGGTGGTCCAGGCGGTTCGGGACTGCGACCGGGACGCTGCGCTGCAGGCTTTTGCCGCCCACCCGCTGGTAGGCTCTGCGTCGCTGGGCGCTGAACTCCTTGACGGCTACGAGGCAGCCTTCCCGGAACTGCGGGGACTATGGAAGTGATTTCCCTGTGTATCTAGAGCTTCCGGTACATCACGTGCAGGCCGACGTATCCAATTTCAGGGTGGTTGAACGCCTCGGGAACCGTGGCCAGGATGCGGAAACCCATGGATTGCCACAACCACACCGCCCGGACGTTGCTCTCCACCACAGCATTAAACTGCATGGCGCGGAATCCTGCTGTATTGGCTTCCTTTAAGGAGTAGGCACACAGTGCCCGTGCAATTCCCTGGCCCGAATGCTTGGAGCTCACCATATACCCCGCGTTCGCCACGTGGCTGCCACCACCAGCCTGGTTCGCATGGAACTCGCCAGTGCCCAGGACTTCTCCGCCCGGATGCGGCCCGTCCGCGGTACGCACTGCAACGAAGGTTTGGCCGGGCGCTTCCTTCATCCACTTGGCACGGGCAGCTTCCTCTGTGGTGTCGCGGTCCCAGGTGAAGGTCTCCCCCTCGCGGAGGACGGGCTCCATGAGGGACCAGATGCCGGGCCAGTCATCGGGTGTGGCGGGGCGGATATCGAAAAGGGTTTCTTGGCTCACAGCGCACACGCTAGCAGCCTTGTCCACATAGCCGGGATCGGCACCATGTAGAGCTGGGCTTCAGGAGTAGTGTTTTCTGCAGGGCGAAAGTGGTTTGGCCCCGCAAGTCAGCTTCATATGAAGGAGGAAAGTGTGCCGCTGATCCGCCGCGTGGCATTCCTTTCACTGCACACCTCCCCCATGGAGCAGCCAGGGGCCGGGGACGCGGGTGGGATGAACGTCTACGTCCGTGCGTTGGCCATGGCGCTGGCCGAGTCTGGGGTGGAGGTAGAGATCTTCACCCGTTCCACCAAAGCCGGCCAAGCCGCCGTCGAGCACCCAGGACCCGGCGTGTGCGTCCACAACGTGATGGCCGGACCCCGGCGGAAAGTCCCCAAGGAAGAATTGCCTGCCCTCCTCCACCAGATGGTGGAGGAGATCGATCGGATCCGGCAGCAGCAACCCCACGGCCGTTACGACGCCATCCATTCGCATTACTGGGTGTCCGGCGTTGCGGGGCTGGAATTGGCTGAGCTCTGGGGTGTTCCGCTGGTCCACACCATGCACACCATGGCCAAGGTCAAGAATCTTGTTCTCGAGTCCGGCGAGCGCCCCGAACCCCGGCGTCGGGAGGAAGGCGAGCAGCGGATTGTTGATGGGGCTGCCCGCCTCATCGCCAATACTCCAGCCGAGGCAGAAGAGCTCGTCTCCCACTACGGCGCCGATATCGACAAGATCGACGTCGCACCTCCTGGCGTGGACCTCAAAGTCTTCACACCATCCTTCCGTCGCAAGTCGCGCGCCCAGCGGGACGTCAGGCCGGACAGCTTCCACATTCTGTTCGCAGGCCGGATCCAACGGCTTAAGGGTCCCCAGGTCTTCGTCAAAGCAGCTGGTCTGCTGCGCAAGCGCAGGCCGGACATCGATCTGGAAATGACCATTCTGGGCTCGCTGAGCGGCGCCAAGGACTTCAACCTGCAGCACATCATCGAGGAGGCCGGGCTGGCCGACGTCGTCACGCATCGCCCGCCGGTTGTAGCGCCCGAGCTCGCCAGCTGGTTCCGCTCCGCCGACGTCGTGGTGATGCCCTCGTTCAGCGAGTCCTTCGGACTTGTGGCCTTGGAAGCACAAGCGTGCGGTACCCCTGTGGTGGCCACCAACGTGGGTGGGCTCTCACGCGCCATTTCCGATGGCCGGACGGGCATCCTCGTGGATGGTCACGATCCTTCCGACTGGGCTGATGCCCTCGAGGATTTGTACGACGACGTACAGACACGCGAGGACATGGGCCGTTTGGCCGCGACCCACGCCGAATCCTTCGGCTGGCAGCGTACTGCTGCGATCACCTTGGAAAGCTATCGCGAATCTGTTGGCGGCCTGTTGGTCCCTCGGCCATAAACCTCACGCGATTACTGCCTGGCGACTGATAGATTGTCGCGCACAGCGTAGGCAGGGCGCCGAGCGTCAGCCCACACAGCATAAGCACTAAGCCGAAGGACAACGATGTCTGAAAACAAGGGCCTGAGCGACCTTGAGATAGCCCATAACGCCACCATCCTGCCCATCGAAGAGATTGCGGTACGTGCGGGCATCAACGTGGACGCACTGGAACTATATGGGCCTTACAAAGCCAAGATCAATCCGGCCAAGCTTGTGCTCCCAGTGGGCAAGCAGCCCGGCAAGGTAGTCCTCGTTTCAGCCATGTCCCCTACCCCTGCGGGCGAAGGCAAATCGACAACCACTGTAGGCCTTGCCGATTCCCTCGCACGCGCCGGCCACAAAGTGATGATCGCGCTCCGCGAACCGTCACTTGGGCCGATCCTTGGCATGAAGGGAGGAGCAACCGGAGGCGGCTACTCCCAGGTCCTGCCCATGGACGATATCAACCTCCACTTCACCGGCGACTTCCACGCCGTCACCTCGGCCAACAACGCACTCATGGCACTCGTGGACAACCACATCTTCCAAGGCAACCACCTCGGAATCGACCCCCGCCGCATGACGTTCAAGCGGGTCATCGACATGAACGACCGCTCCTTACGGGAAATCATTATCGGCCTCGGCGGTCCTGCCCAGGGCGTTCCCCGGCAAGATGGCTTTGACATCACAGTGGCCTCCGAAATCATGGCCGTATTCTGCCTGGCCGCGGACCTGAACGACCTCCGTACGCGCTTGGGCCGGATCACCTTTGGCTACACCTTCGACCGCCAACCGGTAACTGTTGCGGATCTTGGTGTGGAAGGTGCCCTGACATTGCTCTTGAAGGACGCCATCAAACCAAACCTTGTCCAGACCATCGCCGGGACGCCCGCGCTGGTCCACGGTGGCCCCTTCGCCAACATTGCCCACGGGTGTAACTCGATCATCGCAACGCGGACGGCCCAGGAACTTGCCGACATCGTGGTCACCGAGGCCGGATTCGGCGCGGACCTGGGGGCCGAAAAGTACATGGACATCAAGTCGCGCATCGCTGACGTGGCGCCGTCCGCCGTCGTTGTAGTGGCAACGATCCGTGCGCTCAAGATGCAAGGCGGAGTTCCAAAGGACAAACTCAGCGAACCCAACGTGGACGCCATAGCGGCTGGGGTGGAAAACCTCAAACGGCATGTTGGGAATGTCGCCAAGTTCGGCATTTCACCGGTGGTCGCCATCAACAAGTTCGCCACCGACACCGACGAAGAACTTCAGTGGCTGCTGAAGTGGTGCGCCGCGGAAGGCGTGGAAGCCGCCGTCGCCGATGTCTGGGGCCATGGCGGCGGAGGCGATGGTGGCGATGAGCTCGCGTCCAAGGTGGCAGCGGCGGTGCAAGGGCCGTCAAATTTCCACCACTTGTACCCTCTGGAACTTTCTGTGGAGGACAAGATCCGCACCATTGTGCAGGAGATCTACGGCGCCGACGGCGTTGAATTTTCGGTCCCGGCACAGAAGCGGCTTGTGGACATCCAAAAGAATGGGTGGGGCGGGCTCCCCGTCTGCATGGCCAAGACGCAATACTCATTCACCGACGACGCGTCCAAGCTCGGTGCGCCAAAGGGATTCAGGGTACACGTACGCGAACTCATTCCAAAAACGGGTGCGGGCTTCATTGTCGCCCTGACCGGAGCCGTCATGACCATGCCCGGCCTGCCCAAGGAACCGGCCGCCATGCGCATGGACGTCGGCCCAGACGGCAACCCCACCGGCCTCTTCTAACCCTCTTAAAGCAACGCGGGGTCAGTTACGGCCCATCCGATGGTCAATCATCGGCCGTAAGTGACCCCGCGTTGCTTGTGCTGTTGCGGTTTAGCGCTCGATGTCGCCGCGGATGAAGGCTTCTACGTTTTCGCGGGCGATATCGTCGTTGAACTGCTCCGGCGGGGACTTCATGAAGTAGCTGGAGGCAGAGAGCAACGGGCCGCCGATGCCGCGGTCCAGGCCAATCTTGGCGGCGCGGATGGCATCGATGATCACACCAGCAGAGTTCGGGGAATCCCATACTTCGAGCTTGTATTCGAGGGACACGGGAGCATCACCGAAGTTGCGGCCCTCGAGGCGGACGAAGGCCCACTTGCGGTCGTCAAGCCAGGCAACGTAATCGGACGGCCCGATGTGGACGTCGTCAGCGTGAAGCTCTGCCTCAACGTTGGAGGTGACGGCCTGGGTCTTGGAGATCTTCTTGGACTCAAGGCGATCGCGCTCAAGCATGTTCTTGAAGTCCATGTTGCCGCCAACGTTCAGCTGGTATGTGCGGTCCAAGGTGACGCCGCGGTCTTCGAACAGCTTGGCCATCACGCGGTGGGTGATGGTGGCACCGATCTGGCTCTTGATGTCGTCGCCCACGATCGGAACGCCCGCTGCAGTGAACTTGTCAGCCCACTCCTTGGTCCCGGCAATGAAGACGGGGAGAGCATTGACGAAGGCCACGCCGGCGTCGATGGCGCACTGGGCATAGAACTTGGCAGCCTGCTCGGAACCAACGGGCAGGTAGCAAACCATGACGTCTACCTTGGCCTCGCGGAGGGCAGCCACGATGTCGACGTCCTCCTCGGGAGCTTCGACGATGGTCTCGCGGTAGTACTTGCCCAAGCCATCAAGGGTGTGGCCACGCTGAACGGTGACCCCGGTAGCAGGGACGTCGGCGATCTTGATGGTGTTGTTTTCGCTGGCGCCGATGGCGTCGGCAAGGTCCAGTCCAACCTTCTTGCTATCAACATCGAAAGCAGCAACGAACTGGACGTCGTTGACGTGGTACTGGCCGAACTCGACGTGCATCAGACCCGGAATCGTGGCCTTGGGGTCAGCGTCGCGATAGTACTGAACACCTTGGACCAGCGATGCGGCGCAGTTTCCTACGCCGACAATGGCAACACGAATCGGATGTGAAGACACGGAACTCCTTTGAGAACTAAACCTCAGGTGCCAGGCGCGACCCTGACTGAGTTCAGAGCACGACTGATTGGCACGGCGCCATTCGGCGCACACTTGCATTGTAGCCAACACAGAAGGGGCCGCCTTTGTTCCCGGCAGGCACCTTCCCTAATGTGTCAGTTCTGCAAGCTACTCCTGAGCCCACAAGTTGATGTCTGATTCAACTGCGAACTCGTCGATCGCCGTCAGCTCATCCGTGGTGAACTTGAGGTTGTTGATGGCACTCAGCGTGTCTTCAAGCTGCGCAACGCTGGAGGCCCCAACAAGCGCGGATGTTACGGCAGAGCCCTTTGGCTGATCACGGAGAATCCATGCAATAGCCATCTGCGCGAGGGTCTGTCCACGGCCCTCGGCGATGGCGTTGAGTCCCCGAACGCGGTCCAGCTTGTCCTCCGTCAATGCGGATTCGGAGAGGAACCGTTCCTTGGCGGCCCGCGAGTCAGCCGGCACACCATTGAGGTAGCGGTTGGTCAGCATCCCCTGGGCAAGAGGCGAGAAGGCGATGGAGCCGGCGCCCACCTGGTCCAGTGCCTCGTAGAGGTTCGGCGAACCATTCTCGGTCCAC
Organism: Paenarthrobacter sp. YIM B13468; assembly: GCF_042788025.1. Classification (NCBI taxonomy): domain Bacteria; kingdom Bacillati; phylum Actinomycetota; class Actinomycetes; order Micrococcales; family Micrococcaceae; genus Paenarthrobacter; species Paenarthrobacter sp. YIM B13468. The sequence continues at coordinate 234,144 of NZ_JBHZPI010000002.1, read as the reverse complement.
CGGTTCAGCATGGAGTAGCTGGGCTGGTGGATCAGCAGAGGCGTGCCGAGTTCCTTCAGTATCCGCGCCGCCTCGAGTGTCTGCTCAGGGGTGTAGGAGGAGATACCTGCGTACAAGGCTTTGCCGGACCGAACCGCGTAATCCAGCGCCCCCATGGTTTCCTCCAACGGCGTCTCGGGGTCCGGACGGTGGCTGTAGAAGATATCCACGTAATCCAAGCCCATACGCTGCAGGGACTGGTCGAGGCTGGAGATCAGGTACTTGCGGGATCCCCATTCACCATAGGGGCCCGGCCACATGTAGTAGCCGGCCTTGGTGGAGATGACGAGCTCGTCACGGTACGGCTTGAAGTCTTCCTTCAGGTGACGCCCGAAGTTCGTTTCTGCCGACCCATCCGGCGGGCCGTAGTTGTTGGCGAGGTCGAAGTGGTTGACGCCCAGATCGAAGGCACGGCGCAGGATGGCGCGCTGTTCCTCGAAACGCTTGTCGTCGCCGAAGTTGTGCCAAAGGCCCAGCGAGATAGCGGGGAGCTTGAGACCACTGCGTCCGACGCGGCGGTAGGGCATGGTTTCGTAGCGGTTTTCCGCAGCCGGATAAGTCATACGTACTATCCTGCCACTGCATAGATCACGGTGTTCGGGCTGTCCGCAATGTGGGCGCCGTCACCCTCGTCACTGCTCGCCTTACTGGACACGCACGACGGCGGCACTCCCACCGGCCAAGGCCAGCGAACCGTCGCCGAGGGCTACTCCGGTGTCGGTTGCCAACAGCAGGGATCCACCCATAGGCGAATCCAACGGCTCGTCCCCAAAGTTGCACACCACGCGGATGGCGCCACGGGTCAACTCCAGCCAGTGCTCGTCGTCGTCGAACTCCACCTTGGTCTCGCCAAAACCCCCGTTCACCAGCTCAGGCGTATTCCGGCGCAGCTGTGCTAAATCCCGATACAGCTGCAGCAGGCGGGCGTGGTCCCCGGTGTTGGGCTCGCTCCAGTCCAGCTTTGAGCGCTTGAAAGTTTCCGGGTCCTGGGGGTCCGGCACAACGGCAGGGTCCCAGCCCATCCGTTCAAATTCCTTGATCCGGCCCTTCGCTGTGGCCTCCCCCAATTCCGGCTCGGGATGGGAGGTGAAGAACTGCCACGGCGTGGAAGCCCCAAATTCCTCGCCCATGAAAAGCATGGGTGTAAATGGGGATGTCATGGTCAGCACTGCGCCGATCGCCAACCGACCAAATGACAGTGATGCAGTAAGTCGGTCACCGGTGGCGCGGTTGCCGATTTGGTCGTGGTTCTGCAGGCAAACGACCAACGCGGAAGGATGCGCGAGGTCGTGCCGGATCGGCCTGCCGTGGTGACGTCCCCGGAAGCTTGAATAGCTGCCATCGTGGAGGAAGCCGTGCTCAAGGACCTTGGCGAGGACAGCGAGGGACTCGAAGTCGGCGTAGTACCCGGTGGTTTCACCGCTAAGGTTCACGTGCAGGGCGTGGTGGAAGTCGTCGCTCCATTGGCCTTCCAAGCCATAACCGTTGTCCTTGCGGGGATAGATCAGGCGCGGATTGTTCAGGTCCGATTCTGCGATGAGCGTCCGCGGAATGCCGGTTTCGGCTTCGATCTGGTCTCCCAGCCCGCCAAAGTCCTCAAGGATGTGCACGGCACGTTCGTCGCGCAGTGCGTGCACGGCGTCCAGCCTGAGCCCGTCTACGTGATAGTCCCGGAGCCACATCGCCGCATTCTCCAGAATGTAACGACGTACCTCATCGGACCCCGGACCATCGAGGTTTACCGAATCTCCCCAGGTGTTCCCCTCCCCCGATTTCAGGTACGGGCCAAATTTGGGAAGGTAATTGCCGCTGGGTCCAAGATGGTTGTGGACCACGTCCTGGATGACCCCCAAGCCAGCGGCGTGGGCAGCGTCGACGAACCGTTGGTAGGCCTCCGGGCCACCATAGGGCTCGTGGACGGCGTACCAAAGCACGCCGTCGTAACCCCAGTTGTGAACTCCGTTGAATGCATTGACCGGAAGCAGTTCAATGAAGTCGACGCCCAGATCCACCAAGTAGTCCAATTTCCCGGCGGCTGCGTCAAGCGTCCCCTCGGGCGTGAACGTGCCCAGGTGGAGCTCATAGATCACGGAACCCTTGAGGCTGCGCCCCTTCCACTCGCCGTCCCCCCACTCGTAGGCGGAAGGATCGAAGGTGGCCGACAGTCCATGTACCCCGTCCGGCTGTCGCCGTGAGCGTGGATCGGGAAACGGCCCCTCCCCATCCACGAGGTAGCCGTACGCCACGGCGTCGCCTTCCTTGCCAGTGACCTCGGCGGACGCGCGCCACCAACCCGTAGCGCCGCCGTCGTGAATTTGTTCCATCGCGTGCTCGCTACCTCCGGCCAGCAGCTTCACTGATCCGGCGTTGGGCGCCCAGACGTCGTAACGGTTTCTTCCAGCAGCGTGCTCCAGCATCGTGTCCCCTGTGCTTGTTTTAGCTTGCGTTGCAGTGGCGGTGTTGGCGGGTGTTCGTGTTTCAGCGGATCAGTCAGTGGGCACCAGCAGGGCCACCGGGTAATGCTCCAGCAGCGTAGCGACCGCCACAGAACCGGCGTCATACGTGGTCCCGGTCAGTTCGTCGTGGCAGTTCACCGGCAAGTCGATGGCCGTATCCCGCCAACCGCCTTCCCGCGCGAGGCGCTTGGGCAGCCGCGTGCCAACGGTGATCGCACCGGGCGCATCCAGACCGCGGCTGAACGCAATCACGTGTTCAGCTGCCGCGCCGCTCGCATGCACGGGCTGGTAGCCGGCAAACAGTTCGGGCCGGTCCCGACGCAACCTGAGCGCCCTGGAGACCACCAGCAGTTTGGCGGCCTCCTCTGTGAACGCGGGCCGCGCACCAGTATCGAGTTCTGCGAGCGCGGCGATTCGGGCTTGAAAATCCACTGGTCGCCGGTTGTCGGGGTCGGTCAACGAACCGTCCCGGAACTCTGTGCCCTGATAGACATCCGGGACGCCCGGCATGGTTAGTTGAATGATCTTGGCTGAGAGCGAGTTGGAGGTCCCGTAAGGTTCCAGTTCCTCGACGAAATTCTCCAAGGCGGCAGCAACTTCGGGTACATCAAAAACGGCGTCGACGGCGGCAGCCAAGTGACGCTCGAAGTCCAGGTTGGGGTCGGTCCAGTTGGTCGAATTTCCCGCTTCGCGGGCGGCCTTGAGCGCATACGATTGGAGGCGCCCACGATCGGCCGGCCAAGCGCCTGCAATTGACTGCCAAACAAGGGCTGCCAGAGGACCGTCCGGGATGGGCGCCAGCTCCTGGACAGTGCCGAGGAAGAGTTCCCATTCGGGGACAGATTCGGAAATCACCGAAATCCTGGCCCGGGCATCCTCGCTGCGCTTGGTGTCGTGGGTGCTCAGCGTGGTCATGGAGAGCGGGATTTCTGCCTGACGACGCGTCATGCGCTCGTGGAACCCATCAGGGGAAAGCGCAAACTCAGTGGGATCAGCGCCCACTTCGGTGAGCGTCCCCAAGCGTGTGTAGCGGAAGAATGCGGTGTCCTCCACACCCTTGGCCATCACCATGCCGGAGGTCTGTTGGAAACGGCGGGCGAGTTCCCCCGTGGTATCGACCAGGAGTGGGAGCAGTCCTTCCAGCACGTTCCCGAGCTCGGGCCGGTGCTGCCCTGCGCGTTCTACGGCTGCTTCCAGAATTTCCTGACCGTGCGGAAGGTAGGTCCTGTAGACGGGGAACCAGCAAATAATCTCGGCCAGGGCGTCGGCTACCGCGGTGCGCGGCAAAGCTGGTGATTCGGGAACAAGACGGGACAACCGCAGGATCTCAGACCTCAGGATGCCGTCAGCGATGCGCCGTTTGGTCCCATGGATCATTGCCTCGTAGTCAGCCGGCTCGGGTGCATCCCGCAGCCGGGCGTCGAGGGAGTCCAGGTATTCCTCGGCTGCTGGGTCCACGAACAGACGGTCAACATCCGCCAGTGCGTCGTATCCTGTGGTGCCTTCGCAATCGAAGGTTTCCGGCAGTTTCTCTCCCGGTTCCAGGATCTTCTCCACCAAGAGGTACGCCCCGCCCGTCTCCTTGCGAAGCCTTGCCAGGTATCCTGCGGGATCCGCAAGCCCATCGGGGTGATCGATCCTGAGCCCGTCAACCAGCTCTTCGCGGAACCATCGCACGATTTCCTCGTGCGCCTCATCGAAGACCCACGGAACCTCGACGCGGACGCCGGCCAGGGTATTCACAGCGAAGAAGCGGCGGTAGTTCAGTTCGGCGTCCGCGCGGCGCCAGCCCACCAATTCATAGTGCTGCCGCGAATGAACGTCCTGCGGGCTGTCTCCATCGCTGAAGCTGCCCTCGGCCAACGGGAAACGGTGATCGTAGTAGTGCAGTTCGCCGTCCACCACAGTGAGCTGCGCAAGGTCGTCATCGCCGCCGAGCACGGGGATGCGGATCTTTCCGCCGCCAAAGTCCCAGTCGACGTCGAACGCTTCGGCGTACTTGGACGAGCGACCCTCCTTCAGGAGCTGCCACCACCAGGCATTCTGTCCTGGCGAGGCTACACCCATATGGTTGGGGACGATGTCCGCCAGGATGCCAAGTCCCTTCGAGCGGGCGGCTTTGGACAACGCTGCGAGGCCCCCGGCTCCGCCCCGGGCAGGATCCACGGACGAAGGATCCGTGACGTCATAGCCGTGGTCTGAGCCTTCCTCCGCCGTGAGGATCGGCGAAACGTAGATCCAATCGACCCCAAGGTTGTGCAGGTACCCGGTGAGTTCCGCAGCGTCCTGAAGCGTAAAGCTTTGGCGGATTTGCAGCCTGTACGTTGAAACGGGGGTCCTCACGAGTCCGCCTTCTTCGAACTACGGCGCTTCCTTGCGGGTTTAGATTTCCCAGCGGGCGGATCTCCACCGTCGGAAGCCGCACCCTCTGCAGCTCCATCGCCTTGCGACGCACCCGGTTCAACCTCCGGCGCTGAATCATTTGGCACGGAGTCAGCAGGTGCCGAAGTAACGGCAGGAGCCGTCAGCGAAGCCGTTTCGGGGGTGCTGGTCTGAGTGAGCGCAGCAAGGGAGGCGGCCACTGAATGGTCCGGCTCAGTCTCTGGCGCGCTGTGGGCGCGAAGGACCACCAGCGACTTCGCAGCGATCATCAGGATCTGATCCGCCTTCACGACGTCCGAATCTGCACCTTCACCGCCGGTGTCGATCATGACGTCCCACGCAGGGGCATATTCGTCTGACGGCACGCGGAACCCAACTTCGTCCTCGTCCGCATTGAAGTACAGCAGGAAATTGACGTCTGTGATCCGGCGACCTTGGGTGTCGCGTCCGTGAATGCCGTCACCGTTCAAGAACACTCCAACAGAACGGCCCAGCGCGGTGTCCCAGTCCGACGGCGTCATGGTGCTGGCGTCGGCATCCAACCACACGATGTCCGGAAGCCTCTCGCCCTCGCCCCGCAGCACGGGCCTGCCGTCGAAGAAGCGGCTTCGGCGCAGGCTGGGGTGCTTCGCCCGCAGGGCGCTGACGGCGGCCGTGAACTCCACCAAGGGCTGGTCTACGCTGTCCCAATTAATCCAGGTCAGCTCCGAGTCTTGGCAATACCCGTTGTTGTTGCCCTGTTGCGTCCGGCCAAGTTCGTCACCATGCAAGAGCATGGGAACACCCTGTGACAGGAAGAGCGAGGCGATGAAGTTCCGTTGCTGGCGGGCCCTAAGGCCAAGAACCTTGGGGTCGTCGGTGGGACCTTCAACGCCACAGTTCCATGAGCGGTTGTGCGATTCGCCGTCGTTATTGCCCTCGCCGTTGGCCTCGTTGTGTTTCTCGTTGTAGGACACGAGGTCCGCCAAGGTGAAGCCGTCGTGCGCGGTGACGAAGTTAATGGAAGCCACGGGTCGGCGTCCCGAGTGTTCGTAGAGGTCGGCCGAGCCTGTCAGGCGCGATGCAAATTCACCCAGGGTGGATGGTTCGCCGCGCCAGAAGTCCCGGACAGTGTCCCGGTATTGGCCGTTCCATTCTGTCCATTGCGGTGGGAAGTTGCCCACCTGATACCCACCGGGTCCAACATCCCACGGCTCAGCGATCAGCTTCACCTGCGAGACCACAGGGTCCTGCTGAATGAGTTCGAAGAAGGTTGACAGCTTGTCCACGTCATAGAACTCACGGGCCAGCGTGGACGCGAGATCGAAACGGAAACCGTCGACGTGCATCTCCGTCACCCAATAGCGGAGCGAATCCATGAGCAGCTGCAGCGAATGCGGACTACGGACGTTCAGCGAGTTGCCCGTGCCGGTGTAGTCCATGTAGTACTTCTGGTCGTTCTCCACCAAGCGGTAGTAGGCCGAGTTGTCGATGCCCTTGAAGGACAACGTGGGCCCCAGGTGGTTGCCCTCAGCCGTGTGGTTGTAAACGACGTCCAGGATGACCTCGATCCCGGCGTTGTGCAGGGAACGGACCATGGCTTTGAAGTCCTGGACCTGTTGGCCGGTATCGCCCTTGGAGCTGTAGCTGTTGTGCGGCGCGAAGAAGCCGATGGTGTTGTAGCCCCAGTAGTTGTTCAGCCCCTTGTCCTGGAGGATGCCGTCATTGACGAACTGGTGCACCGGCATGAGCTCGATGGCGGTGATGCCAAGCTTCTGCAGGTGCGAGATAACTGCGGGATGGGCGACGCCGGCATAAGTGCCGCGCTGTTCCTCGGGAACCTCGGGGTGGAGTTGGGTGAGCCCTTTGACGTGGGCTTCATAGATGACCGACTTGTGATACGGAATCTTCAGTAATTTGTCGCCGTCCCAGTCGAAGAACGGGTTAATGACGACGCCGAGCATCATGTGCGGTGCGGAGTCGGCGTCATTCCGGGAGTCCGGATCCCCCATGTTGTACGAGAACAGTGCCGGGTCCCAGTCAATCTGCCGGTGGATGGCCTTGGCATAGGGGTCCAGCAACAGCTTGTTGGGATTGAACCGTTGGCCGGCATCGGGGTTGTACGGCCCGTGCACGCGATAGCCATACTTCTGTCCGGGTTGGACTTGCGGCAGGTAGCAGTGCCACACATAGCCGTCCACCTCGGTGACTTCTACGCGGACTTCCTCGCCGTCGTCGTCGAAGAGGCACAGTTCCACTCCCTCGGCCTTCTCGCTGAACAGCGCGAAGTTGGTGCCGGTCCCGTCAAAGGTGGCTCCAAGCGGATAGGCCGATCCAGGCCAGACTTCCATGCGTTCTCCTCTGGTGATGCGGATAACTTGCTGCAAGCCTACTCATGACCCATGACACGGACAGTAACCTTACGGTCTTGCGGGGTCGTATTCAGCGGTCAGCGAACCTATGACGTGCGGCACAGCAGTCATGATCGCCGAGGCTGTAATGGGGCCACCATTAAAATCCTTCGATGCCATCGAGCCGGCGCGGCCGTGAACGCTAGCCGCAACCGCCGCCACAGCAGCCCAGCGGTCGTCCGGTTTCAAGCCCATGGCTGCGTAAGCGCCGTCGTCGTCCCTCACCGAGTCCGCAGATTGCGCCAGCAAGGCGCCCAAGATGCCGGCCAAGACGTCACCGCTGCCTGCGGTCGCCATCCAGGCAGTGCCCTCGGACTGGCTGAAAACAACGCCCGACGGCGAGGCCACCAGTGTGGTGGCACCCTTCAGCAGGACTGTGGCACCGGTTTGTTCGGCTGCTTGCCGTACGAAGTGCAGCGGCCGGGACTCGACGTCCTCGCGGGTCACGGCAACCTCGCCGGTGGATGGAAGGGCTGCCAGGAGCGTCGCCAGTTCCCCGGCGTGCGGAGTGAGGATCCAATGGGCGGGACACCGCTCTGGCAGGATACTCAAGGCTCCGGCGTCGACGACGACCGGCAGCTCAGCGGCCAGCGCTGACTGTGCGGCGTCCCCGGCACGTCCGAGCTGGTCCTCCCCGTCCACGCCAGGACCAAGCAACCACGCTTGAACGCGCCCTGGGTCATCCGTCTCCCACAGGGCCTCCGGAGTCCGGCTCAATACATGGCGTGCCGCAGATTCCGGTCCTACATAGCGGACCATGCCCGCGCCGGCCATCGCTGCCGCATGGACGCTCAGCACGGCTGCCCCCGCAAACCGAGCCGAGCCGGCGACCACGCCCAGCACGCCACGGGAGTATTTATGGGAGCGGCGCCCAGGCTTGGGGAGCAAGGCGTGCAGGTCCGTGGCATCAAGCCGATGCAACTCAGGGGTGTCCAGGGAGTCTTCGATTCCGATCTGTACCAGGACCACATGGCCGGCACAGCCCTCGCCCGGGTCTGTCATCAAACCGGCCTTGATACCACCGAAAGTCACTGTGACATCGGCTTCCAGCACCGGCCAGTGGACTTCGCCCGTGGCGGCATCCAGCCCACTGGGGAGATCGCAGGCCACCACGGAACGCGGCTTCAACTCCTGAAGGGAAGCGACCAACTCAGCAGAAGCATCACGTAATCCGCCGCGGGCGCCGGTGCCCAGGAGGGCATCGATAATGACATCGTCACCAGCGCATAGGACGGCAAGTTCCTCCGCGTTTCCGGGATCCAATCGCAGCACGCGGCCGCCTGCCGCCAGAAAAGCCCCCAAAGCCTCGGTATGGACTTCCGCTGAGGCGAGTACCGCCGTCGTCCGCATGCCACGGCGTGCAAGCATGGAAGCCGCGAAGAGTCCGTCACCGCCGTTATTGCCTTTTCCTGCCAGGACTGTGACGCTCGCCCCGCGCAGCTTGCGCTTGGCCTTGACCAAGCGAACCACTTCCTGCGCCAGGCCGTAAGCGGCCCGTTGCATGAGAACAGCGCCCTCACCGGAGTCCAGGAGCGGTTGTTCCGCATCCCTGATCTGTTGTCCGGTGAAGGCGCTGATCATCGTTATGTAGAGGTCCGTTTAGCCCTCGGCGAGGACATACGCCGTAGCGATGCCGCCATCGTGGCTCATGGACAGGTGCCAGCGTTTAACGCCCTTGGCGTCGGACACGGCCAAGACCGTTCCTTTGACCTGGACGGTAGGACCATTCTGGTCAAGACCAATCCAGCAGTCCTGCCAGTTCATGCCAGCGGGAGCACCCAGGACCTTGGCCACTGCTTCCTTGGCGGCGAAGCGCGCAGCGAGTGACCTGGTGTTGAGCTCGCGCTCTGCAGGAACGAACAGCCTGTCCCGCAGTCCGGGGGTCCGCTCCAGTTGCCGGGCGAACCGCTCGATGTCTACGACGTCTACTCCAATGCCAACAATCATGCGGTTATTCTACGGTCACGCTCTTGGCGAGGTTACGCGGCTGATCGACGTCGTAACCCTTCGCCCCGGCCAGTTCAGCAGCAAAGATCTGCAGTGGCACGGTGGTGAGCAGCGGCATGAGCAGCGTGGGCGTCTCCGGAACGTAGAAGACGTGCTCTGCGTAGTCCTTGACCGACTCGTCGCCTTCTTCAGCAATGACCAGCGTACGTGCACCACGTGCGCGGACTTCCTGGATGTTGCTAACGACCTTGGAGTGCAGGGAGTCACGACCACGCGGGGACGGGACAACCACGAAAACCGGCTGGCCGTCGTCGATCAGGGCGATCGGTCCGTGCTTGAGTTCACCGGCGGCGAAGCCCTCAGCGTGGATGTAGGCAATTTCCTTGAGCTTCAAGGCACCTTCAAGGGCCACCGGGAAGCCAACGTGGCGGCCCAGGAACAAGACGGACTTTTCGTCCTTCATGCTGCGGGCGAGTTCACGCAAAGGACCTGCGTTGTCCAGGATCTTCTGAATCTTGGCCGGAATCTTGTTCAGGTCCGCGAGGACGTCCTTGATCTGGCCGGAGAAGATGTTGCCACGCAGCTGGGCCAGGTAAAGGCCAAGCAAGTAAGCGGCAGTGATCTGGGCCAGGAACGCCTTGGTGGATGCAACCGCGATTTCCGGGCCAGCGTGGGTGTAGAGCACGGCGTCGGATTCACGCGGGATGGTGGAACCGTTGGTGTTGCAGATGGAGATCGTCTTGGCGCCCTGTTCACGCGCGTAGCGGACGGCCATGAGCGTGTCCATGGTCTCGCCGGACTGGCTGATGGAAACCACCAGGGTGTTGGAGTCGACAATCGGATCGCGGTAACGGAACTCGTGTGCGAGCTCTACTTCCGTGGGAATACGGCACCAGTTTTCGATGGCGTACTTGGCAACCAGCCCAGCGTAGGCCGCGGTACCGCATGCCAGAACGATGATCTTGTCAACCTGCTTGAGGAGCTCAGGATCGATGCGGACCTCGTCCAGCGTCAGCTTTCCGTTGAGGTCCGAGCGTCCCAGGAGGGTCTGGGCTACGGCGTCGGGCTGGTCGTGGATTTCCTTCTCCATGAAGGAGCTGAAGCCACCCTTTTCGGCAGAAGCCGGGTCCCAGTCAACGTGGTATTCCTTGCCTTCAGCGGGAGCGCCGAAGAAGTCGGTGATCTCCACGGAGTCCGCGGTGATGGTGACGATCTGGTCCTGACCGAGTTCCACTGCGCGGCGCGTGTAGTCGATGAAGCCGGAGACGTCCGAGCCGAGGAAGTTCTCGCCCTCGCCAAGGCCGACCACGAGCGGGGAGTTGCGGCGGGCGGCCACGACGACGTCGGGCTGGTCCGCGTGGACGGCGAGGAGGGTGAAAGCACCTTCCAGACGCTGGCAAGCCAGGCGCATCGCCTGGGTGAGGTCGCCGCCGGTGCCGTTGAGTTCGTTGCGGAAGATGTTGCCAACCAGGGCGGCAGCAACTTCAGTGTCCGTTTCGGATTCGAACGTGACGCCCTTAGCCAGCAGTTCCTGCTTAAGCTCGGCGAAGTTTTCGATGATGCCGTTGTGAATCAACGCCAGACGCCCGCCGTCGGAAAGGTGGGGGTGTGCGTTACGGTTGGTGGGTCCGCCATGCGTGGCCCAACGGGTGTGGCCAATGCCGGTCAGGGATTCAGGGACCGGGTTTGCTTCCAGTTCACTGATCAGGTTGCTCAACTTGCCGGACTTTTTACGGGACGAGATGGTTCCATCAGCCACCACTGCGACGCCAGCGGAGTCATAGCCGCGGTACTCAAGACGACGCAGCCCCTCCACGACGACGTCAAGGGCGCTGTGACCAGCTGCCTTACGAGACGAATTGCCAACATAGCCTACGATTCCACACATGGGTATAAGCCTAACGGCTAGGTCAAACAACTGATGTGGGACGTCCCCCCTCTCCCTCTTGTTTCTGAGGCGTTGATCACCCACAATTCACCTTCACGTCGTCCCGCATTTCCTGATCGGCCGGGCTAAGGGCAGAATCAGAACGTGACTTTGCAACGCACCGAAGCAAACGGCGACGGCGCTTCCCCCTTTGTTGAGCTGGACCGCCAAACGTGGTCGCGGCTTGCAGCACAAATGGAGCAGCCCCTCAACGAAGAGGACATTTTCCGTCTGCGAGGCCTCGGCGATCCCCTGGATATGAAGGAAGTGCGGGAGGTATACCTCCCCCTTTCGCGGCTTCTGCACCTCTACGTCGAGGCTTCACATCAACTTCACGCGGCAACAACCACGTTCTTGGGCGAGCAAACACAACGCACCCCGTTTGTCATCGGCGTGGCCGGTTCCGTTGCCGTAGGAAAATCCACCATCGCCCGCGTTCTCCGTGAAATGCTGCGGCGCTGGCCGGGAACACCCAACGTAGAACTCATCACCACGGACGGCTTCCTCTACCCGTTGGCGGAGCTGAAGCGCCGGCACTTGCTGGAACGCAAGGGTTTCCCCGAGTCCTACGACCGACGCGCGCTCTTGCGTTTTGTGTCGGAAATCAAGGGTGGAGCCGAGGAAGTCCGGGCACCGTGGTACTCCCACGTCACCTACGACATCGTCCCGGGCAAGGAAGTCGTAGTGCGCCGCCCGGACGTACTGATCGTGGAAGGCCTCAACGTTCTGGCCCCTGCCAGGCCCCGCATGGATGGCAAGCAGGGCCTCGCGCTGAGCGACTTCTTTGACTTCTCCATCTACGTTGACGCCAAGACCTCCTACATCGAGGAGTGGTACGTGGACCGGTTCCGAAAGCTCCGCAGCACAGCCTTCGCGCAGCCAGAGTCCTACTTCCACCGCTACGCCACGCTGTCAGACGAAGATGCCGAGTCAACAGCCCGCGGCATCTGGAAGCGCATCAACGAGCCCAACCTCGAAGAGAACGTGCTCCCCACCCGTGGCCGCGCCCAACTGGTACTTACCAAGGATGCAGACCACTCCATTCGCCGCATGCTTTTGCGGAAGGTCTAGCGTGGACTTCCAACCTCAGCCCATGCCCAGCCGCAGGGCATTCGCGGGCTTCCTCACAGCTGGCGCAGGCCTGGCCGCACTGACGGCCTGCACTCCGGATGGCCCCGCCTCGTCCTCCGCCGGGGCTTCGGCGACACCGTCCACCGCTGCCTCCAGCGCCACGCCCACCCAAGTCACTGCCGTTACGCCTGCTGCCGCTACCGAGCCTTCAAGCGCTCCTCCAAGCGCAGCGCCCTCACAAGCTGCAGCACCATCACAAGGCGCAGCCAAGCAGTTCTCGCTGACCGATCCAGCGAGCCCATGGGTGGTGGTCAACAAGCACCGGCCGTTGAACCCTCAAAATTATGTCCCGGCCGATTTGGTTCGGCCGAACATCCGGCTCGCCGTCACTGGCGAAGCCACACTGATGAACAGCACGACGGCGGCTGCCGCAGAAAAGATGTTCGCCGCAGCGGCGGCCGAAGGCGTCATCATGGCATTGGCGTCCGGGTATCGTTCCTATTCCACCCAGGTGGTCACGTACAACGGCTACGTCGCAAGCAGCGGCCAGGCTGCAGCCGACCGGGCCTCTGCACGCCCCGGTCATTCCGAACACCAAACCGGCTGGTCCTTTGACATAGCCGACGGTGGAGGTGCCTGCAGTTTCCAGCCCTGCTTCGCCGATCAGCCCGCGGCTATTTGGGCAAAAGCCAACGCACACAAATTCGGTTTCATCGTGCGCTATCCGTGGATGTTCCATGAAACCACCGGATACTTCTACGAGTCCTGGCACCTGCGCTACATCGGCGTCGAAGCAGCGACAGAGATGAACACCCGGGGGATCGCAACGCTCGAGGAGTACTTCGGGTTGGAAGCAGCCCCCGACTACCTGTAGCGCAGGTCCTTTGAAACGCAGGTCCTTTTAAACCAGCTCGGCCCGCTCTCCTGGAAACCAGTAAACCGGTAATCAGGAAGGCGGGCCGAAGTTGCTTGGATTCTTACACAGCCAGTTCGCTGGGAGCGCTCAGGCGTTCCTTGACTACGGCAGCGAGGCTGTTGCAAATTCGCTCGGCCGTCTCCATATCCGCAGCTTCCACCATGACGCGGACCAAGGCCTCGGTTCCGGAAGGGCGCAGCAGCACACGGCCGGTTTCGCCCAGTTCCAGTTCAGCAGCGGCTACTGCTGCGGCCACGCCTTCGTCTGTGCCTGCACGCGCCTTGTCCACGCCCTTGACGTTGATCATGAGCTGCGGGAGCTTGGTCATCGCCGTTGCGAGTTCCTTCAAGCTACGACCCGTGAGGGCCACCTGCGCAGCAAGCTGCAGGCCGGTGAGCACGCCATCGCCAGTGGTTGCGTAATCGGAGAAGATCACGTGGCCGGACTGTTCGCCACCCAGGTTGTAGCCGCCGTCGCGCATTTCCTCCAGCACGTAACGGTCGCCAACGGCGGTTTCGCGGATGGTGATGCCGGCGTTGCGGAGGGCAATCTTGAGTCCGAGGTTACTCATGACCGTGGCAACCAGGATGCTGTCCTTGAGCTTGCCCGCTTCATTGAGCGCCAGCGCCAGGATCGCCATGATCTGGTCGCCATCTACTTCATTGCCTTCGTGGTCTACAGCGAGGCAGCGGTCGGCGTCGCCGTCGTGGGCAATGCCAAGGTTCGCACCGTGCCTGACCACCGCTTCCTTCAACGGGCCCAGATGGGTGGAGCCCACGCCGTCGTTGATGTTCAGGCCATCCGGCTCGGCGCCGATGACGACAACGTCCGCGCCAGCGTCCTTGAACACCTGAGGCGAACAACCACTGGCCGCGCCGTGAGCGCAGTCCAGGACAACCTTCAGGCCCTCAAGGCGCTTGGGGAGGGTGCCGAGCAGGTGGACAATGTAGCGGTCCTCAGCGTCGGAGAAGCGCTGGATGCGTCCGACGTCGCCGCCGACGGGTCGCTGAGGCTCTTTGCCCAGCTGTGCTTCGATGGCGTCCTCGACGTCGTCGGGCAGCTTCTGGCCGCCGCGTGCGAAGAACTTAATCCCGTTGTCAGGGGCCGGGTTATGGGAAGCCGAGAGCATAACGCCGAAATCGGCGTCGAGGTCTGCCACCAGGTAGGCCGCAGCCGGGGTGGGCAGCACCCCGGCGTCATAGACATCGATGCCGGAGCTCGAGAGCCCCGCTTCGACGGCGGCGGCAAGGAACTCGCCACTCGCTCTGGGGTCCCGGGCGACTACGGCGCGAGGCCGCTTGCCATCGGTTGTGCGGTCATGGCCGAGTACGACGGCGGCGGCCTGGGCTAGCTGCATAGCCAGCTCGGCGGTGAGCAATCCGTTCGCGAGACCGCGCACGCCATCTGTTCCAAATAATCTAGACATCGGCTCAAGTTTAGACGACGACGGGACACCACCCGTCCAGCAGCGTGTCGGAAGGTCATGTGCACTGGTCAAATCCGGCTCAACGCTTGCATCTTCCAACTGCTTAAAGCGCAACTTCTTAAACGACGAAGGCCCGCCCTGCCGAAACGGCGGAACGGGCCTTCGAGTAAGCGCAGATTAACGCTTGGAGTACTGCTGAGCCTTACGTGCCTTCTTGAGACCAGCCTTCTTACGCTCGATGACGCGGGCGTCACGGCGCAGGTAACCGGCCTTCTTGAGGGTGGCGCGGTTGTTGTCGACGTCGATCTCGTTCAGCGAGCGAGCAACACCGAGGCGCAGTGCACCGGCCTGGCCGGAGATGCCACCACCGTGGATGCGGGCGATGACGTCGTAGGCGCCTTCAAGATCAAGGATCTTGAAGGGCTCGTTGACATCCTGCTGGTGCAGCTTGTTCGGGAAGTAGTTCTCCAGCGTGCGGCCGTTGATGATCCACTTGCCGGAACCCGGGATGACGCGAACGCGTGCAACGGCTTCCTTGCGGCGGCCAACAGCTGCACCGGCAACGGTCAGCGCCGGGCGCTCCTTCTTGGGCGCATCTTCAACAGATGTGCTTTCAGAGGTGTAGCTGGTGAGGGTTTCCTCAGCCTCGACGGCTTCGGCGGTCAGTTCTTCGTTCTGAGCCACGGTTCTCCTTGTAATGAAAAGTTGTTTGGTGGCCAGGACTACTGGGCGACCTGGGTGATTTCGAAAGTCTTCGGCTGCTGTGCAGCGTGCGGGTGCTCGGGGCCTGCGTAGACCTTGAGCTTGCCCAGCTGCTGAGCGGCGAGGGAGTTCTTGGGGAGCATGCCCTTGATGGCCTTCTCAACAGCGCGAACCGGGTTGGATTCCAGCAGCTCGGCGTAGTTGACGGAGGTCAGGCCGCCCGGGTAGCCGGAGTGGCGGTATGCGCGCTTCTGCTCCAGCTTGGCGCCGGTGAGGGCAACCTTTTCAGCGTTGATGATGATGACGAAGTCGCCCATGTCCATGTGGGACGCAAAGGTCGGCTTGTGCTTTCCGCGCAGCAGTGTTGCGGTCTGGCTGGCAAGACGACCAAGGACAACGTCGGTGGCGTCAATGACGTGCCACTGGCGGTTGATATCGCCGGGCTTCGGGGTGTACGTACGCACGGTTTTGCCTCGTTCTTGTTCTGGCGTTCATGTTTTAGGCGACACGCAGTGAGGCGTGTACCTACTATGTATGCGTTACCGGAGCAGAGGTGAGGGCTCTATAGACCAGTCATCCCAGAATCTCGATATGCCTCTTGAGTTAGCGATCCTGCAACTGGATCCCCGAGAAGGCATGTGTCATCGAGATAGGACACGCACAACGACTATAAACAATACCTTCAACGGGCCGTCCGGGTCAAAATGGGGTATCCGCCCCTCGGGGTCGCATGCGCTTTGAGGGAGAGTACATGACCAACGGTCCCGTTTTCCTGCTCCTGCTTGCCATCGCCGGCTTGCTGTTGAGCCCGGCCGTCGAGTTCGTGATCGCCCGTGGCCTTCCGCGCCTCGGCGGACTCCCCTCCCCCGCGGTCCGGATTACGACGGCGGCAGTCACCGCACTGCTATTTGCCCTGTTGGGATGGCGCTTCGGTTTTACCCCGGAATTGCCGGCGTTCCTTTTATTGGCACTTCTTGGGGTGCAGCTTTCGAGAATAGATTTCACCCTCCATTTGCTGCCAAACCCCCTCGTTTTGTTCCTGCTAGGAGGCGGTTTTGTTCTCCTTGCCACCTCCGCGGCACTGGATCCCGCCTGGCCCGAGCTGCTCCGAGCACTCGCCGGAGGGCTCCTACTCTTCGTTGGCTACCTGATTCTGGGACTTATTTCGCCGAGAAGCCTCGGAATGGGTGATGTGAAGCTCGCAGCACCCGTCGGGCTGTACTTGGGGTACTTGGGTTGGAAGCAAGTACTCTACGGCGGACTACTGGGGTTCGTGGTGGGCGGGGTGCTGACGGTGCTGATGTTGCGCCTGAATCGCAAGGAAAAGACCGTGGAAACAGCGCACGGACCAGCCATGGTCGTCGCGGCACTGGGTGTGACTCTCCTACTCCAGTAGGGCTGCAGCCTTCGGCGTTCACGGGGCCCTTCATGGGCTCCAAAAGTAAGGCTGCTGTCTATTCCAAGTAGTCGCTTCCCTTTTTCGCCTTCCAAACTGAGTACTCCCCTGCCCTTCTACGGGTGACGGCTTGATTTGCCTTGCAGGAATTCGAGTACGACTACGCATTGTTCAGCAGCGCGTCCAGGGTGAATTCTTATCTCATCGAATTCCGAACCGCTAAACGCAACATGGGGGTAGTTCGGGAATCGAAGGCAAATTCCGATAATTTGCTGGACCTATATCCATGATTTACCAATACCCAAAAATTCATCTGGGAAGGATTTTCCAATGTCTGCTCTTATGTTCACCATTACTTCGTACATCGCCGGCGTCAAGGCCCGCCTCACATCCGAGGAGAAGGGCGCGACGATGGTTGAATACGGCATCATGGTCGCCCTGATCGCAGTAGTGGTCCTTGCAGCTGTAGGCCCCTTGGGCACTGCTATCCACGACATGTTCGCTGACGTCACAACCAAGATCTAGCGTCTTCCTCTTGGCCGGCGGCTGTGGAACGAACTTCCGCCACAGCCGTCGGCCATTTCTTCTTAACCACTGTTCCGTACACCCCTAAAGGGGATCTGGGTCTGGGAGACAGTCGTGACAACACGAAAGAAAGAGCGCGGTGCAGTAGCCGTGGAAATGGCAATTCTCTTGCCGCTCCTACTGTTGATCTTGGTTGGAATTATAGAGTTTGGGCGCGTACTGAACGTTCAGGTTTCCCTGACCCAAGCGGCCCGCGAAGGCGCCCGCTACGCGGCAGTGAACTATGACAAAGGCGGCCTCAACGTGTCGGGGGTTGCTCTCGCGGCGGCCCCCTCGTTGAACGGGCTTGGTGTCACTGTCACCGACAACGCTTCCAGCTGCAAACCCGGATCCAACGTCAAGGTAACCACGAGTGTTTCGTTGACCTCGATGTCCGGCTTCCTGGATGCCGGCTTCTTTGGTTCCCCGGGCCTCTTCCCGATGAACCTCAAAGGCGAGGGAGTGATGAGATGCGGCGGATAGTACAAGCACTCCAAAGGCGCGTAGCGACGGGCGCGGAGGCTGATCAAGGAAGCCGCGGGGCCGCCACCATCATGGTGGCCGGACTCATGGTCGTGCTGCTCGGCTTTGCGGCCCTGGCGGTCGACGTCGGCGCCCTGTACGCCGAAAAGGCCCAACTGCAGAACGGTGCCGACGCCGCAGCCCTGGCAATTGCAACGGACTGCGCCAACGGCAGCTGTGGAAACAGCACGACTACCGGCAACGACTTCGCCAACAAGAACGCCAATGACGGCCAGAGCGGGGCCACAGTCACCTTCCCGGCCGCCACGACGGTCAGGGTCGTCACCAACGCCAAGGAGGGCGGCGTCAACAGTTTCTCGCTCTACTTCGCCCAGGTCATGGGGTTTGAGTCGACCACCGTAACAGCGACGGCTGAAGCCAGCTGGGGTGCGCCGTCCAAGGCGAGCACTTTGCCGTGGACGATCAGCGAGTGCGTCTTCAAGAAGTACTTGTCGCCAACGCAGCTGGCATCTCTGAACTCCACCGGCAACTTCACTGGAGACCCCATTCCAACGCACGTGCTGCTGCGTTATGACGAAAATGCGCCGGCATACCCTGGCTGCGCAGCCCAAAATGGCTACGATCCCGGTGGTTTTGGCTGGCTGCTGACCACCTCGGGCTGCTCAACAGACATTTCGCTCAACGCCACAGTCCAGGGCCAAACAGGCAACCACTTCCCGAACGCAGCGGAGTGCAACACCGTGCTGGCACACATCATGGACCAACCCGCGCTTGTTCCGCTCTTCAGAACCGCTACTGGCAACGGATCAAATGCCACCTACACGCTGATTGGCTTTGCTGCGTTCCAAGTTACCGGTTACCAATTCAGCGGCACCGGAGGTGTGGTCGATCCAGCTGCCCCGAAATGCAACGGAAACTGCCGTGGCATCCAGGGCTTCTTTGACCGCTTCGTCTCACTGGAAGACGGAATGAAGGTCACCGGCGGTATCCCCAATTATGGAGCGTCTGTCGTTTCACTTACCAAATAGCAGCCGGCCCAATGCCGACTACGTCAAGTTAGAAATCCGAAGGGAGTTACACCGTGAAAACACGCCTACTGGGAGGCATTGCGGCACTGCTGTTGGCAGTCATCGGCACCGTTCTGCTAGTCACCTACGTTCAGGGAGCCGACAAGCGCGCGCAACAAGGGCTTGATCCCGTCAGCGTCCTTGTTGCCAAGGAACGCATCCCCGCCGGCACCAAGGCCGAGGACCTGGGCTCGAAAGTGAAGACAGAAACCTTGCCTCAGTCCGCTGTCGCGCCAGGAACCATCAGTGCCCTCAACGATCAGTCCGGGAAGGTCACCAACGTCGACCTTCAACCCGGTGAGCAATTACTCGGAGTCAAGCTCGTCGCCCCCAACCAACTTGTCCCGGGCACGGTCCCCGTCCCGGAGGGGCTCCAGGAGACCACTTTCGTACTGGCCCCGGAGCGGATCCTGGGTGGTCGCATTGAGGCCGGCGACACCGTTACCGTCTTCGCGTCCTTCAAACTGGACGACAACGTCCCCGCCGGAGCCAACCTCCCGCCGGGACTGACGGGCTGGAAGAACTTCACCGAGTTGCTTTACCACGATGTCCTGGTTACTGCCGTTCAGCAGGCCGCTCCGGACGCAGAAAAGTCGGCGGGCACCGATAAGGGAGTAGCCCTCCCCAACGGTTCGGCCTACGTCACCGTCGCGCTGAGCGATGCGAACGCCTCCAAGATGGTCTTCGGCGCCGAATTCGGAACCCTATGGCTCTCCAAACAGACCGACAAGACCGCAAAGAGCGATCCCCCAACAACAACCTTTGGAGGGCTAGTCCAATGACTCGCTTCGTAGCCATCACCGCGGTTCGCGACTTTGAGGGTCGGGTACGCCAGGCCATTACGGGTGCACTGCATGGGGACCTGCAGACACTTTCACCAGCTGTCCTGCACGGCAGCACGGACGATGTCTTCAAAGAACTGACCGGCGCTCCACCAGAGGTGATGATCCTGGGGCCCGGTGTTAATCCTGACGATGCACTCAAGTTGGCGACTGTCTTTGATCTGCAGTACCCGGAAATTAGTCTGCTTCTTGTTTGCGAGCCAGAGGCCGAAACGGTGCTCCGAGCCATGCACGCCGGTATCCGGGACGTCATCTCGCCGGAAATCGAAGTCAATGAGCTGCGGGTCCTCTTGGAACGGGCTTGCCTTGCTTCAGCCAGCCGGCGCAGGGGCATGCAGCCTGCAGCAGAGACAGGGCACGAGAGGGGCCGTGTCATCGCCGTAATGTCTCCCAAGGGCGGAGTCGGCAAGACCACGGTGGCCACCAACCTTGCTGTAGGCCTCGGCGCCGTAGCGCCCATGGGAGTGGTTATTGTCGACCTGGACCTCCAGTTCGGTGATGTGGCTTCCGGCCTGTTGTTGGAGCCTGAGCACTCGATCACCGAGGCAGTTCATGGCGCCGCAGCTCAGGACTCCATGGTGCTCAAGGCCTTCCTGACGGTGCATCCGGCTGGGATCTACGCCCTGTGCGCTCCCAGCAGGCCATCGGAATCGGATTACATAACGGCAGACCATGTATCGCGGCTGATCAACCAACTGGCCGGCGAGTTCAAATACGTCGTAGTTGACACAGCTCCGGGCTTGGGCGAACACTGCCTGGCGACGCTCGAGTTGGCCACCGACGGAGTTTGGGTGTGCGGCATGGACGTACCCAGCATTCGAGGTCTTCGAAAGAGCTTCAGTGTGCTCAAGGAACTTCAACTTTTGCCACAGAACAGGCACACTGTGTTGAATTTCGCGGACAGAAAGAGTGGCATCTCTGTTCAGGACGTCGAGGCGACTATCGGAGTTCCCGTGGATACGGTCATCCCGCGGTCCAGGAACCTGCCCTTCTCCACGAACAGGGGCATTCCGGTCCTTCAAGGAACCACCAGGGATTCCGCGACGAAAGGGTTGAGGAAGCTCGTCGAGCGATTTGATCCCAAGCTGGAAGCCCTTCCCCAGAACAAACTTCACCGACGGGTGGTTGTGTCATGAAACTGTCTGAAAGGCTTTCGAAGAACGGACCGCTCTCCTCGGTGGAAGAAGGGCTTGGCCAGGCCGGCGGTTTCATGGGCACCACCGATGCTCCGGGAGTCGAACCCGGGCAGACGTCCCTGCTGGGTGGCGCCCCCTCCGTCCCGGCGGTGGATGCCCTCGCAGGGCTGAAGCATCGGGCGGCCACCGCGCTGTTTGAGCGCATTGGCAACAGGCTTGGGGATAGCTCAACGTCCGAGGAGGAACTTCGGACGTTCGCCGTTGACGAGCTTTCGTCGGTCATCGACGAGGAGCAGGTCCCGCTTTCGCCCGAAGAACGTCGCCGCCTCATCCGGGAAATAGCCGACGAAGTCATGGGCTTCGGCCCGCTGCAGCGTCTTCTCGAGGATCCTTCCATTACGGAAGTGATGGTCAATCGCTTCGACCAGATCTACGTTGAGCGTCATGGGCAACTGGCGCTCACTGACCTGCAATTCAGTTCCGATGATCACCTGCGGAAAGTCATTGAACGGATCGTCTCCAAGGTTGGGCGCCGTATCGATGAGTCGTCACCGCTGGTTGACGCTCGGCTGGAGGATGGTTCACGCGTCAACGCCATCATTCCGCCGTTGGCTGTCAATGGGCCGTCCCTCACCATAAGAAAGTTCAGCCACGTGCCTTTGACGGTTCGAAATCTGATCGAATGGGGTTCCATGAGTCCCGAGATGGCAGAGCTGCTAAGTGCCTGTGTCCGCGCCAGACTGAACGTCATCGTTTCCGGTGGTACAGGTACCGGCAAAACGACACTGTTGAACGTCCTCTCGTCGTTCATCCCGGAAGCCGACCGCATCGTGACCATTGAAGATGCTGTTGAACTCCAACTCCAGCAAAGACATGTTGTGCGGTTGGAGAGCCGGCCACCGAACATCGAGGGCAAGGGCGCTATCACCATCCGTGACTTAGTGAGAAACTCGTTGCGCATGCGACCCGACAGAATCATCGTCGGCGAAGTCCGTGGCGGTGAGTCCCTGGACATGCTTCAAGCAATGAACACCGGGCACGACGGGTCCCTTTCAACAGTCCACGCGAACTCTCCACGTGATGCCATTGCGCGTTTGGAAACCCTGGTCCTCATGGCAGGGATGGATCTTCCCCTTCGAGCCATCCGCGAGCAGGTCTCATCGGCTGTCGATCTCATCGTGCAGGTTACCCGGCTTCGCGACGGAAGCCGCCGTGTGACGCATGTGACGGAGGTCCAGGGAATGGAGGGCGACGTCGTGACCCTACAGGATGCCTTCCTTTTCGATTACTCTGCTGGCCTCGATGCGCAGGGGCGATTCCTGGGAAGGGCTCTCCCAACGGGTATTCGGCCCCGGTTCCTGGACCGCTTCACGGAACTCGGTATCACTGTGTCACCCGCTGTCTTCGGGGTGGCACCCACACCGGTCGGGAGGCGGTGAGATGGAAAACTCGCTTATTTTCATAGCTGCCGTCGGCCTATGCGTCGCTGCGCTCGCACTGGTTATTGTGGTGGTCCTCAAGCCTCGAAACGGAGCCATCCCCATCGAACGCCGTCGGGTGGGCTCCGTGCCCGACGAGTCTGCCCTCGGCCGGGTATCCCAAACAGCGGTTGCAGCGGTCGATTCTGCGTTGGGCCGTTCCGGCGGTCCCTTCAACCGTGAAATTCTCTACCGCGCCGGAGTAAAACAGGCTCCGGCCGATTTCACGGTCTTGGTAGCAGTGGCGACTCTCGTAGTGGGTACGCTCGGTACCCTTCTGGTGAACCTGTTCATAGGCATCGTCTTAGCATTGGCGACCCCGTTCGCAGCCAAGCTGTTCCTGGTGCTCAAGACAGAAAAGCGTCGTTCCCGGTTTGAGACACAACTAACCGACACCATTCAAATGTTGATCGGCGGGCTTCGCGTGGGACACAGTATCATGCGTTCGCTTGAAGCTGCTGCCCGGGAGGCTCAATCCCCCACGTCCGAAGAACTGGGCCGGATTGTCAACGAAGTAAGAATCGGCAAGGACCCCCGCCAGGCCCTAGACGACTGTGCTGCGCGGATGGACAGCGAGGACTTCCGTTGGATCGGCCAAGCAATGCAAATTAACCGGGAGGTAGGCGGTGATCTTGCCGAGGTGCTCGAACAGGTCGCTGGAACCATTCGGGAGCGGAGCGAGATCAAGGGTCATGTACGGGCTCTGAGTGCGGAGGGTAAAATGTCCGCCCTCATCCTCATGGCCATGCCGGTGGCAGTCGGGATCTTCATGAGTGCCATTAACCCCGGCTACATGAAGACGTTCGTCACCCACCCGGTCGGCATCGCAATGCTGATCGCGAGCGTTGTCCTGTTCATCATCGGCGGCTTTTGGATGAGCCGCACCGTCAAGATCAAGTTCTAAGGAGCACCCCCAATGACTCCCGTTGCTTGGATCATCATTGCAGTTATCGTTCTCCCCATCGCCTACTTTGCTTGGTCCTTGGTCACCATTGACCGCAAGGGGATTGTGGCCATCCAGACCAACTTGGGATCAGGATTCGCCCAGGGCGGCGGAGGCGTCGCCCACAGGCCGCCGCTTTTGTTGGGCATTGCCAGAAAGCTCACGCCCGGTAGTTATGAAGCAAAGCTGGACCAGTTATTGGCCCTGGCAGGGCGGCCCCGCTCCATGCCACTCACCAAGTTGATCGCACTCAAGCCTGTCCTGGCCCTGGCCGGCGCAGTCATCGGCCTACTCCTTTTCGCGGGGAACCCCACTCCTACGCTCGCTGGAATGGGTATCTTTCTGACAATATTCCTGTACTTCTTGCCAGACCTCTTGATCTACAACACGGGAACCAAACGTCAGGAAGCCATCAAGTTGGAATTCCCCAACACTCTCGATCAGATGCTTATCTCGGTCGAGGCTGGCCTTGGATTCGAAGCTGCAATGGAGCGGGCGTCCATGCAGGGCGCCGGCCCCCTGGCCCACGAGCTGATGCGTACACTTCAGGACATCCAGGTGGGACGCCCCCGGCGGGAAGCCTATGAGGCATTATCAGAACGCTGCTCCGTACCGGACATTCGCAGCTTTGTCTTGGCTGTCATCCAAGCCGACAAATACGGCATCGGCATCGCCAGCGTTCTCCGCGCTCAAGCGAAACAAGCGAGGGTAAAGCGTCGACAGAACGCAGAAGAAAAGGCCATGAAGCTTCCGGTCAAAGTGCTTTTTCCACTCTTGTTCTGCATCTTCCCGGTGCTGTTCATAGTCCTTCTGGGTCCGGCGGCCATCAAGATCATCCAAGCCTTCAGCTGATCTTGCCCCGCGGGAATTAGACCGGCCGTTCGCGGATCCCAGACCACGGACGGCCACAACGGCCCCCTTCCGGTACCCAGAGCCGGGAGGGGGTCCTCCAATGTCCGGCTCGCCCGGTCCTCGGACGCGGGTCCCGGTCCCATGGGAATTACTCGCGCCGGGCCCTCGTCAGCTCAGCCCGCGCCAGCAGCTCACCATCCGATGGGTACGCAACTTCCTCCAGCACCAAGGGGTGGGGCGCGGCCAACACGGACTTGGCATCACGCTTACGTTCCAGAAGACGTTCATGTAGCCAGCCCGGTTGCTCCAGGCCTTCGCCCACGCGCAGGGACGAGCCCACCAAGGACCGCACCATGTTGTGGCAGAACGCATCGGCCTGAACGGTAGCCACAATGACCCCGTCGCTCCCCCGTCCGAACTCAAACTTCTGAAGCTCGCGGATGGTTGTGGCGCCCTCGCGGGGCTTGCAGTAGGAACGGAAATCCTGGAGGCCCAGCAACTGGGCGGCGCCTTCGTTCAAGAGCTCAACATTCA
Organism: Paenarthrobacter sp. YIM B13468; assembly: GCF_042788025.1. Taxonomy (NCBI): domain Bacteria; kingdom Bacillati; phylum Actinomycetota; class Actinomycetes; order Micrococcales; family Micrococcaceae; genus Paenarthrobacter; species Paenarthrobacter sp. YIM B13468. The sequence continues at coordinate 209,593 of NZ_JBHZPI010000002.1, read as the reverse complement.
GCGGCGCCTTGTGCCACAGCGTAATTCCTCGAAGCACGGGATCCCAGCGCTCCGCGCCGTCAGCAATGCGGTAACTGTAACGACGCCACAACGCGGAGAACCGGGCGTCGAAACCTTCAGGTGCCAGACCGGCGTCGTGCACTTCTATGGCGCCGGTAAGATCGCCGAGAATACGGCTAAGTGCCCCGCGAAGGCGACGCAAAAGCGCGACGGCGGGGTCGAGTTCGTGCCCGCGCGGAAGTCCCAGCCACTCGGCTTCCGTCAGATCGAGGTGGACTACCTGGCCGCGGGCGTGGACACCGGCGTCGGTGCGGCCGGCAACCGTGACCCGGACCGGACGGCGCACGAGGAGTGCCAATGACTCCTCCAATGCCCCCTGCACCGTAAGCAGACCGGGCTGGAGTGCCCAGCCGTTGAAGGGTCCTCCGTCATACGAAAGATCCATGCGGACACGCAAAAACCCGCTGCCCCCCAAAGCGGGGGCAGCGGGTTTTCGTTCGTTCATAGACTTAAGTCTACTGTGAAGAATTCAGTGAATTACTTCTTGTCCTCAGCGGCCGGAGCCTCTTCGGTCTCAGCAACTTCAGCGTCAGCAGCCTCGGCCTCAGCGGCCGGAGCCTCTTCGGTTTCAGCAGCTTCGGTCTCCACAGCCTCGGTCTCAACAACCTCTTCCTCAGCAGCCGGGGCAGCCTTCGCAGCAGCAGCGGTTGCTTCAGCAACTACGGCCTGCTTCGGGGAAACCGGCTCGAGGACGAGCTCGATGACAGCCATGGGAGCGTTGTCGCCCTTGCGGTTGCCGATCTTGGTGATACGGGTGTAGCCACCATCGCGGTTGGCAACGGCGCCGGCGATGTCGGTGAACAGCTCGTGGACGATGCCCTTGTCGCTGATCAGGCCGAGAACGCGGCGGCGGGAAGAAAGGTCGCCACGCTTGGCGAAGGTGACCAGACGCTCTGCGTACGGCTTCAGGCGCTTGGCCTTGGTGACCGTGGTAGTGATGCGCTTGTGCTCAAACAGAGCAGCTGCCAGGTTCGCGAGCATCAGGCGCTCGTGAGCCGGGCCGCCTCCGAGGCGCGGACCCTTAGTGGGGGTAGGCATAATAATTTCTCCTGTTATGTAAGCCGGTCAGATCCATCGCTGGACCTGACGGCCAAGATCTGCTTTTTAGAGCTCGTCGTCGCTGAACGCGGCGTCGTCCTCTTCGATGGCTGCGGCGCGGGCTGCGAGATCGAAACCGGGAGGGGAGTCCTTGAGGGACAGACCCAGTTCGACGAGCTTTGCCTTGACCTCGTCAATGGACTTCGCACCGAAGTTACGGATGTCCATCAGGTCAGCCTCGGAGCGGGCAACGAGTTCACCCACGGTGTGGATGCCCTCACGCTTGAGGCAGTTGTAGGAACGGACGGTAAGGTCCAGATCCTCGATCGGCAGAGCCATGTCCGCTGCCAGGGCAGCGTCCGTCGGCGACGGGCCAATCTCGATACCTTCAGCTGCGGTGTTCAGCTCACGAGCCAGACCGAACAGTTCCACCAGGGTGGTGCCTGCAGAAGCAACGGCGTCGCGCGGAGCGATTGCCTGCTTGGTCTCGACGTCGACAATGAGCTTGTCGAAGTCGGTGCGCTGCTCAACACGGGTAGCTTCCACGCGGAAGGTTACCTTCATGACCGGCGAGTAGATCGAGTCGACCGGAATACGGCCGATCTCGGAGTCGCCGGACTTGTTCTGAGCTGCCGAAACGTAGCCACGGCCGCGCTCGATGGTCAGCTCGAGTTCGAACTTGCCCTTCGAGTTAAGAGTGGCAATGTGCAGATCCGGGTTGTGGAATTCGACGCCGGCCGGCGGAGCAATGTCCGCAGCGGTGACGACTCCGGGGCCCTGCTTGCGCAGGTAAGCAACAACCGGCTCGTCGTGCTCGGAGGAAACCGAAAGGTTCTTGATGTTCAGGATGATCTCGGTGACATCTTCCTTGACACCCGGAACCGTGGTGAACTCGTGCAGCACGCCATCGATCCGGATGCTGGTTACAGCGGCACCGGGGATGGAGGAGAGCAGGGTACGGCGGAGGGAGTTTCCGAGGGTGTAGCCGAAGCCCGGCTCCAGCGGTTCAATGATGAAACGGGAGCGGTTCTCGGATACAACTTCTTCAGACAGGGTGGGGCGCTGTGCAATGAGCACTTAGGTTTCCTTTCGGCGAGCATCCGCTATATGACGCAACACAGGTGGTGGAAATCGGCTTCGGTTTCCAGCCTGACCAGCCGGGCCATGCTTGTAGATGGTCTAAACCATGTACAGCAGGCCCGGCCGGTCAGACAGGGAATACCTAATTAGACGCGGCGGCGCTTCGGGGGGCGGCAACCGTTGTGGGCGCTGGGGGTGACGTCCTGGATGGAGCCAACCTCAAGGCCAGCAGCCTGAAGCGAACGGATTGCGGTTTCGCGTCCGGATCCCGGACCCTTGACGAATACGTCAACCTTGCGCAGACCGTGCTCCTGAGCGCGCTTTGCAGCAGCTTCAGCAGCCATCTGGGCAGCGAACGGGGTGGACTTACGGGAGCCCTTGAAGCCAACCTCACCGGCGGAAGCCCAGGAGATTACAGCACCGTTCGGGTCCGTGATGGACACGATGGTGTTGTTAAAGGTGCTCTTGATGTGCGCCTGGCCAAGCGCAATATTCTTCTTATCCTTGCGACGCGGCTTACGAACCGCTCCACGAGTCTTCGGGGGCATTGTTTCTCCTACAGAAAGTTATCGGGGGAAAACCAGGTCAATCCCGAGGGATTAACGTCCGGCCTTCTTCTTGCCGGCGACGGTGCGCTTCGGGCCCTTACGGGTACGAGCGTTGGTCTTCGTACGCTGACCGCGTACGGGCAGGCCCTTGCGGTGGCGCAGGCCTTCGTAGCTGCCGATCTCAACCTTGCGGCGGATGTCAGCGGCTACCTCGCGGCGAAGGTCACCCTCAACCTTGTAGTTGCCTTCAATGTAGTCACGCAGCTGGACCAGCTCGGCGTCAGTCAGGTCCTTGACGCGAACGTCAGCGCTGATGCCGGTGGCAGCCAGGGTTTCGTGTGCACGGGTCTTGCCCACGCCGTAGATGTAAGTAAGCGCAATTTCCAACCGCTTTTCGCGGGGAATGTCTACGCCAGCGAGACGAGCCATAGTGGCGGTACTCCTTGAATAAACCGGAGGTCGTAGGCAGTACACCCACACGATCCGTGTGGCCCCAGCCTCCGACCGGGGGTACGTTGACCAGGCTCTGTAATGCAGTCCTGGCACAACTTGTGCTGCCTTTATTTACTTGCGTGGGCTAGCAACCCAGGTTTGCCCTTGCGGGCGCTGATTCCCTGAAGGGGAATTAGCCCTGGCGCTGCTTGTGGCGCGGGTTCTCGCAGATCACCATGACCCGGCCGTTACGGCGGATCACTTTGCACTTGTCGCAGATCTGCTTGACGCTCGGCTTGACCTTCATGGCGTTCCTTTGCGTGTTTTGCAGTTGATCTGCTGGAGCGGCTTGGCACTATTGCCTGGGCCGCCCAGCAATTTACTTGTAGCGGTAGACGATACGACCACGTGTGAGGTCGTATGGGCTCAGCTCCACCACTACCCGGTCCTCGGGGAGGATTCGAATGTAGTGCTGACGCATCTTCCCAGAGATGTGTGCGAGAACGACGTGCTTGTTGGTGAGCTCAACACGAAACATCGCATTGGGCAGCGCCTCAGTCACAACGCCCTCGATCTCAATGACCCCGTCCTTCTTGGCCATATCCTCCGCTAACTGTTGTTTGCCGCTGTCCTCCGGTTAGGCACCGAAAATCCAACGGACGTTTTTTGTTTGCTTGGCCCTCTTGGAACCACGACACTAAAAAGGGCGTGGCTGCACAGACAACCAACAAATAACTCTACGCCAATGGGGCCGGAAAGTTAAATCCGTCCATGGTAGCGCACGTACCGCCGCCCGTCACTCCCCTACGGTCCGGTAAGCAGGGAAGTCTCCTGCCGCCGTCGTGACACTTTCGGCCGCTTCAACACCGTCCAGGATCGCCAAACGTACGGCCTCAGCTGCGGCACTTTGGAGCGTTATGAGCGATACCTGCCGCGCCTGCTCGGTACTGCGATCAAGCCCGACGGCGCCAGTCGCCAGGGCGAAAACGGTGTCACCGTCCGCCAAAGTGTGGGACGGATCCAAGGCCCGCGCCAGCCCGGCATGCCCAGAGCTGGCCGTCCGCTTGCACTCGGCAACATCGAGCACAGCATTCGTGGCGATGACGACGAGCGTGGTGTTAAGCCCTTGGGGAGAAACGACGGGAGCAGAGGGGGACTTGCCTTGGGGGCCCGGAACCCGGCCGCGCGCGTCCAAGGTGGGGCCACGACGGCCGGGGTCCCCGGCCGAGCTTGCGAGGTTGGGGAGCCGTTGGGGAGGAACGACCGAGCGCGCAGAGGGTTGCGGGCCCCCACCCACGGGCGCACCCAGCGCATTCACCACAGCTATGGCACCGACGATGATCCCGCTTTCGAGCGTGATCGAGGATGTACCGACACCACCTTTGTACTGGCCGCGGGCGATTACGGCGCCCGTGCCTGCGCCGACATTTCCGCGTTCGACGGCGGCGTGGTCACCTGAGGCGAACGCTGCGGCGGCTGCCTGGTAACCCATGCCGGCGTCGGGCCGCGCTTTGACATCACCACCGCGTCCCAGGTCAAAGATGGCGGCGGCCGGAACGATCGGCACCACGGTGCCGGGAACCGCAAAGCCCCGGCCCTGCTCCTCACACCAGAGCTGGGCACCAGTAGCTGAGGCCAGCCCAAACGCACTCCCACCCGTCAGCACGACGGCGTCGACCGTCGAAACCAACGTCGTAGGGTCCAGGGCATCCGTTTCGTGCGTACCAGGGCCTCCCCCGCGCACGTCCACCGATCCCACGGTTCCCACAGGTGGAAGGACGACTGTCACGCCACTGAGCCACCCGCCGTCGTTCCTCTGAACGTGGCCAATACGGATTCCCGGTACATCGGTGATCGCATTCATGGCACCATTGTCCACCTCGAGGCAACGCCCTGAGCCTGCGCAGCACGCCGGGCCGGGCCGGGAGCAGGCTTCGCTAGGTTACGGGATCGGGACGGGCACGACGCCGAGCGGCGCCAACTGCTCGGCACCGCCGTCCGGGGCGGACAGGACCCAGATGCCCTTTTCGTGCACGGCCACCGAGTGTTCCCACTGGCACGAGCGCTTGCCATCGGTGGTGACAACGGTCCAGTCATCATCCAAGGTGGCAGTCTCGATGCCACCGCGCACCAGCATGGGTTCGATCGCGAGGCACAGCCCCGCGCGGATCTTCGGGCCGCGGTGATTGGTGCGGTAATTCAGGACGTCCGGTGCCATATGCATTTCCGAACCGATGCCGTGGCCCACGTAGTCCTCCAGGATGCCCAGGGGCTTACCGGGGACGGAAGAAACGTAGTCGTCAATCGCATTGCCAATGTCGCCGACGAACTTGCCCTTGGCCAGCGCAGCGATCCCTCGCCACATGGCGGCCTCAGTGACGTCCGAGAGTCGCTGGTCTTCAGGATCTGCCGTGCCAACGATGACGGTGCGGGCGGAGTCCGAGTGCCATCCGTCGACGATGCAGCCGCCATCGATGGAAATAATGTCGCCATCGTTGAGGACGCGGTTTCCAGGGATGCCGTGGACGACTTCCTCGTTGACTGACGTGCAGATGGTGGCGGGAAAGCCATGGTAGCCAAGGAAGTTGGACTTGGCCCCCGCGTCATTCAGGACCGCCGCGAAAACGTCGTCGAGGTCCTTGGTGGTGACGCCTGCCTTGGCCGCGGCAACGGCAGCGTCAAGGGCACGGCTGAGTACCAAACCAGCCTCGTGCATTTTGCGCATTTGCTCGTTGGTTTTGTATTCGATGCGGGGCTGACCGAACGCCATGTTCTCCTCTGGATGGTTTGCTGTAGGAGCCGATCAGGCCCCGTGCTCCAACCATTTTCCCGCATCGGAGAGCGTGGTCGAAATTGGTTCGATTCCCAGCTCTTCGCGGAGGCGGTCCAAACGGTAAGTTCTGTCCTTTCCGAGCTGGCTCACGGCGTAGCGCGTGAGGCGTGGTGCCCGGCCGGAAGCGAGGGCAACGGCCTCGGAAATGCCGGCAAGAGCCATGGCAGCGGGTTCCGGAATGTAGCTGATACCCACCCCCGCATGGCCAGTGACAGCAAGCGCCTGCCTAAGCACGGTGCCGAGCTCCACCGGCTCCGCGTCGGCGACGTTGATGGCCCCGCGGGCATCGGACTGGCAAGCTGCCAGCGCCGCCTCTGTCAGATTCTCAACATTGGTGAGTTGATGACGAATACCGGCATGCCCAACGGTGAGAAGCCGTCCGTGGCGGACATTGCTGATCAGGCGCGGCAGCAGCGTCCGGTCCCCTGGTCCATAAACTCCATGTGGCCGAAGAACCACGGCGTTGCGATGTCGTCGGGCCTCCACGTCGGCGAGCGCCTTGCTACTTGCGTAGGCGTTGAGGTGGCGCACAGCCACGTCTTCTTCGCCGCGGTTGGTACAGGGCTCCCACCACGGGTACACGCTTGAACTGGAAATGTGCACCAGTCGTGTTGTTGGGTAGGCCTCGGCCACGGCACGGGTACCCAGCACATTCGTGCGGTAGAACATGCGGGCCGCGCCCCAGTCCGCTACGTGGGCGGCGGCATGGATCACCGCCTCCACGGCTGGCATTTGGCCAGGCGGCAAACCCATTAGGTCCCAATACGTCAGTCCAGGGCCGTGGCGTCGCGCGAAACGAACAACATCCCACCCTTGAGCCTGGGCGGCAGCGGCGATTGCTCCCCCTATGAAGCCTGTGGCCCCGGTAACAGCGATTTTCACGGCGCCCCGGCGTTGTCAGCGGACGTGCGGGCAAATTGGCGCCGAAGTGCTTCCCGGTCCGGTTTTTTGTGGCGTCCGCTGTGAGGGATGGCATCAAGGATTTCGATGTGATCGGGGAGAGCGGATTCGTCAATCAAGGCCGGGAGGACTTCGGTTAGTTTTGCTTTGAGCTGCCCCACTGATTGCCCCTTTGCCTTTGGCTCTCCTTGCGCCCCTGGTTTCCCCTGTGCAGCCACGACGGCCAGCCACACAGCTTCATCACCGATCCCGTCCGGAACCCCCACCATGACGGCCTGCTTAACTCCGGGAACGGAAGTGATCAGCGGTTCATACAGTGCAGGGTAGATGTTGGTTTTGCCCCGGATGATCATGTCCTTCTTGCGACCGATCATCACCAGGCGCGCGGGACCCGTTCCGGGGCCTCCCGCACCGTGGTCCAGCCGTACCAAGTCTCCGGTTGCGTGCTCGATCATGGCGTCCTCACCCAGATATCCGTGGCACATGTTCGGTCCCCGGGCGTGTAGTTCGTGATCCTCCCCTACCCGGATCCCGACGGCGGGCAGCGGCTCGCCGAGGAAATCGCCTTCGCCACTTCCGTCCGGCGACGTGAATTCGGCATCAGCGCCGGACGCAAAGGCCAGCTTCTCCGTACCATCGGCGACGGCGATTGGCAGCAACTCCGTCATGCCGTAGATGAGTTTGAACTCGACGCCGGGAAGCAGTGCCGTTGCCCGTTTCAGGAAGGGAGCCAGCACCGGCGCGGCTCCAAGCATCACGGTCCGCAGTGTTCCTGGGAGCCTGACGCTCCCGTCCTCGACAGCATCCAGGATGGGCGCCAATTGAGAGGGGACAAGGAAAAGGTGCGTCGCGCCGTCGTAGGAGTGCTTCTTGCCAGCAACAGGCCCAAGCTCGCCTGCCAAACGAAGAGGTTCAATGTGCGCGGAGAAGCCATAGCCGGGCATGGTCCAGTGCGCGCCGGCGACGAGTGCCGGCAAGCCCATCATGAGCTGCTCGGAGTGGATACGATCGCCCTCGCCAAAGGTACAGCGCTGGTTGAGCTGCTCGAAGCCTGCTCCCAGCGAACCCCGTGTGTGTACTACACCCTTGGGCGCGCCCGTGGTCCCCGACGTAAAAATGACCACGGCTTCCTGCCCGGAGGCCTCCCCTGTGGAAGGCGGAACGCTATCCACAGGAAGCGCCGGACTGGCGAGTCGCTTCACCGGCGTCGCGCCTCGGGGTACGCCAGGGAGCCAGGGGCCGGAATAGTAGTGCCGGACGTCCATGGCACCGTAATCCGGAAGGAGCAATCCCCGTCGCCGGGCCAGCGGCCGCAGTGGGCTCCTGGTACTCAGCGCGTACAGAAGGGACTCAGCGGCAGCCCACCGTGGGGCAGCCAGCCTTGCCCGGTCATGGAACAGCGACGGTCCGATCCCTGGATCGATGAACACCACAGAACCACCGGCGCGGACGGCCCCCAGTGCCAGGATGAACGCTGCTGGGCTGGGGCGAACCGAGAACAGCATCCGTTCACCGGCACCGAAGCCATCATCACGGAGATGCCGGGCAGTCGCATCTATACCTTTCACCAGGTCGCGGTATGTGATGGTCCGTCCTGGACGCAACCTGCCGGGCGCCGTGATCGCTGGGCTGTCTGGCACGCGCCCTGCTGCGGCATAGACCGCCTCAATGAGATCGGTGCCGGACAAGGTTTCTTCGAACAATGCGTCATTAGGCATTGGCCAGTTCCAACTTCCTGTATCCGGGAATCAGCACACCTCTGCTCACTTGCCGGGAGGAGACGACCCACGGGTGCCGGGCATACCTGTCCAGAAGCAAAGACAGCGTCGCATTGATCTCGGCCATGGCCAACGGCATGCCGATGCAAAAGTGCGGACCCGCACCGAACCACAGCTGCCGCGCATGCGGCGGGATGGGAATCCCAGGCTCGAATCCGCCCAGGCTCTTGGAGGCGTGAACGGTGGATAGCAAAAGACGGTCTCCGGCCCGGATAGCGACTCCGCCAAGGGTGCAAGAAGACACAGCATCCCTCAGCATCATCGGGGACGGCACAGTGAACCGTAATGCCTCGTTCACGGCGGAGGGAACACCTGACCGATCCTCAACGAGGCCTTCTATGCGTCCGCTGTCAGCGAGCAGGGCAATCAGGCGCGGAACAAAGGACACCAACGTCTCTGTTCCCACCATCACGAACGCGCTGACGATGCCCATGGCTTCTTCCTCGGTCATGCCGAGTGCGCGCAGCCGACCGGGAAACGTTTGGGAGTCGCTCTTTCTGTACGCTGCCCGCGCCGGTCCTGCCAAAACCCCGACGGCGGATCTTCCCTTGGCGATCTGCCTCTCCGTCAGCGTGGGACGCCCCAGGCGCACGAGCGAAGAGATGGAAGACCCTAAATTGAAGAGTTCCCTATTGGGCAACCGGCCAGGGGCATCATCTGGCACGCCCAGCAGCCTGGAGATGACTCCCCCAGCAAGCTCCTTGACGCAGTCCACCAGATCTACGTGGCCACCTGCGTCCAGTCCGTGGTGTAACCGGTCATGAAGCGAATCAGCCGCCGGCTCGACAATCGCCGCCACTGAGCCTGGAGTGAAGAGGTCAGCCAGCTTGCGCCGCAGCTCCCTGTGCTCCGCGCCGTCCATGTTCACTAACGCCTTTGGTCCCACTACGGGAGTCCAGAGCGCACCCGAACCCGACGGTCCGTTCTTGATGAATCGTTGGCTATCCATGAGAACTTCGCGCACCAAGGCGGCTTCGCTGACAAGAATCCCCAGGCCGGGCAAACGCATCACCGGCCGTATGCTGCCGAGACCCCGGATGGCCGGGTACAGCAATGGATGCGCCCCCAACTGGACACGCTGCTCCCAGCGTTCAGCCTTACTCCTGACGCCGCTGGACATTCTTCTGTTGGGCATGCGGTCGTTGGGCATCCTGCCGCTCGGCACCCCGCTGTTGGGCACCCCTCCGTCGAAAATCACGGCGTCACCGGATGTCCACGTGCTCTGGGCGGTACCGGTGGTCCGCATACCAAGCAAGGGTGTTCTTCAAACCCCAGGCTTTGACCCGCCGTGAGGAGCCGTACACCACAACATCCCGGCGCAACGCGTAATTGCGGGTCAGCTTTCGCACGCGGTTGGACAGTGCTCGGTCTTCATGGAGGTCTTCTATGCTGGTCCGCGGGAATCCCCCGGAACGGTGATACATGTCTGCCGTGATCGCCATATTGCACCCTGGAAGCATCTGATAAGGGCCCAGGTACCCCTCCCCCTTATTGCCGGGACGGATCCGGCCGAAGAAAGATGCGATCTCGACTGCGAGCAACATCATCCGCCGCTCCCGGGTACTGATCCCTTCGTCCCGTCGGGGCACAAGTTGGCCGGCGATGAGTTCCAAACCGTCGTCGAACGCCCGAACAATTTTGGCGGTCCAATCCGGCGCAGCGAGGCAATCGGCATCTGTCCGGGCGAGCCACCTTGCGCCGTGCTCCACACCGAAGCGCATGCCCGTGTCAGCGGCCGTGCCCGTCCCCTTCTCGGCTTCATGTACAAGCCTGATATCCATGTGGGGATGAGCCGCGGCGAACTCTGAGACGATCAAACAGCTGGCATCCGTCGATCCGTTGTCGACCACCACCACCGTGAAGTCCTGATGTTCCTGGGCCGCGAGAGAGTCCAGCGTCTGCTGGACAAGCTTCTCTTCGTTCAGCATGGGCAGCGCGATGGACAAGGGCCGGGTAGGGGCCGTGCTTCCGAGATGGCGTTCCAGCGTCACAGCCGCACCACCGCCATACCCAGGCTGACGCCGCCGGCGAGTCCCACCAAGGCCACGAGATCGCCCGGACCGCAGCGTCCGCTGTCCACGGCGAGTTTCAATTGCAGGGGCAGGCTAACTGAGGCCAAATTTCCGAAGTCCTCTACCGAAGGCACCAGCAACTCAGGTGGAACACCGGCCCGTTCCGCAAAGACCTCCCGGTACGGTCCACTCACTTGGTGCACGCAAACCACGGCGAAGTCCGTCCACTGCAGTTCCAGCCGGTCCAATGTTTCGTCCAGGACGCCGCAGCCCAGATCCAGAAACGCGTCCTTGAGCTTCTCCCCGTCCATGGTGAAATAGGTAGCTTCCGGATCGCGCGGATACGCAGAACCACCTGCAGCCAAAGTGCCGACAGACCAGTGGCTGCTTCGGGCAGTGAAGCCCATGCCAAGAATGCCGGCCGACCCGGCCTCAAGTCCGTCCGACTCCATTGCCTCTGCACCCGCAGGTTCAAGCAACACTGCCGCGCCGCCGTCGCTCATGGTGTACCCGGGAAAGCTTGACGCGAAAGTGGCAAAGTCCGGAACCCTCCAACGGATCGCCCGCGACGGCGACTCCCCTGTGACCACCAGGACCCTGGCATACCGTCCCGTGGCAATCAGAGCATCGCCCACTTCCAGGCCGTTCAGAAAACTGTTGCACGCATTCTTCACGTCCATCACAGGGCAGCAGAGTCCAAGTTTGGCGGCGGCCATGTGGCCCGTGGCCGGTTCCACCATGTCCTGGCTGGCGGACGCGAAGATGAGGAGGTCTATGTCCGGGGCCTGCAGCCCGCATTCGGCAAGGAGCTTTGCCGCTGCATTGGCCGCAAGGTCCGATGCTTGCTCGGAGTCAGCCATGACGCTCCGGGAGTGGATCCCGGTAACACGGGAAATCAAACCCTTGGGTACCCGGAACCCCGGACTCGACTCACCAATACGGCGTTCGACGGCGGAAGTCCCCAGGCGCGCAGGTGGAAGGTAGACCTCCAAACCTGCAATCCTGCTGTGTCCGGAAAGAGCTGTTTGCATGCGGTTCCCCCAAAAAACTGCCGCGAAACGAAAAGGGTGTGTCCCGCACCAATGGTACGGGACACACCCTTTGCTCCAGCGCCGATGATCCGGCTATGTGGAAAAGCCGTGCTAGACGGCCTTGGCCGACTCGATGGCGGTCAGGACGCGGTCGGTCACTTCGTCGATGCCGCCGATTCCGTCCACCTTCGTCAGGATGCCGCGCTCGGCATACTTGGCAACAACGGCCTCAGTCTGCTCGTGGTAAAGGTCCAGCCGGTGACGGATGACGGCCTCGTTGTCGTCAGAGCGCCCGGTTTCCTTCGCACGGCCCAGGAGGCGGGACACCAGTTCTTCGTCGTCGGCAGTCAGCTGGAGCACGACGTCGAGCTCCTGCTCGCCTTCAGCGAGGATCTGGTCCAGGTAGTCGACCTGCGCGGTGGTGCGCGGGTAACCATCCAGGAGGAAGCCATTCTCGACGTCGCTCTGGCTCAGGCGGTCACGAACCATGTTGTTCGTGACGCTGTCCGGAACGAAGTCACCAGCGTCCATGTATTTCTTGGCTTCAATGCCCAAAGGGGTTTCGCCCTTAACGTTGGCACGGAAGATGTCGCCGGTGGAGATGGCGACTACGCCGAGGCGCTCGGAAATCCGCTCAGCCTGCGTACCCTTACCCGAACCGGGAGGTCCAATGATCAGCATTCTCGTCATCGCAAAAGCCCTTCGTAGTGACGTTGTTGTAGCTGCGCATCAATCTGCTTGACGGTTTCCAGGCCGACACCCACCATGATCAGGATTGACGTACCACCGAACGGGAAGTTCTGGTTGGCATTGATCAGGACGAGTGCAACCAGCGGAATCAATGCCACAAAGCCCAGGTAGAAGGCTCCCGGCAAGGTGATCCTGGAAAGCACGTACTGCAGGTAGTCCGCGGTCGGTTTACCCGCCCGGATGCCCGGAATGAACCCGCCGTACTTCTTCATGTTGTCCGACACTTCTTCAGGGTTGAAGGTGATGGCCACGTAGAAGTAGGTGAAGAACACGATCATGGCGAAGTAGAGCGCCATGTAGATGGGGTGGTCACCACGGGTGAGGTTATTGTTGATCCACTCAACCCATGGTGCCAGCTGCTCCCCTGCCTTCGGCTGGTTGAACTGCGCAATCAGGCCTGGCAGGTACAGCATGGAGGAAGCGAAGATGACGGGCACGACGCCGGCCATGTTCACTTTGATGGGGATGTAGGTGCTTGTGCCACCCACGGTGCGGCGTCCGATCATGCGCTTGGCGTACTGGACGGGAACCCGCCGCTGGGACTGCTCCACGAAGACCACCAGGGCCACCGTGAGCAAGCCGATTGCCAGGACAATGAAGAACGTTCCCGGGCCCTTCGTCTCCCAGATGGAACCAAGTGAACGCGGGAAGCCTGCAGCAATAGAGGTGAAGATGAGCAGCGACATACCGTTGCCCACGCCCTTCTCCGTAACGAGCTCGCCCATCCACATGATGAGGCCCGTGCCGGCCGTCAGGGTGATGATGATGAGCAGCGTCGTAATGATGCTGTCATCAGGAATGATCGGGAGGTTACAACCCGGAAGAAGCTGGCCGGACCGCGCCAAGGACACCAGCGTGGTGGCGTTCAGGAGTCCGAGCGCGATGGTGAGGTACCGGGTGTACTGGGTCAACTTCGACTGGCCCGAGGAGCCCTCTTCATAGAGCTGCTGGAACCGGGGAATGACCACCCGGAGCAGCTGAACGATGATGCTCGACGTGATGTAGGGCATGATGCCCAGTGCAAAGATCGAGACCTGCAGCAACGCGCCGCCGCTGAACAAGTTGACCAGCTGGTAGATGCCCTGCGAGGTGTCACCGTTGTTCAAGCATTGCTGGACATTCTGGTAGTTCACACCAGGCGAGGGGATGAAAGCTCCCAAGCGGAAGATTGTGATGATTCCCAGCGTGAACAACAACTTGCGTCGCAAATCAGGCGTCCGAAACGCCCGGCCGAATGCGCTTAGCAAGCGTCCTCCTGAGTAGAAAGTACAAGGATGTGGATGGGCTCAATGAAACCCAACAACCGAGTCTAGCTGCTTGTGACGCCGTCGTAATAATCGAGAGTCCACCTTCACGCAAAAAATCCCGGTATACGGGGCCGAAGCCCCGCATACCGGGATCTTTTTTACAACGGGGATCAGCCCCACTGGCTCTTAGAGAGCAGTGGTGCTTCCACCTGCTGCAGCAATCTTTTCAGCAGCGCTGGAAGAGAAAGCGTGGGCGGTGACGTCAACCTTGACGGTGATGTCGCCAGTGCCCAGGACCTTGACGGGCTGGTTCTTGCGAACGGCACCCTTCTCAACCAGGGACTCAACGGTGACAGCGCCACCTTCCGGGAACAGCTCGTTGAGCTTGTCCAGGTTCACAACCTGGAACTCAACCCGGAACGGGTTCTTGAAGCCGCGCAGCTTCGGCAGGCGCATGTGCAGCGGCAGCTGGCCGCCGGCAAAGCCAGCCTTCACCTGGTAGCGGGCCTTCGTACCCTTGGTACCGCGACCAGCGGTCTTACCCTTGGAGCCTTCACCACGACCAACACGGGTCTTGGCGGTCTTGGCACCCGGGGCGGGACGCAGGTGGTGGACCTTCAGAGCGTTCTGCTTCTCAGCAGCCTCTGCAGCGGTCTTGTTCTCGGCCATTACTTCGCCTCCTCTACATTCACGAGGTGCGGAACCGTGTTGAGCATTCCAACGGTCACGGCGTCGGCGTCACGGACAACGGTGTGTCCGATGCGCTTCAGGCCGAGGGACCGGAGGGTAGCCTTCTGGTTCTGCTTGGCGCCGATGACGCCCTTGATCTGGGTGATCTCCAACTTGGCGTCGGAGGGAGTCAGGTTCTTAGCCATGACTAAACACCTGCCTTCTGGTTCTGGAGCGCGCGCACCAGAGCAGCAGGAGCAACCTCGTCCAGCGGCAGGCCACGGCGGGCAGCCACCGAAGCGGGCTCTTCGAGCTGCTTCAGAGCGTCAACGGTCGCGTGAACGATGTTGATCGCGTTGGAGGAACCGAGCGACTTGGAGAGGATGTCGTGGATACCCACGCACTCCAGTACCGCGCGGACCGGACCACCGGCGATAACACCGGTACCGGCGGAAGCCGGACGCAGCAGGACAACGCCTGCAGCAGCCTCACCCTGCACGCGGTGCGGGATGGTGTTGCCAACGCGGGGAACGCGGAAGAAGGACTTCTTGGCCTCTTCGACGCCCTTTGCGATAGCAGCGGGAACTTCCTTGGCCTTGCCGTAGCCGACGCCGACCATGCCGTTACCGTCACCGACGACGACGAGAGCGGTGAAGCTGAAGCGACGACCACCCTTGACGACCTTGGCAACGCGGTTGATGGTTACAACGCGCTCTACGAACTGGCTCTTCTCGGCTTCGCGACCGCCGTCGCGGCCTCCACGGCCACCACGGTCGCCGCGGCCCTGGCCACGCTCGCCGCGCTCGCCACGACGTCCGCCGCGGCGGTCGTCGGTAGCGGGTGCGGTCTCAGTTGCTTCAGCAGCTACAGCTTCAGTCACCTGAATGTCCTTTTCGTTATTTTCAACGGTCACAGTGCCAGCCCACCTTCGCGAGCACCGTCAGCGACGGCGGCGATGCGGCCGTGGTACTTGTTACCGCCACGGTCGAAGACAACAGCTTCGACGCCTGCAGCCTTGGCACGCTCGGCAACGAGCTCGCCGACGCGCTTGGCCTTGGCAGTCTTGTCTGCGTCGAGAGCGCGAAGGTCAGCTTCCAAGGTGGAAGCGTAAGCCACGGTTACACCCTTGCTGTCATCGACAACCTGGACGAAGATGTGGCGAGCCGAACGGTTGACGACCAGACGAGGACGTGCAGCCGTACCGGTGATGCGCTTGCGGATACGAAGCTGGCGACGGCTGCGTGCAGCAGACTTGCTCTTGTTCGTACGCTTCTTGTTAATTGCGATGGCCATGGTTTACTTACCAGCCTTTCCGACCTTGCGGCGGATGACTTCGCCGGCGTAACGGACACCCTTGCCCTTGTAGGGGTCAGGCTTGCGCAGCTTGCGAATGTTGGCAGCAACCTCGCCGACCTGCTGCTTGTTGATACCCGCAACAGAGAGCTTGGTCGGACCCTCTACTACGAAGGTGATGCCTTCGGGTGCCGAGACGTTAACCGGGTGGCTGAAGCCAAGAGCGAACTCCAGGTCAGAACCCTTTGCCTGAACGCGGTAACCAGTACCAACGATTTCAAGCTTCTTCTCGTAGCCCTCGGTAACGCCCTGGATCATGTTGGCGATCAGGGTGCGGGTCAGGCCGTGCAGCGAACGCGAGTTGCGCTCGTCGTTCGGGCGGGTGACCGTGAGAGTGTTCTCTTCCAGGGAAACCTCGATCGGGCTGGCCACAGTGTGGCTCAGCTCTCCCTTGGAACCCTTGACGCTGATGACGGAGCCATCGAGCTTGACCTCAACTCCGGCAGGAACGGTGATGGGGAGACGTCCAATACGTGACATTATTCTCTTCCTTTCCCGTTACCAGACGTACGCGAGGACTTCGCCGCCCACGCCCTTCTTACCGGCCTGCTTGTCAGTCAGGAGGCCGGAAGAGGTGGACAGGATAGCGATACCCAGGCCACCCAGCACGTGAGGCAGGTTGGTGGACTTCGCGTAAACGCGGAGGCCGGGCTTGGAGATGCGGCGGACGCCAGCGATGGAACGCTCGCGGTTCGGACCGAACTTCAGGTCGATGGTCAGCTTCTTGCCAACCTCGGCGTCTTCTTCCTTCCAGCCGGCAATGTAGCCTTCTGCCTTCAGGATGTCAGCAACGCGTGCCTTCAGCTTGCTGTACGGCATGGTCACGGTGTCGTGGTACGCCGAGTTTGCATTGCGCAGACGCGTGAGCATGTCTGCGACAGGATCTGTCATAGTCATTTGGGCTATAGCCCTTCCTCATAACGGTTTCCGCTGCGCCTGCTCTTGCGAGCCTGCGCTGCCGGACCTGTTACGTAGTTAGTTTTCGGTCTTGAACGGGAAACCAAGCGCCTTGAGCAGCGCGCGGCCTTCGTCGTCGGTCTTGGCAGTGGTGACGACCGTGATGTCCATACCGCGAACGCGGTCGATGGAGTCCTGGTCGATTTCGTGGAACATAACCTGCTCGGTCAGACCGAAGGTGTAGTTGCCGTTGCCATCGAACTGCTTGCCGTTGAGGCCGCGGAAGTCACGGATACGCGGCAGAGCCAGCGAAACCAGACGGTCCACGAATTCCCACATGCGGTCTCCACGCAGGGTTGCGTGCGCACCGATCGGCATGCCTTCGCGCAGCTTGAACTGTGCGATCGACTTGCGGGCCTTGGTTACCTGCGGCTTCTGGCCGGTGATCAGGGTGAGGTCGCGGACAGCGCCGTCGATCAGCTTGGAGTCCTTGGCGGCATCTCCAACACCCATGTTCACAACAACCTTCACCAGACGGGGAACCTGGTTCACGTTCGCGTAGTTGAATTCGTCCTGCAGCGACTTCTTGATGGTCTCTGCGTACTTCGTCTTCAGACGCGGAACGATCTTCACTGGAGTCTCGAGAGTCTCAGTCATTAGATGTCCTTCCCGGTGGCCTTGGACACGCGGATACGGACGGTCTTGGTAGCGCCATCCTTCTCAACGGTGTCGAGACGGAAACCAACACGGGTCGGCTTCTTGGTCGACGGGTCAACCAGAGCAACGTTGGAAACGTGGATCGGGGCTTCAACAACCTCGATGCCACCGGTCTTGGTGCCGCGCTGCGACTGACCGACCTTGGTGTGCTTGGTGACGCGGTTGATTCCCTCTACCAGCACGCGGTTGGTGTCCGGGAATACGCGCAGGACCTTGCCCTGCTTGCCGCGGTCGCCGCCACGTTCCTGCTTGGCGCCGGTGATGACCTGAACGAGGTCACCCTTTTTGATCTTAGCCATGGACTAAAGCACCTCCGGGGCCAGCGAAACGATCTTCATGAACTTCTTGTCGCGAAGTTCACGACCAACCGGGCCGAAGATACGGGTACCGCGGGGGTCACCGTCGTTCTTCAGGATCACAGCTGCGTTTTCGTCAAACTTGATGTAGGAACCATCCGCACGGCGGCGTTCCTTCTTGGTACGGACGATGACCGCCTTGACGACGTCGCCCTTCTTTACGTTTCCGCCGGGAATAGCGTCCTTGACGGTAGCGACGATGACGTCGCCAATGCCTGCGTAGCGACGACCGGATCCACCGAGAACGCGAATGGTAAGGATTTCCTTAGCACCCGTGTTGTCGGCGACCTTGAGTCGCGACTCCTGCTGAATCAATTTTTACTCCTTGCGTCGCGCCGGTTCTCAGACCGAAATCATGCATACGGAATGAGCCTTGCGGAACGGTTGATCGGGGTGTCTCTTGACCTGCCTGGATTTTGCCAGAACAGGCCTAAACGCCCGTGCCACGAGCATCAGCTTCCCTTGCAGAAAACTCTGCGCGGGGCAGTATGCAGCGGCACGATTGTTTACGAGGTAGTCGATGACGCACAAATGGCGCCATACAAACTCAATATCCTAGCATGTTTCGTTGGTCTTTCCGAAACGTGCTGGGAACGCGGAAGGGCCCGCGTTCCATGCGGAACGCGGACCCTTCCAGTGAATCCCAACCGGGCAAGCCCGGCGGCGGATTTACTTGGCCTTTTCGAGGATCTCCACCAGGCGCCACCGCTTGGTAGCGGACAGCGGGCGGGTCTCAGAGATGAGAACGAGGTCGCCGATGCCGGCGGTGTTCTCTTCGTCGTGAGCCTTGACCTTCGAAGTGCGGCGAATAACCTTGCCGTACAGAGCGTGCTTCACGCGGTCTTCAACCTGAACAACGATGGTCTTTTCCATCTTGTCAGAGACAACGTAGCCGCGACGCGTCTTACGGTAACCGCGCTGTTCAGCGCTGGCTGCTGCTTCCGTCACAGTTTCCTTCTCGCTCACTTGGCGTCCTCTCCAGCTTCGGCAGTTTCAGCCTTGGCAGCCTTCTTGGACTTCTTTTCTTCCTTGGCTTCCACAACCGGTGCGGCAACCTCGGCACGAATGCCCAGCTCGCGCTCACGCAGAACGGTGTAGATGCGTGCGATGTCCTTCTTTACCGCACGCAGGCGACCGTGGTTCTCCAGCTGACCGGTGGCGGACTGGAAACGCAGGTTGAACAGCTCTTCCTTGGACTTGCGGAGTTCTTCAACGAGACGCTCGTTGTCGAAACCGTCCAGCTGTGCGGGTGCGAGATCCTTCGACCCTACTGCCATTTCTATTCACCACCTTCGCGACGCACAATGCGTGCCTTCAACGGGAGCTTGTGGATTGCCAGGCGCAGGGCCTCGCGAGCTACCTCTTCATTGACACCGGAGAGTTCGAAGAGAACCCGGCCCGGCTTGACGTTTGCGACCCACCATTCCGGAGAACCCTTACCGGAACCCATACGGGTTTCAGCAGGCTTCTTCGTCAGCGGACGGTCCGGGTAGATGTTGATCCAGACCTTACCGCCACGCTTGATGTGGCGGGTCATCGCGATACGGGCGGACTCGATCTGACGGTTCGTCACGTATGCCGGGCTCAGGGCCTGGATACCGTACTCACCGAAGCTGACCTTGGTGCCACCCGTTGCAGCGCCGGAACGACCCGGGTGGTGCTGCTTACGGTGCTTGACTCGACGTGGGATAAGCATTTAAGCCTCTCCTCCTTCTGCTGCCGGAGCAGCAGCTTCAGCGGCCGGAGCCTCTGCAGCAACCGGTGCTGCGTCAGCGGCCGGGCGGTCGTTACGACGACGGCGGTCGCCACCCGGGCGGCCCGGACGGTCTCCTGCGCGGCCACGGGACGGAGCAGCAGCTGCCTGCTGAGCCAGTTCCTTGGCAGTTACGTCACCCTTGTAGATCCAAACCTTCACACCGATGCGGCCGAAGGTGGTCTTGGCTTCGTAGAAGCCGTAGTCGATGTTCGCGCGGAGGGTGTGCAGGGGCACACGGCCTTCGCGGTAGAACTCCGAGCGGGACATTTCTGCGCCACCCAGACGACCCGAGCAAGCAACACGGATACCCTTGGCACCCGCACGCTGTGCGGACTGCATGGCCTTCTTCATCGCACGGCGGAAAGCCACGCGGGAAGTCAGCTGCTCAGCGATGCCCTGGGCAACAAGCTGTGCTTCCATCTCGGGGTTCTTGACCTCGAGGATGTTCAGCTGAACCTGCTTGCCAGTGAGCTTTTCGAGCTCGCCGCGGATGCGGTCTGCCTCGGCGCCACGGCGACCGATGACGATACCCGGGCGTGCCGTGTGGATATCCACGCGGACACGATCACGGGTGCGCTCGATCTCAACCTTGGCGATGCCGGCGCGCTCCATGCCAGTGGACATGAGCTGACGGATCTTGATGTCCTCGCGGACGAAGTCCTTGTAGCGCTGTCCGGCCTTGTTGCTGTCAGCAAACCAGTGCGAAACGTGGTCGGTGGTGATGCCGAGTCGGAACCCGTGCGGGTTTACTTTCTGTCCCACTTAGCGAGCCTCCTCTTTCTCCGGGGTTGCGACGACCACGGTGATGTGGCTGGTCCGCTTCCTAATGCGGTAAGCGCGGCCTTGGGCACGCGGCTGGAACCGCTTCATGGTCGGGCCTTCATCAACGAATGCTTCGCTGATGAACAGGTCGCTGTCGTCGAATGCAACGCCGTCACGGTCCGCGAGGACACGTGCGTTGGCCATTGCCGACTGAAGTACCTTGAATACCGGCTCCGAAGCTGCCTGCGGGGCAAACTTCAGAATTGCCAGAGCCTCATTCGCTTGCTTACCACGAACAAGGTTGACGACGCGCCGGGCCTTCATAGGCGTTACGCGGATGTGACGCGCAATAGCCTTGGCTTCCATTGCTTTCCTTCTCTCGTCTAAGACGTAAAGTCAGGCGCCTAGCGGCGCTTGCCCTTACGGTCGTCCTTAACATGGCCGCGGAATGTCCGCGTGGGAGCGAATTCGCCGAGCTTGTGCCCGACCATCGACTCAGTGACAAACACCGGAATGTGCTTGCGTCCGTCGTGTACGGCGATCGTGTGCCCGAGCATGTCGGGGATGATCATCGAACGGCGGGACCAGGTCTTGATGACGTTCTTGGTGCCCTTATCGTTTTCCCGTGCGACCTTCACAAAGAGGTGCTGGTCAACGAAAGGACCTTTTTTCAGGCTGCGTGGCATGTGTCCAGGCTCCTATCGCTTGTTCTTGCCAGTACGGCGGCGACGAACAATAAGCTTGTCGCTCTCTTTGTTCGGACGGCGGGTACGGCCCTCGGGCTTGCCGTTCGGGTTAACCGGGTGACGTCCACCGGAAGTCTTACCTTCACCACCACCGTGCGGGTGGTCAACCGGGTTCATGGCTACACCACGGACGGTCGGGCGAACGCCCTTCCAGCGCATACGGCCGGCCTTGCCCCAGTTGATGTTCGACTGCTCGGCGTTGCCGACCTCGCCGACGGTTGCGCGGCAGCGCACGTCAACGTTGCGGATTTCGCCGGAGGGCAGACGCAGCTGGGCGAAGCGGCCTTCCTTGGCAACGAGCTGTACCGAAGCACCAGCGGAACGTGCCATCTTGGCGCCGCCACCCGGACGCAGTTCAACTGCGTGGATAACGGTACCAACCGGGATGTTGCGCAGCGGCAGGTTGTTGCCCGGCTTGATGTCAGCGTCGGGACCAGCCTCGACGAAGTCACCCTGGGACAGCTTGTTAGGAGCGATGATGTAACGCTTGGTGCCATCAACGTAGTGCAGGAGTGCGATGCGAGCCGTGCGGTTCGGGTCGTACTCGATTTCGGCAACGCGGGCGTTGATGCCGTCCTTGTCGTGACGACGGAAGTCGATCAGACGGTACTGGCGCTTGTGCCCACCACCCTTGTGACGGGTGGTGATCTTACCGGAGTTGTTACGGCCGCCAGTCTTGTGCAGCGGACGCAGCAACGACTTTTCCGGAGTCGATCGCGTGATTTCAGCAAAGTCGGCTACGCTCGAGCCACGACGGCCCGGGGTAGTCGGCTTGTATTTACGGATTCCCATAATTTATTTCCTCGTTAAAGTGGTCTCCGCTACGCGAGCGGACCGCCGAAGATGTCGATTGTGCCTTCTTTGAGGGTGACAATTGCACGCTTGGTGCTCTTGCGCTGTCCCCAGCCGAATTTGGTGCGCTTGCGCTTACCGGCACGGTTGATGGTGTTGATCGAGTCAACTTTGACCGAGAAGATCTTCTCTACGGCCAATTTGATCTCGGTCTTGTTCGAGCGAGGGTCCACCAGGA
Source organism: Paenarthrobacter sp. YIM B13468 (assembly GCF_042788025.1). Lineage (NCBI taxonomy): Bacteria > Bacillati > Actinomycetota > Actinomycetes > Micrococcales > Micrococcaceae > Paenarthrobacter > Paenarthrobacter sp. YIM B13468. Next base: position 187,598 of record NZ_JBHZPI010000002.1, on the reverse strand, counting down.
AGGTGTACTTGCCTTCGTCGATCAGACCGTAGCTCTTTTCCGATACGACGGGTGCAAGCACGACGTCGCGCGGGTCCTTGATGGTGGTTACGCTCACTTGGAGGCCTCCTCGTTCTTAGCCTTGTCAGCGACGAACGCCTCGAAAGCAGCCTTGGTGAAGACCACGTCGTCGGAAACGAGAACGTCGTAGGTGTTCAGCTGGTCTGCGTACAGAACGTGAACATCTGCGAGGTTGCGCACGGAGAGTGCAGCGACGTCGTTCGCGCGCTCGATGACAACGAGCAGGTTCTTGCGCTCGGAGACTGCACGCAGCGAAGCCAGTGCTTCCTTGGCGGACGGCTTGGTGCCGGCTACCAGTTCAGCGATGACGTGGATGCGACCGTTGCGGGCGCGGTCAGACAGGGCGCCGCGGAGAGCAGCAGCCTTCATCTTCTTGGGGGTGCGCTGGCTGTAGTCACGAGGGGTCGGACCGTGGACAACGCCACCGCCGGTCATGTGAGGAGCACGGATGGAACCCTGACGGGCGCGGCCGGTGCCCTTCTGCTTGAACGGCTTGCGACCTGCACCGGAAACCTCGGCGCGGGTCTTCGTCTTGTGGGTACCCTGGCGGGCAGCAGCGAGCTGTGCGACGACGACCTGGTGCAGCAGCGGCACGTTGGTCTGGACGTCGAAGATCTCTGCAGGCAGGTCTACCTTGACAGTGCTAGTCATCTAACTAGGCTCCCTTCACGGCGGTGCGTACGAGTACGACCTGGCCGCGGGCACCGGGGACGGCACCCTTGATAAGGAGCAGCGACTTCTCAACGTCAACAGCGTGAACCGTGAGGTTCAGCGTCGTGTGACGCTCGGCGCCCATGCGGCCGGCCATTTTCAGGCCCTTGAAGACGCGGCTCGGGGTGGATGCGCCACCGATGGAGCCAGGCTTACGGTGGTTCTTGTGGGCACCGTGGGAAGCGCCAACGCCGTGGAAGCCGTGACGCTTCATAACACCGGCAAAGCCCTTACCCTTGGAGGTGCCGACGACGTCGATCTTCTGGCCGGCTTCGAAGATCTCAACAGAGAGCTCCTGGCCCAGCTCGTAGGATGCGGCGTCTGCGGTACGCAGTTCGACAACGTGGCGGCGAGGGGTTACGCCTGCCTTTTCAAAGTGACCAGCCAGCGGCTTGGTGACCTTACGGGGGTCGATCTGGCCGTAGCCGATCTGGACGGCGACGTAGCCATCTACCTCTGCGTTGCGCAGCTGGGTGATGACGTTGGAGTCAGCCTGGACGACAGTTACCGGGATGAGCTTGTTGTTCTCGTCCCAGACCTGGGTCATGCCGAGCTTCGTGCCCAGCAGGCCCTTTACGTTACGGGTTGCGGTCATAGTCTCTCAGCACCTCCCTAGAGCTTGATTTCGATGTTCACGTCGGCCGGCAGGTCGAGACGCATAAGCGAGTCAACAGCCTTCGGCGTGGGGTCGATGATGTCGATCAGACGCTTGTGAGTACGCATTTCGAAGTGCTCACGGCTGTCCTTGTACTTGTGCGGAGAGCGGATAACGCAGTACACGTTCTTCTCCGTCGGAAGCGGCACCGGGCCGACTACCGTTGCGCCTGCGCGCGTGACCGTCTCAACGATCTTCCGCGCTGAAACATCAATGACCTCGTGGTCATATGACTTCAGCCGGATGCGGATTTTTTGTCCCGCCATGTCGCCTGACTCTCTTTCAGCTAGTGCTGCTCTAGTTAGGGCTGCTCTGTTTACTTACCTGTTGGCGTGGCCGCCGAAGCGTTTGAGGTTTTACCACCACACGCCGCACAAGCTGAATCCGGATCATTCCGGGTTCCTCAACCTGCCGGCGCACCGACCCCCGCGGTCGGGCGTGTCGCGATTTTCACGCAAACTCGACCGCATTCCATGGGGTTCAGGGTTATGTTTGGGCTTCAGCCTGGACCCTGACACCCGGCATTATCCGGATCGGGACACGAAGAAGCGCTTGAACAACTCATCCAGTATGCCGGAATTAAAGACCAAAGGCCAATCGGGCCCTTTGCGGGCATTGCCACATCTGCCACCCGCTGTGGATGATAGTGGAATGACCGCCCAGGATACGGGTTCCGTGGAAGATCTGGCCGCGCGCCTACGTCCAGGGTTCACGCTGGGGGTCGCGGCCGCCGCCTTCCAGATTGAAGGTTCCGTGACCGCTGATGGGCGGGGACCGTCGGGCTGGGATGCGTTCGCGCAAAAGCCTGGAGCAATCGTCGACGCCGACTCCCCCACCATAGCCTGCGATCACTACAACCGCGCCGACGAAGATGTCACCCTGATGCAGGAACTCGGCATCGATTCGTACCGTTTCTCCCTTTCCTGGCCAAGGATCCAGCCCGGCGGCAAGGGCGGAATCAATCGACGTGGGCTGGACTTCTACGATCGCCTGATCGACAAACTCCTTGCTGCGGGCATCTCACCCATGGCAACGCTCTTCCATTGGGATACTCCCTTGGAGCTTGAACACGCGGGCGGCTGGATGAACCGGGATACAGCGGAACGCTTTGCTGTCTATTGCAGCGCTGCAGCAGAGCGATTTGGGGACCGCGTGGAGCACTGGGTCACCATGAATGAACCAGTTTCCGTCACGCTCCAGGGCTATGCCTTGGGGGTCCACGCGCCCGGCCGCCAGTTGTTGTTCGATGCCTTGCCAGCTGCGCATCACCAACTGCTGGGCCATGGCTTGGCAGTGCGCGCCCTGCGTGAAGCCGGGGTGAAGGGGCAGATCGGCATCTCCAACATGCACTCCCCCGTCCGCCCGGCGAGCAACAGCCTCTCGGACCGCTTGATGGCCCAGTCCTTCGATGTGCTCCTCAATCGCATATATGCTGACGCCGTCCTGCTGGGTCAGTACCCCAGGCCACCTTTGCCCATGAAACCGTGGTTCCGGTCATTGGGAACCGTCAGGGATGGTGACCTTGAGCTGATCAGCCAGCCACTGGACTTCTATGGGCTCAACTACTACTACCCCATCAAGGTTGCTGCCGGGCGCGGACCCGCGGAGATCCCCACAGGCACTGCCGTAGAAATGACGAAAGTGCCATTCCATCTGGCCGCCTATCAGGAGTACGAAACGACCGGGTTCGGCTGGCCGGTTGCGCCGGAGCATTTGGCAGTACTGCTCCGCGAGATGAAGGACCGCTACGGTGACGCCCTTCCACCGGTTTATATCACCGAAGGAGGAGCCAGTTTCCCCGAGCCTTCGCACGTGGATGGGCCCATACGGGACCATAACCGGATCAGTTACCTGGCGGAGCATCTTGGCCACGCTCTGACTGCTACAGGACCCGGCGGCATCGCCGAGGACGTTGAACTCCGCGGTTACTACGTGTGGACGCTACTGGACAATTTCGAGTGGGCGGCAGGGTACTCGCAACGCTTTGGCTTGGTGCATGTGGACTTCGATACCTTGGAGCGCACACCCAAAGACTCGTTTTACTGGTTCCGGGCACTGGAACGGGCACGCCACCGGGAACCCTAGCCCATGTGGGTTAACTACCGATCGGGCTACTTGTTTTTGTTGGCGCGGTTGATGCGCTTGGCGCGGTCAATTTCATGGCGGAAGTACTTGCGACCCCACAGCAGTCCGCCGCCGATCACCGCGATGATGACAAGGAAAATCAGGAATTCCATGGTGCTCCTCTCATAGGGTTCAACGTTAGCGGATCCCATCCCGGCTGGATGCTTGTGTAGTTTCTTCTGTTGGGATGTTGCCGCCGGTTGCTGGCGGTTTTCGATTCAGCCGCCATACCGCCAGCACGATCAGGGCCAAGGCAACGAGCGCCAGCATGGCGAATGCGTAACTTCGCAGCGCCCACATCACACTGGCAGCCACGCCCGCAGCGCCCCACCACACGAACATGCGCTCGGCCAGGAGAAGTCCGGCCACCAGGAGCACCACATGGGCCACGAGGACATAGATCTGCTGGGATGATGTCCCCGCGAAAATTGTCCCCACGGCGGTCAAGGAGAGCAGCCCTGCTGTGACTGTAAGCCGCATTTGTCCCTCGGAACGTTGCCGGCCCATGTAGCGCACCTCTGCCATAACCGCGCCGGCAACGACGTACCATTGTGCCGCCCAGAACCAATCAGGCGAGCCGCCATCCACAAACAGCAGCGCCCGCTGGAATCCCGCAAGGGTTGCGAGGACAGTGATTTCTCCGGCCAGCCACTTGCCGTTCGTGACCTCGGTAACCACCAACACTCCGGAAACAAGGATCAGGGCCGCACCCACCAGCGAGGTCTGGTCCCGTCCCAGGCCGACGGCCGCAGCTATGACAAGCCCGGTGATCGAAGTTATCACCAGGGCGTTGCGCCGCCAGGGTTGTGAGGTGATAGAGGGGCCGCCCAACCGTCGGACCACATACATGGCTGCCCCGGTTCCCATTGCGCCTATCAGCCAGGGAAGGAAGGAGTCCCAGGCGGTCAACTCCCGCCCATCCAGCAAACCGTCGACGGCGGTCACGGCACCAACCAGCGCGGCGGGCGCGGCAGCGGCATAGAGGGAGGGCATCCACTCAAAGTGCGAGGCAGCGAACAGCACGGACGCCAGAACCAGGACGGTAAAACCACTAAGCGACAGCGACGTCGTCACAGCCAACAAACCGCCGGTAGTGGTGAAAGTCAGTGCAGAAACCAACCACAACCACCGTTCGGCCACAGCTGCAACGGAACCCTCGCCAGTCTTGACGGGCCCTGCGTTCACAGGCGCGAAAACTGCCCTGGCTACGACGGCAACCACCGCCAGCCCCAGCAGCACCCATGGCACTTGATACTTGTCCAGCAACGGCTGATACAGCCACGTATCGGATGGGAAGCCCAGAGATGGTCCAGCCGCAATCACTCCTGCTGTGACTGCAGCGATCCCGAAGTACTGCGCTCCCCGGGCACCAAAGGTGCGCCACGCAATCACGGCCCCTAGCGGAACGAACGCCAAATCCACGAGGAGCACCCAACGGCCACCGCCGTCGTAATCTGCTGTGAGTAAGTAGGCCAGTGGGAGAAGAAGCTGTGCACTTGGTACAGCCCAAACCATTGCCTTCTGGAAGGGGTCATCGCTGCCTCGGCCCCGGAGGAAGGACTGCACAAGGAACTGCACTGGCAACTGCAGGATGAGGATCAGCGCGACAGCGACGGACGTAGCCGCAGCCGACTCCGTGAAGTCGGCCACCACTAGGGTGACCAAGACCCCGGACAGAAGCCGCACAGCCAACAGGTATCCACCGCGGGCGAGGCGTTTGCCGGTCACAGCAACCATGAAGCCGCTATATGCCGTAAAGATGACCAGCAGGAGTTCCAGATCCCTGATATTTCCTAGCCGGAGCGCGAACAGCAGAACCATTGCCGCGGGAGCGAACAACCATCCCAGTTTGTCGGCTCGAAGCGTCGTACTGATGGCCACAGCCGCAAGAGCCGTAATGGTGGCACTCGCACCTGGCTGCCAGCCCTCGCGAACCCCGGGCGCCATGGTGAGGAACATACTGCACAGAACCATCCCGGCAAGCACGACTACAGCATCGATAATGGCGGGCCGCAGGAACTTCGCAACATAACCTGCACGCAGCGGCAGCATCAGCTGCAGAGCAAGGACGACGATGACAATCAGGCCGACGCCAACCCCTTCACCGGCAATCTGGAATAGGGCGTCCTTCGTTGTGTCGTAGTAGGCCGAGGCCACCAACACGGTTCCTGCAGCGCGCGCCAACCACCAGTAGCTTTGCCTATGCAAGGAAGCTGGCGACCGGAGGGCTGTGGCGCAAAAGTATGTGACAGCGGCCAAGAGAACCACGTTAGCCAGTGTGCGCGACACAGAAACCGCAGCCACGATGCCTGCCACCGTAGCGGCGGCCGGAGCCAGGAACTCCCCCATTGTCGGACGCCAGATCAGCACGCCACCACCTGTGGGACCGGAACTACTACTGTCCCTACCTTGCGGGAACGCCAACCAGCCGGAGACCATTCCTGCGGCAACCACTACTCCTACAGCAACTGCCACAGTGGGCCGCCCGGGTGCGTCATCGAAAATAGGCAAAGCAAGAAGTCCTGCCATCGCCGCCCCGCCGAACCCCGCTGTGGACGCCCGCCCTCCCACGGTGCGAACACCGTTGCCCTCAAGCAAGGCACTCACCAGCTGCTGTACGGCACACGCCGCCAGGAAAGCGAACAACGTGTAGGAAGACCTGCCCGGATGATCGGTGAAGACGCCCGCAGCCGACGCCGCTACGGCTAGCGTCAGGGCGACCCGCCCAGCCAGGAAGTAGACATGTCGAAGGGGCCCCGGCGTGATGGCTCCCAGAAGGAACCAATAGAGGCCCGCGACAGCGAGCAGCACGGTCACAGGCCACGCACCCAGCAACCCAACGAACGGTGCTGCTACAACAAGTACGGCGGCCGGTGCGAACTCTGCCCCGTGGCCCAGCTTCCAGCCCAGCACCATGGCTGTCGGCATAGCAATGAAGAACGGCACAAACTCCGGCATCTGGAATGTTCCCACGCCAAGCATGACCGTGAGGACAACCGCGGCAACAACTTGCAGCCCGAGGCACGAGACGGCGTCGTACCACCACGTGCGCGAAACCACGCGCTTTCCGCCGAACGCGACTCCAACCGATTGAACCCCCAGGCAGATGATTGCAGCCAGCACCACACGGCTTGAGTCCGCAGATACATCCCACACAAGACCCAAAACGGCCAGGGTGAAGGCGGTGCGGGCGCCATAGAAATTGAGCAATCGGTGCTGATCTGACTTCACAAACACCATCACGGCAAAATAAAGCCCGCACATCACCATGACCATGGGGTACTCCCCCTTGGCCAGGAAATTGGGCGTCATGCTGACGGCGAGCCCGACGAACGGCACCACAAACGGATGCAGTACCACCAGAGGACGCATATAGAGCGGAGGAAGCCAACGGGGGCGAACCAGTGCACCCAGTGTGAAGAGAAAGGCAACGCCAATCAGCGCGGTAAAGTACCAGACCAAGGCACCGCCAAGCACTGATACTCCGGACCAGGCAGCGGAAACCACGAAGGTGAGTGAGAGCAACGCCAGCACCTTGTTATCGAGGCGCAGCGCAGCGTAAACGTAGGCAGCAGTTCCCAGCAATGACGTGATCAGCCATGCCATGGGGCCGTCATGGAGGGCAAAGTTGTACATGGCCAAGCCTGTAACCGGGACCAATGCCAGCCCTGTACCTGTAAAGGCTATGGCTGCCGGGCGAAGCCGAGGCACCCTTCGCTGGATGATGAGCCCCGAAGAATAGAACAAGATGGTGATGGCCCAAATAGCCACAAAACGAAAAACCTCCGGAAGGCTGGTTCCAACAAACAGGGCGCCAGCGGCAACAAGCAACAGACTCGCGACGTACAACGTGATGTTGATGTTTTGGCGGTCGCGCTTCTCCTTTCTCGCCGCTACCGTTTCCGGGCTCTCGCGCGGGGGAAGCGTCGGCTGGAATTGCAGTTGTTGTGGCGTAGGAGCCACATTGCGCGGGGGAACCGGCCCGCGACTGTACGACGGCGGCACCGCGGGTGGCGCAGCGATCCCCACCGCTTGCTGAAAGACAGGAGGCAAGATCGTCGGCTGGAACGTCGCCGGCTGCCGTGGAGCAGACGATTGCACTACAGTCGCCGATTGCTCCACTGTCGCCGGTTGCTGCCGCACTGCGGGCCGCTGGCTTTGCCCTCGCGCGTCCTCCCAACCTGCCAGATGCCCGGCGAGATACCCCGCACGGTAAGTGGCGGCGTCGTCGATTCTGACAGGCGGCGTCGAACGGGCCCCCTCCCGCCGGCCCCGCACCACGCCCAGCGCGTAGCCAATGACGCCGATAGCGGCCAAAAGCAGCAGCACAAGGCCTGTTGTCAAGAATCCCAGCATGGAAGCTCCTACGGTGATGCCGGGCATAAGGCCTGCACGACATTAATCCAATCGATAGATTAATGATAACAAAGAAGAACCCCACCACATAAGCGATGGGGTTCTTCCTTAGCTTGCTACCGGCGATGCCGGAAGTTTGCCGATCTACAAGTAGAAACTACTTGATGATCTTGGTAACACGTCCCGAACCAACGGTGCGGCCGCCTTCGCGGATAGCGAAGCCGAGGCCCTCTTCCATAGCGATCGGCTGGATGAGCTCAACGGTCATCTCAGTGTTGTCGCCAGGCATAACCATTTCCGTGCCTTCCGGCAGGGTGATAACGCCGGTTACGTCCGTGGTACGGAAGTAGAACTGCGGGCGGTAGTTCGAGTAGAACGGGTTGTGACGTCCGCCTTCGTCCTTGGAAAGGATGTAGACGTTGGCCTCGAAGTCGGTGTGCGGGGTGATGGAACCCGGCTTGACGACAACCTGGCCACGCTCGACGTCGTCGCGCTTGAGACCGCGGAGCAGGAGGCCACAGTTCTCGCCGGCCCATGCTTCGTCGAGCTGCTTGTGGAACATCTCGATACCGGTAACCGTGGTCTTCTGGATCGGGCGGATGCCAACGATCTCGACCTCGGAGTTGATGGCGAGGGTTCCACGCTCGGCGCGGCCCGTAACAACGGTGCCACGACCGGTGATGGTGAAGACGTCTTCGATCGGCATCAGGAACGGCTTGTCGCGGTCACGTACGGGGTCCGGAACGGACTCGTCGACAGCTGCCATCAGGTCCTGGACGGACTTGACCCAAACCGGGTCGCCTTCCAGAGCCTTCAGACCGGAAACGCGAACAACCGGAGCTTCATCGCCATCGAAGCCCTGCGAGCTCAGGAGCTCACGAACTTCCATTTCGACGAGGTCGAGGAGTTCTTCGTCATCAACCATGTCCGACTTGTTCAGTGCGACCAGCAGGTAGGGAACACCAACCTGGCGGGCGAGCAGAACGTGCTCACGGGTCTGGGCCATCGGACCATCGGTTGCGGCAACCACGAGGATTGCGCCGTCCATCTGGGCAGCACCGGTGATCATGTTCTTGATGTAGTCAGCGTGACCCGGGGCGTCAACGTGTGCGTAGTGACGCTTCTCGGTCTGGTACTCCACGTGGGAGATGTTGATGGTAATACCGCGCTGGCGCTCTTCCGGAGCAGAGTCGATGGACGCGAAGTCGCGCTGCTCGTTGAGATCCGGGTACTGGTCGTACAGCACCTTGGAAATGGCGGCAGTCAGCGTCGTCTTACCGTGGTCAACGTGACCAATGGTGCCGATGTTGACGTGCGGCTTAGTCCGCTCGAACTTTGCCTTTGCCACAGGTTCCTCCTAGAACGATTTCAAGTGAAGTGCTCCTCGGCCGCGCTTTTCGCGGCAGAAACTTTAGCAAGTCTACTTGGGGGCTTGGTTTTGGTGAAATTGCAGATTCAGGAACCAATACTAGTTCCTAGAGCCTGTTCGCGCAGGGGCCGGGCCGCGGCCTTCGCCGCAGCCCCACCTCACACGCTAAGATGCCCTCCCGGAATCGGAATAGCATCCGTTTTCCGGGAGATTACTCTCCGCGGGTTTTCTGGATGATCTCGTCGGCTACAGCCTTCGGGACCTCCGCGTAGCTGTTGAACGTCATGGAGTACACGGCACGACCCTGCGTCTTGGAACGGAGGTCGCCAATGTAACCGAACATGCCGGACAGCGGAACGTGTGCACGGATAACCTTCACACCTGCTGCGTCCTCCATGGACTGCATCTGGCCACGACGGGCGTTCAGGTCACCAATAACATCACCCATGTATTCCTCAGGTGTGCGGACCTCAACATCCATGAGCGGTTCGAGCAGAACAGGGTTCGCCTTGCGTGCAGCTTCCTTGAAAGCCATACGGCCGGCGATCTTGAACGCCATTTCCGAAGAGTCAACATCGTGGGACGCGCCGTCAATCAGCGTGGCCTTGATGCCGACAACCGGGTAGCCGGCCAGGACGCCGTCGTTCAATGCATCCTGGATACCAGCGTCAACGGACGGGATGTATTCGCGCGGAACGCGGCCACCGGTGACCTTGTTCTCGAACTCGTACAGCTCGCCGGAAGAGGTGTCCATCGGCTCGATCGCGATCTGGATCTTTGCGAACTGACCCGAACCACCGGTCTGCTTCTTGTGCGTGTAGTCGTGACGCTCTACAGCGCGCTTGATGGTTTCGCGGTAAGCAACCTGCGGCTTGCCGACGTTTGCCTCAACCTTGAATTCGCGGCGCATGCGGTCCACCAGGATGTCCAGGTGGAGCTCGCCCATGCCGGCGATGATGGTCTGGCCCGTGTCTTCGTTGAGGGAGACCTGGAAGGTCGGGTCCTCAGCGGAGAGCTTCTGGATAGCCGTGGAGAGCTTCTCCTGGTCACCCTTGGTGTTGGGCTCGATGGCAACCGAGATCACGGGCTCCGGGAAGCTCATGGACTCGAGGACGATCTGCTGGTTGGAGTCACACAGGGTATCGCCTGTGGTGGTGTCCTTCAGACCGATGGCTGCGTAGATGTGGCCGGCGGTAGCGCCCTCAACGGGCATTTCCTTGTTGGCGTGCATCTGGAACAGCTTGCCGATACGTTCCTTCTTGCCCTTGGTGGAGTTGACCACCTGGGCGCCGGCCTCAACGTGACCGGAGTACACGCGGATGAAGGTCAGCTGACCGAAGAACGGGTGCGCAGCAATCTTGAAGGCGAGGGCCGAGAACGGCTCGTCTGCAGACGGCTTGCGGGTGAGTTCCTTCTCTTCCTCGCGGGGATCGTGACCGATCATCGGCGGGACGTCGAGCGGGTTCGGCAGGAAGTCAACAACAGCGTCAAGCATCGGCTGTACGCCACGGTTCTTGAAGGCAGAGCCACAGAACACGGGGTAGAGCTCGGAGTTGATGGTCATCTTGCGGATGCCGGCCTTCAGTTCCTCAAGGGTGAGTTCTTCACCTTCGAGGTACTTCTCCATGAGCTCTTCGGAGGCTTCAGCCACAGTCTCTACGAGCTGTGCACGGTACTCTTCAGCCTTGGCCTGGAGGTCCGCCGGAATTGCCTGCACTTCGTAGGAAGCGCCCATGGTGACGTCACCCTTTGCGTCGCCAGGCCAAACCAGGGCACGCATTTCGAGGAGGTCAACCACGCCGATGAAGTCGTTCTCAGCGCCGATCGGCAGCTGCATGACCAGCGGCTTGGCACCAAGGCGGGAAATGATGGTGTCTACGGTGAAGTAGAAGTCCGCACCCAGCTTGTCCATCTTGTTGACGAAGCAGATACGCGGAACGTTGTACTTGTCAGCCTGGCGCCAAACAGTCTCGGACTGCGGCTCCACGCCTTCCTTGCCGTCGAACACTGCGACAGCACCGTCGAGGACGCGCAGGGAGCGCTCAACCTCAACCGTGAAGTCCACGTGGCCCGGGGTGTCGATGATGTTGATCTGGTTCTGGTTCCAGAAGCAAGTCACGGCGGCAGACGTGATGGTGATGCCGCGTTCCTTTTCCTGTTCCATCCAGTCGGTCGTCGAGGCGCCGTCGTGCGTCTCGCCGATCTTGTGGTTCACACCCGTGTAGAACAGGATGCGCTCGGTAGTGGTGGTCTTGCCGGCATCGATGTGGGCCATGATGCCGATATTGCGGACCTTGTTAAGGTCGGTAAGCACGTCCTGTGCCACGGGGTCTCCCTTTCGGATGGACTACACGTTCGCCGCCGGCTCGGTTGAGCCGACGGCGCCCGGGAGGATTTACCAGCGGTAGTGTGCGAAGGCCTTGTTGGACTCGGCCATCTTGTGGGTGTCTTCGCGACGCTTGACAGCGGCACCGAGACCGTTCGAGGCATCCAGGATTTCGTTCTGGAGACGCTCGGTCATGGTCTTCTCGCGGCGGGCCTTGGAGTAGCCCACGAGCCAACGCAGGGCGAGGGCGGTGGAGCGACCCGGCTTGACCTCAACCGGAACCTGGTAGGTGGCGCCACCAACACGGCGTGAACGCACCTCGAGGGAAGGCTTGACGTTGTCCATGGCCTTCTTGAGGGCAGCAACGGGGTCGCCGCCGGACTTGGCACGTGCACCTTCGAGGGCACCGTAAACGATGCGCTCTGCGGTGGACTTCTTGCCGTCAACCAGAACCTTGTTGATCAGCTGAGTGACCAACGGGGAGCCGTAAACGGGATCGGAAACTAGCGGCCGCTTCGGGGCCGGACCCTTGCGAGGCATATTACTTCTTCTCCATCTTTGCGCCGTAACGGCTGCGGGCCTGCTTGCGGTTCTTGACACCCTGGGTGTCGAGTGCGCCGCGGACGATCTTGTAGCGGACACCCGGAAGGTCCTTCACACGACCACCACGGACGAGCACGATGGAGTGCTCCTGGAGGTTGTGGCCAACGCCGGGGATGTAAGCGGTAACTTCAACGCCACCGTTGAGGCGCACACGTGCCACCTTACGAAGAGCCGAGTTCGGCTTCTTGGGGGTGGTGGTGTAAACGCGGGTGCAAACACCGCGGCGCATCGGGCTGCCCTTCAGCGCGGGAGCCTTGGTCTTGGAGACCTTCGGCGTGCGGCCCTTGCGGACCAGCTGGTTAATCGTAGGCACTTTCGTGTTCTCCGTTGTTTGATCTCTGCCCCCACACACAGGCGCCAGCCAGTGTAAACGTGGGAACTTTGGCGTTGCTCATGCGGCCGGCCGAAACATCCGGTAGGCGTGCAAAAGTGCGGCATTCGTTGCGCATGTTGCCCGCAACCCGGAAACAGGCTCCACCCAGCACCATGAGAACAAAACCAAAATGATGCTGCGGCGGCCTTCATCCACTGCCACACAGAACAATTACCAAAATTCTAGCACGGCTTGATCTGAGGCCTTAATCGGGTGTATGGCGTTCCGTTAACGGGACGGGCCCCGCACTCTTGAGTGCGGGGCCCGTCCTTCAGCCATTAACTACTGCTGGTTTCAGCGGAAGTCGTTGCCGAGATCGTAGTCATCCAGCGGGATGGCGTGGAACTCGGGAGCACCGTCGCCGCCCAGGGCGTCATAGGAGAAATCGGTGAAAGCGCTGGGGCCCGTGAACAGGCTTGCCTTTGCTTCCTCGGTCGGCTCAACCGTGACCTCCGTGTAACGGGGCAGGCCCGTACCGGCCGGGATGAGCTTACCGATGATGACGTTCTCCTTGAGGCCGAGCAGAGGATCGCTCTTGCCTTCCATGGCCGCCTGCGTCAGGACGCGGGTGGTCTCCTGGAAGGAAGCGGCCGACAGCCAGGACTCAGTTGCCAGGGACGCCTTGGTGATACCCATGAGTTCCGGACGACCCGAAGCCGGGGACTTGCCCTCGGACACGACGCGGCGGTTCTCGTCTTCGAAGCGGGAGCGCTCTGCAAGCTCACCAGGGAGCAGGTCGGAGTCGCCGGATTCGATGACGGTCACGCGGCGCAGCATCTGGCGGACGATAACCTCGACGTGCTTGTCGTGGATACCAATACCCTGGCTGCGGTAAACGCCCTGGACCTCGTCCACAAGGAACTTCTGTGCGGCACGGGGACCCATGATGCGCAGAACCTGCTTCGGGTCCACCGGACCGTTGATCAGCTTCTGGCCGACGCTGACGTGCTCGCCATCCTCGATGAGGAGACGGGAACGGCGCAGCACCGGGTAGGCAATCTCTTCGGAACCATCGTCCGGAGTGATCACCAGGCGCATCTGGCGCTCGGACTCTTCGATGGTGATGCGGCCGGCTGCTTCAGCAATCGGTGCAACACCCTTCGGAGTACGGGCTTCGAAGAGCTCCTGGATACGGGGCAGACCCTGGGTGATGTCGTCGCCACCACCAGCAGAAACGGCACCACCGGTGTGGAACGTACGCATGGTCAGCTGGGTACCGGGCTCACCGATGGACTGTGCGGCGATGATGCCCACGGCCTCTCCGATGTCCACGGTCTTGCCCGTTGCCAGCGAACGGCCGTAGCAGAGTGCACAGGTGCCGACCTTGGACTCACAGGTGAGTACGGAACGGACCTTGACTTCAGTGATACCTGCAGCCAGCAGCTGGTCGATAACGACGTCGCCGCAGTCGGTTCCACCGGCAGCCAGGACGTTGCCCTGGGCATCGACGACGTCGACAGCCAGCGTACGTGCGTAAGCGCTGTTCTCGACGTTCTCGTCCAGGACGAGCTCACCGTTGGAATCCGGAACGGCGATCGGCGTGAGCAGACCACGTTCGGTACCGCAGTCCTCTTCGCGGACGATGACGTCCTGCGAAACGTCCACCAGACGACGGGTCAGGTAACCCGAGTTGGCGGTACGGAGAGCGGTATCGGCCAGACCCTTACGGGCACCGTGCGTGGCGATGAAGTATTCCAACACGGACAGGCCCTCGCGGTAGGAGGACTTGATCGGGCGAGGGATGATCTCACCCTTCGGGTTGGCCACAAGACCACGGATACCCGCGATCTGGCGAACCTGCATCCAGTTACCACGTGCACCGGAGGACACCATGCGGTTGATGGTGTTCATCGGGGACAGGCTGTCACGCATCGCCTGGGCGATCTCGTTGGTGGCCTTGTTCCAGATCTCGATCAGTTCCTGGCGACGCTCGTCGTCGTCGATCAGGCCCTTGTCGTACTGGCCCTGGATCTTGGCGGCCATGTTCTCGTAACCAGCCAGGATGGCGGGCTTGGACGTAGGCACCTCGATGTCGGAGATAGCCACGGTGACGCCCGAGCGGGTTGCCCAGTAGAAACCGGCATCCTTCAGGTTGTCCAGCGTTGCGGCCGTGACAACCTTCGGGTAGCGCTCGGCGAGGTCGTTGACGATCCGGGACAGTTCGCCCTTGTCCGCAACAGCCTCAACCCACGGGTAATCCTCGGGCAGCGTCTGGTTGAAGATGACCTGGCCCAGGGAGGTCTGCACGAGAGCAGGCTGACCCGGCTCCCAACCTTCCGGAGCTTCCCAACCGGCGTAAGGCACGAAGTTCTCCAGACGGATCTTGACCTGGGAGTTCAGGTGCAGATCGCGGGCGTCGTACGCCATGATGGCTTCCGAAACCGAGGAGAAGATGCGGCCTTCGCCGGCAGAGCCGACGCGCTTGGTGGTCAGGTGGTACAGGCCGATGATCATATCCTGCGAAGGCAGGGTAACCGGGCGGCCATCGGACGGCTTCAGGATGTTGTTCGAGGACAGCATCAGGATGCGGGCTTCGGCCTGGGCTTCCGGGCTCAACGGCAGGTGCACTGCCATCTGGTCGCCGTCGAAGTCAGCGTTGAAGGCGCCACAAACCAGCGGGTGAAGCTGGATTGCCTTGCCTTCCACAAGCTGCGGTTCGAAGGCCTGGATGCCGAGGCGGTGAAGGGTAGGTGCACGGTTGAGCAGCACCGGGTGTTCGGTGATGATCTCTTCCAGCACGTCCCAAACCTGCGGACGGTAACGCTCGACCATGCGCTTTGCCGACTTGATGTTCTGCGCGTGGTTGAGGTCAACCAGGCGCTTCATCACGAACGGCTTGAAGAGCTCCAGCGCCATCTGCTTGGGCAGACCACACTGGTGCAGCTTCAGCTGCGGGCCAACGACGATGACCGAACGGCCGGAGTAGTCAACACGCTTGCCGAGGAGGTTCTGGCGGAAACGACCCTGCTTGCCCTTGAGCATGTCGCTCAGGGACTTCAGCGGACGGTTGCCCGGACCCGTAACTGGGCGGCCACGACGACCGTTGTCGAAGAGGCTGTCAACAGCTTCCTGAAGCATGCGCTTCTCGTTGTTGACGATGATCTCCGGAGCACCAAGGTCAAGCAGTCGCTTGAGTCGGTTGTTGCGGTTGATCACGCGGCGGTAGAGGTCGTTGAGGTCCGAGGTCGCGAAGCGGCCACCGTCCAACTGGACCATCGGGCGCAGTTCCGGCGGGATCACCGGGACGGCGTCCAGAACCATGCCGAGCGGGCTGTTGTTGGTGGTGAGGAATGCGTTGACAACCTTCAGGCGCTTCAGGGCACGCGTCTTGCGCTGGCCCTTGCCGTTCTGGATGGTGTCGCGCAGCGACTCGGCTTCAGCCTGCATGTCGAAGGTCTCAAGACGCTTCTTGATCGCTTCGGCACCCATGGAGCCTTCGAAGTACATGCCGTAGCGGTCACGCAGTTCGCGGTACAGGCCCTCGTCGCCCTCAAGGTCAGCGACCTTGAGGTTCTTGAAGCGGTCCCAGACCTGCTCAAGGCGCTCGATATCGGCGTCGGCACGCTTGCGGACGTTCGCCATCTGGCGGTCTGCGGAGTCCCGGGCCTTCTTCTTGTCGGCAGCCTTGGCGCCTTCACCTTCAAGACGGGCAAGCTCGTCTTCAAGGTCGCGGGCGATCGTGGCGATGTCGCTGTCGCGGTTGTCCACCAGCTGCTTCTTCTCGAGGTCGTGCTCGACCTGGAGGTTCGGCAGTTCAGCGTGGCGGTTTTCCGTGTCAACGCTGGTGATCATGTAGGCAGCGAAGTAAATGACCTTCTCAAGGTCCTTCGGAGCCAGGTCCAAGAGGTAGCCCAAGCGCGAGGGAACGCCCTTGAAGTACCAGATGTGGGTTACGGGCGCAGCCAGTTCGATGTGGCCCATGCGCTCACGGCGCACCTTGGCGCGGGTGACTTCAACGCCACAACGCTCACAGATGATGCCCTTGAAGCGGACGCGCTTGTACTTGCCGCAGTAGCATTCCCAGTCGCGGGAAGGACCGAAGATCTTCTCGCAGAAAAGACCGTCCTTCTCAGGCTTGAGCGTGCGGTAGTTGATGGTTTCCGGCTTCTTGACCTCACCGTAAGACCAGCCACGGATGTCTTCCGCGGTGGCGAGGCCGATCTGCATGAGGCCGAAGGAGGATTCGCTGGACATATGGTCCCTGTTCTCTCTTGTTCTCTAAATTCTGAAGTCTTGGTTACGGGAAGAGGGAGCTGTTCCGGTGGACAGTGACGTACTGCTGCCCACCGGAACGGCTACTAGACCTCTTCTACGGAACTGGGCTCTGCACGAGACAGATCGATGCCCAGTTCTTCCGCAGCCGTGAAGACTGCGTCATCAGAGTCACGCATTTCGATCGTGGTTCCATCGGTGGAAAGAACTTCCACGTTCAGGCACAACGACTGCATTTCCTTGATCAAGACCTTGAAGGACTCGGGAACGCCAGGCTCAGGGATGTTCTCGCCCTTGACGATGGCTTCGTAGACCTTCACACGACCATGAATGTCATCGGACTTGATCGTGAGGAGTTCCTGAAGCGTGTAGGCAGCGCCGTAAGCTTCGAGCGCCCACACTTCCATTTCACCGAAGCGCTGGCCACCGAACTGTGCCTTACCACCCAGCGGCTGCTGCGTGATCATGGAGTACGGACCGGTGGAACGCGCGTGGATCTTGTCGTCCACCAGGTGGTGGAGCTTCAGGATGTACATGTAACCGACGGAGATCGGGTCCGGGAACGGCTCGCCGGAGCGGCCGTCGAACAGACGGGTCTTGCCGGAGGAATCGATCAGGCGGTCGCCGTCGCGGGTCACGTTGGTGGAGTCAAGCAGTCCCGTGATTTCTTCTTCGCGGGCGCCATCGAACACCGGGGTGGCAACGGTGGTCTGGCCGGTTTCACGGGGCAGGTTGGGCAGGTTCTTGACCCACTCCGGCTCGCCCTCGATCTTCCAACCGGTCTTGGCAACCCAACCGAGGTGGGTTTCCAGGACCTGGCCAACGTTCATACGACCCGGAACACCAAGCGGGTTCAGGACGATGTCCACCGGGGTACCGTCTGCAAGGAAGGGCATGTCCTCGATCGGAAGGATCTTGGAGATAACACCCTTGTTGCCGTGACGGCCGGCGAGCTTGTCGCCGTCGGTGATCTTGCGCTTGGCTGCAACGTAGACGCGGACCAACTGGTTCACGCCCGGGGGCAGTTCGTCGTCGTTGTCTCGGTCAAAGACGCGGACGCCGATGACCGTACCGGACTCGCCGTGGGGAACCTTCAGGGAGGTGTCGCGGACTTCGCGGGACTTCTCACCGAAGATAGCGCGGAGAAGACGCTCTTCCGGAGTCAGTTCGGTTTCACCCTTGGGTGTGACCTTTCCAACCAGGATGTCTCCGGCTTCAACCTCGGCACCAATGTGGATGATGCCGCGCTCATCCAGGCCTGCAAGGACTTCCTCGGACACGTTGGGGATGTCACGGGTGATTTCCTCGGCACCAAGCTTGGTGTCGCGGGCATCGATCTCGTGCTCCTCGATGTGGATGGAGGAAAGAACGTCCTCAGCAACAATGCGCTGGGACAGGATGATGGCGTCCTCGAAGTTGTGGCCTTCCCATGACATGAATGCCACGAGCAGGTTCTTACCGAGGGCGAGTTCACCCTGGTCCGTTGCAGGACCGTCGGCGATGATGCCGCCGACTTCCAGGCGCTGGCCTTCGTTGACCAGGACACGGTGGTTGTAGCAGTTGCCCTGGTTGGAACGGGCGAACTTGTTGATGCGGTAGTTGGTCTCCGTGCCGTCGTCGTTGATCATGACAACGAGCTCAGCGGAAACCTCGGTGACCACACCGGCCTTCTTCGCGATGACAACGTCACCGGCGTCGACTGCTGCTGCGCGCTCCATGCCGGTACCCACGAAAGGAGCCTCGGAACGGACCAGCGGCACAGCCTGGCGCTGCATGTTGGCACCCATGAGTGCACGGTTGGCATCGTCATGCTCGAGGAACGGGATCAGGGCGGTTGCCACGGACACCATCTGGCGCGGGGAAACGTCCATGAACTGAACTTCGGCAGCGGGAACCAGAACCGGCTCGCCTCCACCACCACGGGCACGGACAAGGACGGTCTCTTCCGAGAACTTCTTGTCAGCGTCCAGCGGAGCGTTGGCCTGTGCGATCAGGACTTCAGCTTCGTCGTCGGCAGTGAGGTACTGGACCTCGTCCGAAACAACGCCCTCGGAAACGAGGCGGTAAGGCGTCTCGATGAAGCCGAACGGGTTGATGCGGCCGTAGGAAGCCAGCGAACCGATCAGACCAATGTTCGGGCCTTCAGGGGTTTCGATGGGGCACATACGTCCGTAGTGGGACGGGTGAACGTCTCGAACTTCCATGCCTGCGCGGTCACGGGAAAGACCACCCGGACCAAGAGCCGACAGGCGGCGCTTGTGGGTCAGACCCGAAAGCGGGTTGTTCTGGTCCATGAACTGCGACAGCTGGGAGGTTCCGAAGAACTCCTTGATGGCAGCGACAACCGGGCGGATGTTGATCAGCGTCTGCGGCGTGATGGCCTCGACGTCCTGCGTGGTCATGCGTTCGCGAACAACACGCTCCATGCGGGAAAGGCCAGTGCGGACCTGGTTTTCGATCAGTTCGCCAACGGCGCGGATGCGACGGTTGCCGAAGTGGTCGATGTCATCGATCTCGACGCGGAGCTCGTGGTCTTCGCCATCACGCTTGCCCATGAGAGTCTTCTCGCCGGCGTGCAGCGCGACGAGGAACTTGATCATGGCGACGATGTCTTCGACGTGCAGGACCGAAGCTTCCTTGTCACCAAGGGAGCGGTCGATGCCGAGCTTGCGGTTGATCTTGTAACGGCCAACCTTGGCGAGGTCATAACGCTTGGCGTTGAAGTACAGGTTGTCCAGCAGGGACTGGGCAGCCTCGACGGTGGGCGGCTCGCCCGGACGCAGCTTGCGGTAGATGTCCAGAAGTGCGTCTTCGCGGGTTTCGGTGGCGTCCTTCTCCAGCGTTGCACGCATGGAGTCGTACTGGCCGAACTCTTCCAGGATCTGGCCTTCGGTCCAACCGAGGGCCTTCAGCAGAACGGTGACCGACTGCTTGCGCTTGCGGTCGAGGCGAACGCCGACCTGATCGCGCTTGTCGATTTCGAGTTCGAACCATGCACCGCGGGACGGGATAATCTTCGCAGTGAAAATGTCCTTGTCACTGGTCTTGTCCGCGGTGCGCTCGAAGTAGGCGCCCGGCGAACGGACCAGCTGGGAGACAACGACACGCTCGGTGCCGTTGACGACGAACGTTCCCTTTTCAGTCATGAGGGGGAAGTCGCCCATGAACACGGTCTGCTGCTTGATTTCGCCCGTGTTGTTGTTCATGAACTCGGCCTTGACATACAGCGGTGCCGAGTAAGTGGCGTCACGGTCTTTGCATTCGGCCATGGTGTACTTCGGATCAGCGAACTCCGGCTCGGAGAAGCTCAGGGACATAGTGCCCTGGAAGTCCTCGATGGGGGAGATCTCTTCGAAGATGTCGGCAAGTCCGGAGGTGGTGGCGACGCTGAGGTCGCCCTCCTCGACAGCCTTCGCTACCCGCGCCTGCCAGCGTTCGTTTCCGACGAGCCAGTCAAAGCTGTCCGTCTGCAGGGCGAGAAGATTCGGAACATCAAGGGGTTCGTGAATCTTTGCGAATGAGAGGCGGCGAGTGGCACCATCGGTGCTTGCCGTGTTAGCGGTTTCGTTATTAGAGGTGCTCGAGGCGACCAAGAGGGATCCTTCCACAGACCTTCAGGCGTTTTCAGATCTCCCCCGTTTGCATGATGCGGAGTGCTCCGCAGCATACTTATTCCGGTTCCGCTATATGACCCGGACCCAGTCCGAACATGCAGTGCACGTTGTGAACGGCACGTCAATGTTGCAGCTGAGAGGTAAAGCCCACCGCTATATGAAGGCTGAAGGTTAACAGGGAAGACGCAAATATCTACGATACGGCAAAGTAGCCTTCCTGTCTACCCCAGATTGTCCGCGAATGCAAGCACTGTTGCTACAGGCACCTATACAGGGTCCACGGACTCTGACCGGGGCATCTGCCGGACAGAGGCGTCAAACCAGTCGTGAAATCTCGTGACGTGGAATCCAGCGATGGGTAGGAACGTTGAAAAGGATAGGCTGGCGCACACCGCGCGATAGCCTTGGCTACACCACCACGGATCGGAAGAGAGACCATGAACAACTCCGCTGACGACAATGACGTTGTCATCCTTGCTGCTTCCCGTACCCCACAGGGTCGGCTGAATGGGCAGCTTGCCCGATTCACCGCCGTCGACCTTGGCGCCCACGCCATCAGCGCCGCACTGGCGGCCAGCGGCGTAAAAGCCGAACAAGTGGACGCTGTCATCATGGGACAGGTGCTGCAAGCGGGCGCTGGCCAGAATCCTGCACGGCAGAGCGCCATCGCGGCAGGTGTTGGTTGGAACATCCCTGCCGTCACCATCAACAAGGTTTGCCTCTCCGGCCTCACGGCTGTCATAGATGCCGCCCGGATGATCCGCAGCGGGGACGCCACCGTGGTTGTGGCCGGGGGCCAGGAATCCATGACCCGCGCGCCGCACTTGCTCCCCGGCTCCCGGCAGGGTTGGACCTACGGCGCAATCCAGGCATTGGACGTTGCCGCACATGACGGCCTCACGGATGCGTTCGATGGCCAGTCCATGGGCTTGTCCACAGAAACCAAGAACGTAACGCTGGGCATTGACCGCCGGGCGCAGGACGAAGTTGCTGCTGCATCCCACCAGCGCGCGGCTGCCGCGATCGCTGCGGGAATTTTCGACGCCGAAATCGCTCCCGTGAGCGTGAAGCAGCGTAAGGGCGATCCAGTAAACCTCACCTCGGACGAGGGCGTTCGCCCGAACACCACACTGGAAACCCTTGCCCCTTTGAAGGCCGCCTTCGCTACGGACGGCACCATTACCGCCGGCAACTCCTCTCCCCTGTCCGACGGCGCCTCCGCACTCGTGCTGACAAGTCGCCGCTTTGCCAAGGACAACGGGCTGGAATACCTTGCGGTCGTGGGCAAGCCCGGCCAAGTGGCCGGTCCGGACAACTCGCTGCACTCCCAGCCGTCCAACGCTATTTCGCAAGCATTGAAGCGGGCCGGATGGACTGCAGAGGACCTGGACTTCATCGAGATCAACGAGGCCTTTGGCTCAGTGGCCGTCCAATCATTGAAGGACTTGAGCTACCCGCTGGAGAAGTGCAACATCCACGGCGGCGCAATCGCCCTCGGCCACCCGATCGGTGCTTCCGGCGCCCGGCTTGCCCTGCACGCGGCCCACGAACTCAAGCGCAGGGGAACGGGCAAGGCTGCAGTGTCCCTCTGTGGCGGCGGTGGCCAGGGTGAAGCCCTCCTGCTGTACCGCGACTGATGCTGTACCGCGACTGATGGCATCCGGCGTGGAACCACAAATGAACGGGGCCGAACGGTTCTTGTCCGACGCCGCCGCGCGCGGACTGGACGTTGACGTCGTCGAGCGTCCTGCTGCCAGAAGTCTCGAGGAGGCCGCAGGCATCCTTGGGATCAGCCCCGGGGACATCGTAAAGTCCCTCGTGGTCAAGCATCGCGATGGTAGCTTCCTCTTCGCGCTGATCCCCGGCGACCGGCAGATCTCCTGGCCCAAGCTGCGGGCGTTGGTGGGCGTCAACAAGCTCTCGCTGCCGCACGCCGATGTTGCCTTGGCCGCAACCGGCTATGAACGCGGGACCATCACTCCTTTGGGAAGCACGACCCCTTGGCCGGTGTATGCGGATGCCACCATCACCGGACGCCGCATCTCCATGGGTGCCGGCGCGCACGGCAGGAGTGCATTCGTGGACGCCGACGCCCTGACCTCCGCACTGAATGCCACCGTCGCGGACATCAGTGAACCCGCTTAAACCAACGCGGGGTCACTTACGGCCCGTAATTCCCCCTGGGATGGGCCGTAAGTGACCCCGCGTTGCTTGTTAAAGCAGGAAGCCCCGCCCGGTGAACCGGACGGGGCTTCCAAAGCAAGACGAGTTACTTGAGGGTAACCGTTGCGCCAGCTTCTTCGAGCTGAGCCTTTGCCTTCTCTGCGGCTTCCTTGTTGGCGCCTTCGAGAACAGCCTTCGGTGCGCTGTCAACCAGGTCCTTGGCTTCCTTGAGGCCGAGGGAGGTGATGGCGCGAACTTCCTTGATCACTGCGATCTTCTTGTCGCCAGCAGATTCGAGGATGACGTCGAAGTCGGTCTTCTCTTCAGCAGCTTCAGCGGCACCGCCGGCAGCGGGACCAGCAACTGCAACAGCAGCAGCCGTAACTTCGAAGGTCTCTTCGAAGAGCTTGACGAACTCGGAGAGCTCGATGATGGTCAGTTCCTTGAAAGCTTCAATGAGCTCTTCGTTGCTGAGCTTCGCCATGGTGGCGTCCTTCCATTAGTCGGTGCAGATCCGGACAATGCCGCTCCCTGCACCAGAGTTTGATTGGGGGGAGAACTTAGTTCTCTTCGGTTGCAGCTTCAGCGGCTTCGGCCGGAGCCGCAACCTCTTCAGCAGCAGCCTCGGCGGCCGGAGCTTCTTCAGCGGCCGGTGCAGGTGCGCCGCCCTCTTCTTCAAGCTTGAGGCGCAGTGCATCGATGATGCGTGCGGCAGCGGATGCGGGGGCCTTGAGGACACCAGCAACACGTGCAAGCTGCAGCTCGCGGGACTCCAGGGCTGCCAGTGCGGCAACACCTGCTGCGTCCAATGCCTTGCCTTCGAAGTAACCGGTCTTGATAACCAGCTGCTTGTTGGTCTTGGCAAAGTCCGTCAGGCTCTTGGCAGCAGCAACAGCGTCGCCCTTGATGAAGGCGATTGCAGTGGGGCCGGCAAGCTGATCGCCGAACGCGTCGACACCAGCTTCCTTGGCTGCAATGGCGCTCAGGGTGTTCTTGACGACCGAGAACTTGGTGTCCTGGCCGAGCGCAACACGCAGTTCCTTGAGCTGTGCAACAGTGAGCCCGCGGTATTCGGTCAGGACAGCCGCGTTCGATTCCTTGAAATCGTTGGTGATCTCTGCAACAGCGGAGACCTTGCTAGGCGTTGTCATAACCCTCCTTCCGGGGAATAAAGCCGGTCTTCCGGGTCCCCGCTCACGAGAGCTAAAACTAAAAACGCCCCGCGCAGATGCACGGGGCTTGGCTCAACGCAGTTTGCACTGCGGAGACTTGCTTCGTTCACCTGCGTTGGCCGCCCTATGTTCAGGGTCCTTCGTCAAGGAATGCACTTTGTTCTCAGGGGCGTCGCTGCAGAATTGAGCTGCGCTCGAAAGAGTGGATTCCCATCAACCGACGGTCTTTGGTACTTCAAGGTTACGGGAGAGGGATCAGCAAACCAAATCGGCTAGGCCTGCCGGGTGCGCGCTACTCCGACGAGGTGACCTTCGGTCCCCGATCCGGAAGCTCCTTTTGCCAGAGCCCGGTGACTCCCGCCGTCGTAAATCCCAATTGCTTGTTCACGGTCAGGAGGTATCGGTTTTCCGGTGCGTTCCAGGTGTAAATGACCCGGGCATCGGGAAATTGCTCACTGAGCCTTTCCATGTTGGCAACCTTGATCAGCAGGCCCAACTTGTTGCCGCGGTGTTCCTGCAGGACCAAAGTATCGTCCTGGAAAACGACGTCCTGGCGATGCGCGAGGACGCTGATGGTGGTGAGGCCTGCCAGCCGCCCGCTCTCAATATGCTCGACGGCGGTAACCACCGTACGCCGGCCCTGCGCCAATGCGGCGTCTTCGGTTTCGCGCAAAACCGCGGCGTCGAAGACCATCCCGGTAACCTCGACAGCCGAGTCTTCTTCCTCGCCGTCCTCACCGTGGACAACCTCACCCGCAGCGTTTTCCAGCTCCGCCACGGCCTCCAACCAAGCCTCAGGGCACCGATCAGTCCAGTGGTGCAGCCTGTAGCGGCCAGCGTTCGCATCCTCGGCTTCGGCTTGAAGATCCGCAACCAGCTTGGAATCCAGCGGCAACACGCAGGAACTGAATTGTTCGATGTGCTGAAGTGTGTACCCGGCCCGCTGGGCAAAGTCCACTTCCCTGCTGCTGACAGGAACGAAGCCTGGGCCGCTGCCGGGAATCAATTGGTCTTCAGGTATCTCTGTTAGCGAGGTTGCCGGGTGGTTCGTGTCCACCAAAACCATGGTGCGGCCCTCGGACCGTGCCAACTGCTCAGCGGCCTCCAGAAGCTGGCGTCCGACGCCCTGGCTCTGATACTCCGGGAGAATATCCAGGGTGAACTCCGCCAGGTCCATGTTGTCCGCGAGCGGCAGCGCAATGTCCACTGTTCCCACGATGACCCCGTCCACCTTGGCTACCAAAATGATCTGGCGCTCGTAGGGGTCGGAAAATTCAAGCAGCTTCTCCAAGGGCGTGTACGCGAGGTCGTCACTCCCCCAGGTCTGCATCCGGACCCGCCGGGCAACCTCCACGGCGTCCAGGAAATCCCCTGCTTTGGGGCTGTCCAGATTGTCCGGCACCCATAGCTGCTCGACTACAACGGTCTTCGCCTCGTCTACAGTCATCCCAGCCGTTTCTGCCATTCGCCTTCAAAACCGGAAGGCTTGAATCCAAGGGCGATATTTATGGCCAGCATATGCCGGTTTTCATTGGCGTTCCATGTCATGACGCACGTGGCGTCCGGCCAAAGATCTTCTACACCCCGAAGATTGGCGATTTTGACCAGCATGCCAAGGCCGTGTCCCCGGTGCCCGGGAGCCACCAGTGTGTCCTCCTGGTTGACGACCGCCGGCAACGCCTCACGGTGGGTCAGGACTGTGTAGGCCGCCAACTCCCCGCTCCCGTGGTGCTGGGCGGCAGCTACAACTGAGTTCACGCCGCTTGCCTGCCACGTGGATTCCTCACGCCGAACCCGCACGGCGTCCCACTCTTCGCCTTCCCACCCCAGACCGGCGATGGGCACCTCCGTGCTCATGAGGCTCTTCAGCGTGGCAAAGCGATCCACGAGTTCTTCAGGGCATTCGTCCGTCCAAGCGATGATGTCGTACTCCGTTGCCCGACGCATCGCCTCCACCTCAAGCGCGATCAGGTGGGCCTCATCAACCGGCAGGGTCAGTGTGCTACTGGTTTCCACCTGTTCCAGGGAATAGCCGTGGTGCAAGGCAAAGCGGGTCGATGCCGCGTCCAGGGGTACACCGCCCGTACCGGACTTTGCCTCCAGCAGGGCTTCCCCGGCCAGCACGGGGGCGATCGGCTCCCCGCAGTACCCGTCAAGGGAAGTGCGGTTCCGCTCCACTGCCGCCTCTTCAAGGAACTTCAGGATCCTCGTCCCGATGCCTCGCCGCCGGAAAGCAGCGTCCACGACGACGTCCACACCCGCCGTCGTCGTGTTCTCGCTCAGCGGGAGGGTCAGCGAACCGGAGCCCACCACGACGCCGTCCAGGCGGGCCAAGTAAACCTGCCGCTTTTCGTATTCGTTGCCCTGCCAGAACCTGAACGCCTCGGCAAGGGTGGCCGAATGGTTCAGATCCCCCCACAAAGCAAGCTCATGGGCGATGCGTAACGCATGGAAGGCTTTGAAGTCCGGTGAGGCTGTGGCCTCCGGCCCTTGCGGAACAGGCAATGGCTCTATGGTGAGCCCACCGCTGGCGGAAAAGTTCGACGACGACGCCACGCCCCACAGCCTACGGCCGCCGCAGGTGCCAAACAAGTCATAGCCAGCCGGAACGAAGGCACAAAAAGGGACCGCCCGGCAATGCCGGACGGTCCCTTTTAGAGTTCGTACTCGCGGAGCTTACGCCTCGGTGAGAACCTTTGTGACGTTCGGGTCAACGGTGATGCCCGGGCCGAACGTGGTGGCGACAGTAGCCTTCTGGATGTAGCGGCCCTTGGAAGCGGACGGCTTCAAGCGAAGCACCTCTTCCAGTGCAGCTGCGTAGTTCTCAGCGAGCTTCTGAGCGTCGAAGGACACCTTGCCGATGATGAAGTGCAGGTTCGAGTGCTTGTCGACGCGGAAGTCGATCTTGCCGCCCTTGATGTCGTTGACAGCCTTGGTGACATCCGGGGTAACCGTGCCGGTCTTCGGGTTCGGCATGAGGTTACGCGGGCCGAGGACCTTACCGAGGCGGCCAACCTTGCCCATGAGGTCAGGGGTTGCCACTGCGGCGTCGAAGTCGGTCCAGCCGGCTGCGATCTTTTCGATCAGGTCATCGGAACCAACGAAGTCGGCGCCGGCAGCGATTGCTGCTTCAGCCTTGTCGCCGGTTGCGAAAACGAGGACGCGGGCGGTCTTACCGGTGCCGTGCGGCAGGTTGACGGTGCCACGAACCATCTGGTCGGCCTTACGCGGGTCAACACCCAGGCGGAAAGCGACCTCAACGGTTGCGTCGAACTTGGAAGGGTTGGTGTCCTTCGCGAGGGTGATTGCCTCGAACGGGGCGTAGACCTTGTCTGCCTCGATCTTGGCTACGGCTGCCTCATATGCTTTGCTGCGCTTTGCCATGCTGCTTATTTCTCCTTGTGCAGTTGTGGTCTGCGGACCGCGCTGGGCCCTGCCACAAGTCGTGGATCCGGCAAGGATCCTGCGACATTTCAATGTTTCAGATGCCGGTTGCCCGGCGGTGAAGGCTGTAAACAGCCTTCGACGGTTACTAGCCTTCTACCGTGATGCCCATAGAGCGGGCGGTGCCTGCGATGATCTTGGCAGCTGCCGCGATGTCGTTGGCGTTGAGGTCTTCCATCTTGGTGGAAGCAATCTCTTCGACCTGTGCCTGGGTCAGCTTGGCAACTTTGACGGTGTGCGGGGTAGCCGAACCCTTGGCAACGCCTGCAGCCTTCTTGATGAGCTCTGCAGCCGGCGGGGTCTTGGTGATGAAGGTGAAGGAACGGTCTTCGTAGACCGTGATTTCCACCGGGATGACGTTTCCGCGCTGGGATTCCGTTGCAGCGTTGTACGCCTTGCAGAATTCCATGATGTTGACACCGTGCTGGCCAAGCGCAGGACCGATCGGCGGAGCCGGGTTAGCGGCACCTGCCTGGATCTGCAGCTTGATGAGGCCGGTGACCTTCTTCTTGGGAGCCAATGTAGGGTCCTTCTCTCAATAGCTTCCTGGGACACAGGAGCGCGTCCCAGGTTTGTGGCCGCCATGGCAAGGCGGCCGGCCGCTTCCGAACCGCAAAGCAGGCGGAACGGGAGCGAAATCTTGGAATCAGCTAGATCTTGGTGACCTGGTTGAATGCGAGCGTAACCGGGGTTTCGCGCTCGAAGATCGAGACCAGGACCACGAGCGTCTGGGACTCGGGCTTGATCTCGGAGATCGTTGCCGGAAGGGTCTCGAACGGGCCTTCCTTGACGATGACGGACTCGCCGACCTCGAAGTCGACGGCCACGGGAGCCTGGTTCTGCTTGTTGACCGGCTTGCCCTTCTCGGCCTGCTCTTCTTCGAAGACCGGGGCGAGCATGGAGAAGACCTCGTCAAGGCGCAGCGGGACCGGGTTGTGGGCGTTGCCCACGAAGCCAGTGACGCCAGGGGTGTGGCGGACGGCGCCCCAGGAAGCGTCGGTCAGGTCCATGCGGACCAGGACGTAACCGGGGATGCGGACGCGGTTGATCACCTTGCGCTGCGCGTTCTTGATCTCGACGACTTCTTCCATCGGGACCTGGATTTCGAAGATGTAATCTTCCATGTCCAAGGTCTGGATGCGGGTCTCAAGGTTGGCCTTCACGCGGTTTTCGTAACCGGCGTAGGAGTGGATGACGTACCAGTCACCCTCCTGGCGGCGCAGCTTGGCCTTGAATTCCTCAGCCGGATCCGCGGGCGCTGCAGCAGCAGCGGCTTCCAGCGAGACATCAGCAGCATCCTCGTCGGACTCGTCATCAGACTCAGCGTCTACGTCAGACTCGAAATCCTCTTCGGAATCATCGACGTCGGCAGATTCGGGCGCAGCAGAGTCAGCCTCCGACTCTTCCGCAGCCTCAGCCGCGGCGTCGTCCGTGCTTTCAGCGGGCCCATCCAGCTCAGCCTCGTTTACCTCAAGCTCCTGCTCAGACACTTGGTCTCCTGCTTCCTCATTGCCTAACATGCCTATTTAAATGGCTCAATTCCGCAAACCCCACAAAATTCCTAAAGTATCAAGGAATTTCGTACGGTTTACGGACAGATCCGCTTAGCGGTCCGTAGCACCTGATCCACCGAAGACCCAGCTCACTCCCGTGCCGAAGGCAAGGTCCAGCAGGGTGACGATGAGCATCATGATGGCTACGAACACCAGCACCACGACCGTGTAATTGATCAGTTCCTTGCGGGTCGGTGCGACGACCTTCTTCAGTTCGCCGATGACCTGGCGGATGAAGAGTGCAATTCGGGCAAAGAAGCCGGCATCGGCTTTCTTGGCAGGACGGCCCTTTGAGCTGCTAGCAGCCGTTTCGGTCACCTGGTCCTCACTCACCTTGCAAAGTCGTTTGACCCGGCTCTGATCAGAGCCATGGTTGCTGCGCTTGCCCCGGCGTTTCCGCCGGAACAGCTTGCGCAGGGCAGACAGGACTCGAACCTGCAACCTGCGGTTTTGGAGACCGCTGCGCTACCAATTGCGCCACTACCCTATGGATCGAATCCATGTTTCAGGCCGCACTTCAGCCTGTGGTGCTTTTCAACACCGGTGAACCAGTCTACGCAAGAACTTCGCGTTAGTCGAACCGGACTAATTCCGGGCCTTCCGGCCGCTTATAAATCAATGTGAGCATCATTATCAGTCACATTGTCCAGCAGGCGCCCGGGAGCTCCGCAGAACAGCATAAGGTAGTTTACGTCGAATCCCATCATCCAGCCCACGAGCTGCCTGCGAAGAACGGTACATAGATGTCTGCCGGAACACCTGCCGCCCGCATTTCACAACGAATCTCCGCTATTGCCGAGTCCGCCACCCTTGCCGTTGACGCCAAGGCCAAGGCACTGAAGGCCGCGGGGCGCCCCGTGATCGGTTTCGGTGCCGGCGAACCCGATTTCCCCACCCCGGATTACATCGTCAAGGCAGCAATTGAGGCTGCTGCCCAGCCGAAGTACCACCGCTACTCCCCCGCCGCCGGGCTTCCCGAGCTGAAGAAGGCCATCGCCGATAAAACCCTCCGGGACTCCGGCTACAAAGTGGACCCATCGCAGGTCCTGGTGACCAATGGTGGCAAGCAGGCTGTCTACAACACCTTCGCCACCCTGGTTGACCCGGGCGACGAAGTCATCATCCCCACGCCCTTCTGGACCACGTATCCGGAAGCCATCCGTCTCGCAGGAGGCGTTCCGGTGGAGGTATTCGCCGGTCCCGAGCAGGGCTACCTCGTCACCATCGAGCAGTTGGAAGCCGCGCTGACGGACAAGACCAAGATCCTGCTGTTCGTCTCCCCGTCCAACCCGACTGGTGCCGTATACAGCCCGGAGCAGGTTGCGGAGATCGGAAAGTGGGCCGCTTCCAAGGGCCTGTGGGTGGTCACGGATGAAATCTACGAGCACCTGACCTATGACGGCGTGGAGTTCACCTCCATCGCCACCGCTGCCCCGGAGCTTGGCGACAAGGTCGTCATCCTGAACGGCGTGGCCAAGACCTACGCCATGACAGGCTGGCGCGTGGGTTGGATGATCGGCCCGGCCGATGTCATCAAGGCCGCAACCAACCTCCAGTCGCACGCGACGTCCAACGTTTCGAACATCATGCAGGTCGCCGCCGCCGCTGCCCTCACGGGTCCGCTGACCGCCGTCGACGAAATGAAGGTCGCCTTCGACCGCCGCCGCAAGGCAATCGTCGCCGGCCTGAACGCGATTGAGGGCGTGGAATGCCCGACGCCGACGGGCGCCTTCTATGTGTATGCCGACGTCCGCGGACTGCTGGGTAAGGAATTCGAAACCTCCCACGGCCCCGTGCGCCCGAGCACTTCGGCAGAGCTGGCCGCGCTCATCCTGGACGAGGTCGAGGTTGCCATCGTTCCCGGCGAAGCATTCGGCCCCTCCGGTTACGTCCGCCTTTCCTACGCACTGGGCGACGACGACCTCGCCGAGGGTGTCCGCCGGATCCAGGAATTCCTGGGCCGGGCGAAATAGCTCATGGCCCAATAGCGCTTCAGGATTGCCGGCAGCGCTTCAAGGTTGAATGCTCCCGCACCAATGTTTGGTGCGGGAGCATTTCCGTTTAAGCGGCGGGATGTGAGAGAACATCCGTTCAAAGGCCGGCGGATGTGAGAGAGGATCCGTTCAAAGGCTGGCGGATGTGAGAGAGGATCAGAGGAGGCGGCGCTCGGCGGCCCACTTGGTCAGTTCGTGGCGGCTGGAGAGCTGCAGTTTCCGGAGCACTGCGGACACGTGCGTCTCCACGGTCTTGACGGAAATGAACAGCTCCTTGGCCACTTCCTTGTAGCTGTATCCGCGCGCGATGAGGCGCATGACTTCCAGCTCACGCGCCGATAGGCGGTCCAATTCGTCGTCCGCGATGTCCGCCGGTGCCGTACCGAAGGCATCCAGGACGAAGCCAGCCAGCCGGGGTGAGAAGACGGCGTCGCCGTCCGCCACGCGGATCACCGCATCGGAAATACCGGCACCGGAAATCGTCTTGGTGACGTAGCCACGGGCACCAGCCCTGATCACTGCCACGACGTCCTCGGCTGCGTCGGAAACACTCAGGGCCAGGAAGCTGGTGGTGCCCAGCAGCGCCGCGGACCCCGCAATGACCTCGCGCCCTCCGCCACCAAGGCCACCGGGAAGGTGCACGTCCAGCAGGACAACCTCAGGCCGGGTTTCCGCAATGACAGCAATGGCCTCCTCAACCGTGCCCGCCTCGCCCACGACGTCCATGCGGTGATCGAGATCCGCCTTCAGCCCGGAACGGAAGATCGTGTGGTCATCGACGATCACCACTCGTACACTGCGCGGCTCACCGCTGTGGGAGGAGTTGTTCATTGCCGTGGTTCTCCATTCCGTACTTCGCCGCTGGGCACATCTCCAGTGCGTGTATCGCTACCGTCGGCGTTTATCGAGGGGAGGGCCAGCCGGACTTCGGTTCCGTCCTTGCTGCTGTTGATGGTTGCCGTGCCTCCGTGGCGCTTCATGCGGCCGATGATTGATTCTTTGACGCCCAGCCTGTCATCGGGGACAGATTCGAGGTCAAATCCCGGACCGCGGTCCTTGATGAAGACCTCGGTACTTCCTGCGGTGCTCTCCATGTAGACGGATACTGTTCCCCCGCCGTGCCGGGCCGCATTGAGCATGGCTTCCCTGGCTGCCTGGACCAGGGCCTCGTGCCTGTCAGTCATATCTGCGTCGCCCACGGTAACCACTTCCACGGCCTGGCCGTGAGCATCTTCCACTTCGGCGGCTACGGCCTTGATCCGCTCGGCCAGGAGTCCGGCGTCCTTGGCGGCATCGGTGAAGAGCCAGGACCGAAGTTCACGTTCCTGGGCCCTCGCCAGCCGGACAACATCCTGCTCCGAGCCTGCCCTGCGCTGGATCAGCGCAAGGGTCTGCAACACCGAATCGTGCAGGTGGGCTGCGATCTCTGCGCGCTCGGTTTCCCGTACACGCCCCGCCCGTTCAGTCTCAAGGTCCTTCCAGAATTTCAGTCCCCACGGCAGTAGGACCAGTGCAACGCCGCCCAGGACGGCAACGGACGCCAGGAGCGCCAGCCAGGTCTGCTCCCAGGATCCCGATCCGGACACCATGACCAGGACCCCGGCCACCACCAACGCAAGGCCAGCAGCCAGGCGGACCCAGCCGCCAGCTTGGTCGGCCTTGGTTTTGTCTACCAAACCAGCCCTGCGGGTCTCGTCGAGTTGCATCCATGCGATCGCCGCGCCGCCCAGGATGGCAGCTGCCGGAATCAGCGTTCCCAAGGGCACATCGACGCCGAACTGGCGGACAATCAGGATCACAGCGACAAGAAGCAGGCCGGCTCCGAGCAGGATCTCCTTGCCATAAGGGATTCTTCGCAGGTTGAAGCGCGAGACGGCTAGTGCGGGGCTTCCGGATTCGGCCCAACCGCCGGCTGGAGCCGCCGGGCTGCCTGTAGTTGTCCTGGCAGACGCTGAGCTACCAAGCAGGGGGCTACTAATCGGTGGGCTACCAAACGGTGGACCAAAGCCACCTGTGCCATCGGGTGCCGAAGGGTTGCCACTCACCGCTGGAGAGCCGACCACCGGCGGTGCGGGTCCGGCGTCGGGCGCTCTTGGTACGGACTCCGTTGCCGGCGGAAAGCTGACTGCAGGAGCAATAGGCGACGCCGGCCGGCGGGCATTGCGGCGCGCGCTCTCATCAGCGGTGGGAACCATGGTCCACAGCCAGGCGTAGAAGGCTAGCCCCGCTCCCCCGGCGAAGCATGCGAGAACCATGCCCAGCCGGACGTACTTCACGGGCCAGCCCAAATGGTCGGCCAGTCCGCTGCAGACGCCGGCGATCATGCGGTCGCTGCTGCGGACCAGCGGCGGGCGTTCTACAGCGGTTGTCATGTACCAATCCAAACACGGATCAGGGTTGCCAGGACCGGAAACCAGCGTTCTTCGGGGGTCCCTCAGGGATCATTCAGGGTATCCCCCAGTAGAGGACAGGATGCCCGGGACGGCAGGATCGAAGTATGAACGCGAACAGCATGAACCCAGAGGGATCCGGAACGCCTGGCAATGCCGGCACACCTGATCCTGGCGCCAACGCCAGCACCTCCGCCGGCGCCCCAGGGGAACCGTCTCCCCAGACCGATCCTTCCTCCGGGACCGGTCCCGCTGCACCCCAACCCGGCGGTGCACCCCAGCAGAACTTCTTCGACTGGATCCGCGGCCAGGGCGTCCGCCGTGGGCCGGACCGCTGGATCGGTGGTGTCTGCAGCGGAGTGGCGCACCGGTTCGGCATCGACCCCCTGATTGTTCGGGGCATATTCATCGTCCTTGCGCTCTTTGCCGGCATTGGCGTCCTCCTCTACGGCCTGGCGTGGGCCCTGCTGCCTGAACCTGACGGCCGCATCCACGTTCAGGAAGCAGCCGCCGGGCGTTGGTCCGGTGGCATGACGGGTGCATTGATCACCACGATCATCGGGCTGCCCGGCCTGGGCCGCGGGTTCTGGGGGTGGGGCTGGAACGGCGTTCCTGGCCTGTTGTGGACGCTCTTCTGGGTGGGCGGCGTCATCTACCTCATCTACTACCTGGTGCAACGCAACAAGGGACCGAAGGCCGGCCAGCCCATGACCCAACAGAACTTTGCGGGCAATTCTTACGGAACGGCCAGCTCCTACGGAGCCCCGCCAGCCTACGGAACGCCAACAGCAACCGGGACAAACGCTGCTACCGGGACCAACAGCGGTGTTCCGGTGTACGGCCCAGGCCAGGCAGGCACCAAACCGCAGGTTCATGGGGCTGGCACATACGAGCCATCAGGCCCGCGACCGCCCTTCGGCCCTACCCCTCCCCAGGGCGGCGAGCCTTTTGGCGGCCAGCCGCACAACGGTGAACCCAAGCCGCCCCGCGCCAGGCGCAGGGGCCCCGGGCCGGCGATGGTTGCAGTCACCGCGGGTGTGGCACTGCTGGTTGGGGGCACCCTGAAAGCGTTGGACGCCGGCAACATCATCGAGCTCGGCCATTCAGCCAACACCGTGGTGTGGGCCACGGGCGCAGCGGTTCTGGGTCTGGGCATCCTCATCGCGGGGTTGCGCGGACGGACCTCCGGTTTCCTCGGTTTCCTGGCGGTAGTGGCCTTGATCATCGGTGGAATCTTCAATGTTGTCCCACGGAATGGCGATCGCTTCACCTTCCATGACGTGAACTGGGCACCGCTGAGCATCGAGCAGGCCCGGCAGGGGGTGGACGTCACTGGCGGCAAGGGCACGGTGAACCTGGACGATCTGGCCCTGACGCCTCCGCTGACCACCGAAATCGTGGTCCCCGTGGACGCCACCTTCAGCAACGTAACCGTCATCATCCCGGACGACGTACCCGTTGAGGTCAGGGCGGATATGACTTTCGGCAACCTCAACGAACACGGCTCGGACCGCGGCGGCCGCCTCCAGGACGAGCGGACGGTCTACAACGCCGAAAAGCCCGGAGCCAACCTCGTGGTGGAGATCGATGGCACCTTCAGCAACGTGACCATCCAGGAAGGAAACTGACATGAGCACGAACGAGTCAAGCAACGCCCGTGAAGCAGCGGAATCCAGCAGTGATGCCAAGAATTCAGTGCCCACCACTCCGCTCACCCAGGAACAGAACAACAATCCGACGGAACCGCTGACAAGGGAAACCCCCGCAAGGGAGCCTCTGGCAGAGGAGCCGGCACCCTCCCCGCAGCCCCAGCCAACACCGCGGCTGCAGCCAACACCCCCGCTCCAGCCAACACCGCGGCTCCAGCCAACCCCGCCGCTCCAGCCAATACCGCTCACGCCACCGCTTGAGCCCAGCTATCGGGTGGAACGGAACATCGACGACGACGAACCGCAGCAGGCGCGGATCGGCACCGTGGTGTGGGGATTGATTGTGATTGCCCTGGCCGCTTTGTTGGTGATCTCCACCCTTGGTTGGGTGGTGCTGGACGGCACCTACGTGCTGATCGGCCTCATGATCGGTGCAGGCGCAGCCTTGGTCATCGGAGGGCTCCTCGCCGCCCGCAAGAGTGCTGGCAAACCGAAGAGCCCTGCGAAGTAACTGCCAACACCATCGGGACAGGTACCAACAACGTGACAAAGCAACCACAACAAGGAAGTCTGTAGCCATGGACAAGTTCTTCAGCATCGTCAGGGGCTTCGGCCTGAAGCGTGGACCCCAGCGCTGGTTGGGTGGCGTCTGCGGTGGGATCGCTGCGAAGCTCAGGGTGGACGTCGCATATGTTCGCGTCGCTTTCCTGCTCTTCTGCCTCTTGCCCGGCCCGGCTGCCGTGTTCTATATCCTCGCTTGGCTCATCCTGCCGGACCAGAAGAACAGGATCGCGCTGGAATCGTTCACCAGCCAGCGTTCCCGTTAGGGTCACAACGACCAACAACTTCGACGTCAGCGACACAAAGCGCCCCGCACCTCCGGGGCGCTTTCGTTGTTTTCAGGGAGATTTCCAATACCGCACGGCCGGGGTCGAAAGTAACCATTTGTGTCCCACCCCACATCCACGTCTAGAATCGTTGGGAGCTCAGCGTGGCGCTCTACACGTATTCCTCCAAGCCATGAGTGAGCAAACATGAAAATTGGCATTCTTACCAGCGGTGGCGACTGCCCCGGACTCAACGCAGTAATCCGGGGAGCGGTCCTGAAGGGGATCGCAATCCACGGCCAGGAGTTCGTGGGTTTCAAGGACGGCTGGCGCGGCGTTGTGGAAGGTGATGTCATCGACATCCCCCGCACCTTGGTCCGCGGCATCGCCAAGCAGGGCGGCACTATCCTGGGCACCTCGCGTACCAACCCGTTCGAAAATGGTGGCGGACCGGACGTCATCAAGGCCCACATGGAACGCCTGGGCATTGACGCCATCATCGCAATTGGCGGCGAAGGCACGCTGGCGGCGGCAAAACGACTCACCGATGCCGGACTGAAAATTGTTGGTGTTCCCAAGACCGTGGACAACGACCTCGATGCAACCGACTACACCTTCGGCTTCGATACCGCGGTTGAAATCGCCACCGAAGCAATCGACCGCCTCCGCACCACAGGTGAGTCCCACCACCGCTGCATGATCGCCGAGGTCATGGGCCGCCACGTAGGCTGGATCGCCCTGCACGCTGGTATGGCCGCTGGTGCGCACGCCATCCTTATCCCGGAACAGTCGGTCAGCATCGAGCAGATCACCGAGTGGGTCCAAGAAGCCCACGACCGCGGTCGCGCGCCCCTGGTGGTGGTAGCTGAAGGCTTCGTTCCTGACCACATGGAATCCCCTCACTCCGAACGCGGACTGGACACTTTTGGCCGACCCCGCCTGGGCGGAATCGCGGACCAGCTCGCACCGGAAATCGAAGCACGCACCGGCATAGAGACCCGCGCCACAATTCTTGGCCACATCCAGCGTGGCGGCGTACCAACTGCCTATGACCGCGTTCTGGCGACCCGCCTGGGCATGGCAGCCATCGATTCAGTGGTAGAAGGCCGTTGGGGCACCATGGTGGCCCTGAAGGGGACGGACATCTCCCACGTTGGTTTCGAAGAAGCACTGGGAAAGCTCAAGACCGTTCCCCAGCACCGCTACGACGAAGCGTCGGTGCTGTTCGGCTAGTCGGCTAGGCTGAATCCATGACTCTTGAGCCCACGTCCGCTGCCATTATCCAGCTGGCGTGGGCTCGCCATTTGGGGTTCGACGACGACGCTTTCGCCGCCGCTGCGGCCCGGGTCACCACTTCGGACGTAGACCCAACCGACCCCTCAAACCGCATCACCCTCGCCGACGAATCGGCGCGGGCGGTCGTTTTCCTCCGCCTTTTTGGTGCCTCAGCACTGGTGGGACCCCAATGGGTCCTCGACGCAGCCGCTGGAATTCCAGACACTGAGCTTGCCCAGCATGTCACGCTGTTGACCCTCACCCGCTCCCACGGTGGACACGGCTTGGGGTCCTCTGCCTTGTTCTTTGCCGACGACCTCCAGCTCAATCAACCTTCCGAAGACCTCACGGTCTCACGTGGCAATCCAGAGGCGATCGCGCTGGAAGGGCTGTGCCCGCCGGATGACGTCAACGAAGTGGGCCTGCAAGCCCTCGAGTACCGCTTCACCATCATGCATCCCGAGGAAGAGCAGCCCACTCCCGTGGCGTGCGGGGCCTACTCCGAGTGGGAGGGAATCCTGGCCAACATGGGCGTCCTGGTAGCTCCCCCCTGGCGTCGGCGGGGTCTGGGAACTCTCGCTGCATCGATTGCCGCCCACGAAGCCCTGGCCGCCGGGCTGACGCTCCAGTGGAAGGCCGATGTCAGCAACAGCAGCGCGCTCGCGATGGCGCGGAGCTTGGGATTCGCCACTGGCGGACTCCATGCGAGCGTGCTGCTCGGCTGAGCCTAAGCCTTTACTTCCGCCCGGCGTCCTGGCGCGAAGCACCGGCTGCATCGGTGTCCCGGCCATGAGGAGCCTCCTTTGCAGCGGCACCGCCCTTTGCAGCAGCACCGCCCCACCCTTCAACGGACCTCGGCTTGGCAAAGAACATGGCCACCACTGCCCCGACGAGAATCGCACAGGCGGGCAGCACGATCGACTGGCCCATCGCCGTCGAGAATCCTGCATGCAGGGCCTCGGGCAGGGCACCGTTCATGGACGCTTCGTTCGCCGGAGCTCCCGCTGGCGCTGCAGGCAACTCGGCCGCAAGCCGGGCCTGGATCAGGGCGGCAATGGCCGCCGATCCAAGGACTGCCCCGATCTGGCGGGTAGTGTTGAACACGCCCGAACCGGCGCCAGCTTGGCGTGGCTCAAGGTTGCGCGTTGTGGCATTGGATACCGGCCCCCAAATGAAGCCATTGGCAACACCCTGCAGGGCGCTGGGAAGCAGGAACATCCAAATGGGAGTATCCGGACGCAGAAGTGAAGCTGTCCAGAAGAGCGCTCCTGCCATACAAACCAGGCCGAAGGATGCGAACCAGCGCGGGTTGGCACGGTCGATCAGCTTACCCACCACCGGCGCCAGGCCGCCGGAGATCACTGCCATGGGAATCATCAGCAAGGCTGATTGGGTGGGGGTCAAGCCCCGCACAACCTGGTAGTAGAAGATGGTGGGCAGCGGGAACGC
The DNA here is from genome assembly GCF_042788025.1 of Paenarthrobacter sp. YIM B13468. Classification (NCBI taxonomy): domain Bacteria; kingdom Bacillati; phylum Actinomycetota; class Actinomycetes; order Micrococcales; family Micrococcaceae; genus Paenarthrobacter; species Paenarthrobacter sp. YIM B13468. Next base: position 149,279 of record NZ_JBHZPI010000002.1, on the reverse strand, counting down.
CGTCACGGTGAAGCCGACCACCATGATGGTGGTGTTGCCCAGCGAGAAATTGCGGTCCTTGAACAAAGCGAGCGGCAGCAGCGGTTCCCCGCCGCGCCGGCCCAGTAGCCACTGCCAGAGAACAAAGAGAACCAGGACCACGAGCCCTGCGATGATCAAGCCCCACACGGTAACGGCACCGGTTACGGTTCCCCACTTATAGGTTTGGCCTTCCTGGAGGCCGAAGACCAAAAGAAACATGCCGACGGCGGAGAGCACCACGCCCGCGACGTCGAATGAATGGCTGTGCGTAGTCAGCTTCGGGACGAAACGCGTGACCATGACGAAGGCAACAATTCCAATCGGGACGTTGACGAAGAAGATCCACTCCCATCCCAGTCCGTCCACCAGGACCCCGCCCAGAATGGGACCCACGAGTACAGCCATGCCGGCTGTTGCTCCCCAAAGTCCCATGGCGGCACCCCGGCGGTCCGGAGGGAAAATACGGGTGATGACAGCCATGGTCTGCGGCGTCATCATGGCCGCGCCGAGTCCTTGGACCGCGCGGGCGGCGATCAACATGGTGATATCGCCGGAGAGGCCGCACCACAGCGAAGCCAGAGTGAAGACCACCAGGCCGATCAAGTACAGATTCTTCGGCCCAAAACGGTCACCCAACCTGCCGGTGATGAGCAGTGGAACTGCGTACGACAGGAGGTAGGCGCTGGTAACCCAGATGACGGCATTGATGTCCGTATTGAGACCCTCCATGATCCGCGGATTCGCGACCGACACGATAGTGGTGTCGATAAGGATCATGAAGAAGCCTATGACCAGTGACCACAACGCCGGCCACGGCTTAGCTACGTTTTCCAAGGGATTCCTTCGGCTGGTATGAAAGTTCTCTGATCCCGCACCCATTAGTGCGGTTGTCGTAGCTGCCGGGCTTTCTTGGAACCCCCCGCGCCTTAGCCGAGAAGGGCCAATATTTCCGCCCTGGCAAACATCTTGGCTGCTTCGCGCGCGGTGGGAGTTCCGGCGTCGGGGTCTGCTCCTGCGTCCAGCAGCGCCCGGGCGACGCCCGTGTATCCCTTGAATACGGCCCCGGCAAGGGGGGTCTGACCACGGTCATTGGGGGTATTCACGTCAGCGCCGTGGTGCAGAATCAACTGCACGGTTTCCTCATGCCCATGGTAGGCAGCAAGCATGAGCAGCGAATCTCCGGAAGCGTTGGTGAGCGTGGCGGGTGCACCGGCGTTCAGGTAGCTGCGAAGCATCTCGGTGTCGCCTTCGCGTGCGGCATCGAAGAGCGCATGGGCCAAGGCAACTGCTTCGTCGTCGGCGCCCATATCGGTGCTGGCGGACCCGGTTTCGGGTCCGGTGCTGTGACTTGGTTGGCTCATCGGTGGGGTCCCTTCAGGAATCCGGTTTGGCGCCCGACGACCTGGCCGGCGTCGGGGGCGACGATCACTTCCTGGGCTGCGACATAAGGCTCCTCGCCGTCCATGACTGTCAACGTTTCATCCGCCGGAACGGAGCGCTTGATGACAGCCAAAGCCACGGGGCCCATCTCGAAGTGCTGCGCCACAGATGTCAGAGTACCCACCTTGCGCTCCCCCGCAAATACAACGCTGCCAACGGCCGGAAGCGTGTGCTGTGAGCCGTCCAGTTGCAGGAAGACGAGGCGCCGCGGCGGATGGCCGAGGTTATGAACGCGTGCGATGGTTTCCTGGCCCTTGTAGCAGCCCTTGTTCAGGTGAACGGAAGTACGAATAAGGTCCAGCTCATGCGGAATGGTCTTATCATCGGTCTCCGCCCCCAGGCGTGGCCGCCACGCGGCAATCCGCAGGGCATCGGCCGCCATGGCACCCGCTAGAGGAAGGCCTTCGACCACGGATTCCAACTCTGCCGCCGGGACGAGGTATTCGAACCATGGGCGTTCCAGCCCAGGGTGGGACTCCTCCGGGACGGTGCTGTAGGAATAGCCGCCCGGGCCTACATGCGGCCACGGATCTTCCCAAGCCAAGTAACCGCCGAGCTTCTCCACGGGCTTCGTGGAACCAAGGACAGCCCACTCCCCGGAGACATCCGTGATCTCCACACGCAGCATGAACTTCATCTTGTTCAACCACTCGGCCAACGGCGCCGCTTCCGCGGTTTCGACGATAAGCCAGGTGGTTTCACCGTCGTCAATGACCCGTGCATCGAACTCGATGCGGCCCTGGACGCTGAGCAGCAATAGTTCGCTACCAACCTGCGGCTGGAGATTGGTCACATGCTGGGAAGACAGCGTGTTGAGCCAGCTGAGGCGGTCCGGTCCGGACACCGTCACCACGCCCCGGTGCGAAAGATCAACGACGGCGGTTCCGGTTGCCAGGGCGCGTTGCTCCCGCAGGGGCTCGCCGTAGTGGGCCGCGACGCCGGCATCCAGGCCAGTGTCTTCAACGGCGCCAGGGCGCGACAACAGGGGGCTCTTGTAAGTCATATGTAGTAGAAGTCCTTGCGGCTCAGTGGTATTCCGAAACTCAGTGGTATTCCGGAACTCGCAGATATTCCGGGGTCAGCGGTATTCCGGGTTCTCGAAATCGAATCGTGTGCCGGCCTTCCATTCCTGCGGAAGGTTGCCATAGGCAGGGATGCCACCTGCATCCCTGAGAAGGCGGGCCATGTGCATCAGGTTCCAGGACATGAACGTGGTGTTCCTGTTAGTAAAATCACTCTCCGGACCACCAGACCCTTCGTCCAGGTAGCTGGGCCCTGGGCCTACTGGGCCAATCCAGCCGGCGTCAGCCTGCGGAGGGATAGTGAAGCCTATGTGTTGGAGGCTGTACAGCACATTCATGGAACAGTGTTTGATGCCGTCTTCGTTGCCGGTGATAAGGCATCCGCCCACCTTCGGGTAGAACGCCCACTGCCCCTTGTCAGTCAGTTCTCCGGAGTGGGCATAAAGCCGCTCGATGAGCTTCTTGGTTTGGGAAGAGTTATCACCCAGCCAGATGGGACCGGCCACCACCACGATGTCGGCCTCGGCGACCATGGGATAGATCTCTGGCCATTCATCGGTTTTCCAGCCGTGCTCGCGCATGTCCGGATAGACACCACTGGCGATATCGTGGTCCACGGTCCGGATGAGGCTGGTGGTGACGCCCTGCTTTTCCATGATGTCGCGGCTGATGCGGATCAGCCCATCGGTGTTGCTGACCTGAGGCGAAGGTTTCAAGGTGCCGTTGAAGAACACGGCCTTGAGGCCCTCGTAGCCTCCCGGCTTGAGGTGGTTATTCACTAGCTGCTCCTTTGCTGGTTGCGTGTGGAACGTTCAGTGAGACCTCGTGCCGGCGTCAGGAAACCCTGTGCAGGAACGCTGATGCGTGTGCTTCCAGCGCCTTGCCGTTGGCGGCAACATCCCAGCGCCAGAGGAGATTGCCATCCACCAGGCCAAAGATCCGTGTTGCGGCGGTGTACTCCTTGGAGTGGCTGCCGCGCATCACCATATCCGTGGTGAGCTGGATCTGCGGCCCCTTGATCTGGCCGTAGTAGAGCTCGGTAATTCCCCCGGGGTGGGCAATTGACACGGAGATATCGAAGCCGCCTTCTTTGTTGCGGCGTTCTTCAACCTCATCGGCGGTCTTGAGCACAGGAACGATGTCCGCCGGGATAAGTCCGGGACCACCGTCGCCTTCCTGGAGTTTGCGCTCCAGGGCCCAGAACCCGGTTTCCACGGTCAGCGGGCGCAACTTTGCGCCAGCGTCGTCGCTGAGCCAGGTCTCGGCCCTGTACTGCAGGTACGGCAAACCGTTATGGGTGAAGGAGACGTGTTGGACGAAATGTTCCGAATCCTCATCACCACTGCCAAGCCGGCCGCGGCCTTCCCACTCACCAATGAGCCAGGAAAGCGGGACGAGTTCAGGCGTCAGGTCTGTTGGAATCTCAATAGGCACAACGACTACCTCTTTTGGACTGCAGGATCAGAAGGCTCTACTTCTGGCCCTTGAAAAGGCGGTAAACAACGAAACCCGCAAACCACGCCATGGCAATGCTTGCCAGGCCAAGGAGAACGAGGAAGAAGATTTCAAATGCGAGTACAGACATGATGCAATCCTAACCGTTAGTAGATGAGTAGTTTGTCTATGAAGTAGGCCAAGGCTCCCACGGCCCAAACTGGCGCGACACCCATTCCCAGTGCTGCGGGAATATTGAGCCGCCCGCGCCTGAGAGTAGTCATCCGCCGGAAGCAAACCAGAACCGATCCGACCACCATGCCCACCAAGGCAGCAGGCAGGACGGCGATGTCGGAAAAAACAAGTCCGGCCAAGGGGCCCATGAGGCCGGCCATGACGATGCCAAGGGGAGCCACAATCCGGTCCGGCCATCGAATGATGCCTACCAGGAGTGCAACTGCGGCGCTCAACCCGGCAACCAGGACCATTTCCTTGACACCGTTGAACCGGGCGCCGGCAATCCATCCGGCACCGAGGCAATTCAAGAGGACGCCAGCGCAACAGCCGAGCGTGGATTCCAGGCGCTGTGCCTGCCCCGTTCCCCGCACGAGCTGGATGATGAACACCGCCATTACCCCCAAGGCAATAAAGGCGGGGGTACCATCCAGGAATCCAGGAGCCGGCATGTAAGCTGCCGTGACTGCCGAGCCGGCGCCGGCCAAGGCAATGACGGAGGCCAGGGTTTTCTTCGCCGGGACTGCAAGGAAATGCGGCCAACCAAGCCCCACGGCCGCGGACGCCACGATGCCAACGCCCACCATGGCTTCCCGGGAAACGAAGGTGCTGGCCACGATGGCTGCGAGCGCCACGAGTCCGAATACCCCGATGCTCCAAGACTTCACTGTGTGCCCGACCTCAATTCGATGCGCCTTACGACCTCTCGACAATCCTGCCTTATGGCGGGCAAATATGTCGTAATTCCGGTGGCAGCCCGTCACGAATCCCTGACTGGCGGGGCTCGGGTGGGTATACTCGGACTTCAACGGCGCACACTGTTTGCCTTGATCCCGTTACAACGGGCAAAGGTTTGCCAGCTGCCGTGACCGGCCGGTGAAACTCCGGTTTCGACGCCCGATGATGCGCGTAAAGCCCATTGGAGGAACTATGTCGCACATCCTGCTCCTGACGAACAGCACCGGCTCTTCGGTGGACATTCTGCCTGCCCTTGAGCTGCTCAACCACCGTGTTCACATTCTCCCGGCAGAACCGACCGCGCTGCTCGAAACCGATCCCACGGATATCGTCTTCCTGGACGCCCGCAAGGACTTGGTGGGGGCACGCTCCCTAACGCAGTTGCTGAAGGCCACCGGACTCAGCGCCCCGCTCATGCTGATTCTTACCGAGGGCGGCATGGCAGCCGTTTCTTCTGCGTGGTCAGTGGATGACATCGTGCTGGACTCTGCAGGCCCTGCTGAGGTCGAAGCCAGAATCCGCCTGGCCATGGCCCGGGCTGTACCAGGCGAAGAGGAGACCCAGACGGAGATCCGCGCCGCCGGCGTCGTTATCGACGAAGCGAGCTACACCGCCCGGGTCAGCGGCCAACCCCTGAACCTGACGTTCAAGGAATTCGAGCTCCTCAAGTACCTCGCCCAGCACCCCGGACGCGTGTTTACCCGTCAGCAGCTGTTGACTGAAGTCTGGGGCTACGACTATTACGGTGGCACCCGGACTGTAGACGTGCACATCCGACGCCTTCGCGCCAAGCTCGGTGTTGACCACGAGAACCTCATCAGCACAGTCCGCAACGTCGGTTATCGCCTGACGTTGGTCAGGCTCCCGGATGACGAACTCTCGGAAGCGTAAGGCTTCCACTTCAGAGACAAACGAAGAGGCCAGGATTCACAAGAATCCTGGCCTCTTCTTCTTTTCGTGGAGGACATACGGGTCGAACGTATCGAGGCCACCCCACTGGTGGATCCCCCCTGTGTTGACTTCACGGTGAGCTACAGAACCCCGCCGCAAAGCCGAACGAGATAACGAGCCTACAGCCGATTCAAGGGGACTTCAAATTACAGTGCTTGCCCCGGACGTATAGCCTTGCATCATGAGTCACGCGCACCCCGAGAACTGGCCAGTACTGCTCGTCACCGGCGCCCTCGATCCCGAACTCCTCAAGGACTTCAGGACCCTCGCAGCGGCCGCCGAGGAATCCGACGGCAACCCTCCCTTGTCTGAACAGACACTGGTCATGTTGCGGGGCGTCGATGCGGGCGATCACTCCGTCCTGTCGCTTGCCCTTTATGCCCCTGATGAGGATTCGGATCCGGCGACCGGAGAAGATCTGGCGGGAATCGCCGTCGTCGTTGAAGCGCCGGGCCCATCAGGAACAACGGGTGTCCTCGAATTGGCGGTCCACCCCGCCTACCGCAACCAAGGCGTAGCGGGCCGCCTGCTGGAAGCGCTGGAAGGCAAACGCGGTTTTGACGGCTTGAGTGCCTGGTCCCACGGCAATCACGAGGCCGCGGCGGAGCTGGCCACTCGTTTTGGCTACGGTCCCGTGCGGGAACTGTGGAAGATGCGGCTGATGACCTCCACGTCCGCACTGCCCGACGTCGGCCTTCCGGACGGGGTCTCATTACGTGCCTTCGTGCCGGGACAGGACGAGGACGCTTGGTTGGCAGCTAACGGCGCGGCCTTCTCGCATCATCCCGAGCAGGGCTCGATGACGCGCGCCGACCTTGAGGCCCGCAAGGCCGAAGATTGGTTTGATCCGGCCGGCTTCCTCCTGGCCGTTAATGATGCCGGCGAACTACTGGGGTTCCACTGGACCAAGGTTCACCCGCGGCAGGGACCCCATCCCGCGATCGGCGAGGTTTACGTAGTGGGTGTGACGCCCGAGGCGCAGGGCCTGGGCTTGGGCAAGGCACTCACCGTGGCCGGAATCAGGCATCTGCAGGACAAGGACCTGCACGCCGTCATGCTTTACGTCGACGCCGACAACCAGGCCGCCGTATCCCTATACCAGAAGCTTGGCTTTATCCGCTGGGACACCGATGTGATGTATGGACCTTTAACCAAGAATTAACGTCAGCATCCCGCCGCAAGGAAAGCCCGGGACTTCTTGGATTCGGGCACTGGAATTGCTTGTAATGTGGGAGGAAACCCAGTCCTGAGCTTAGGAGAACCCCCATGCAGCCGGACCCCGTCGGCACCGCCGGATCCACTTCGAAGGGCGCCACGCTGCCCCCACGCTTCGGATCATCGGAAGTTCCGGCTTCACGAGCCACCCAGGACCGCATTGACATCCCGGAATTTGCGCCGAGCCTGGAACCCGAAGGCGACATCACGCCGGACCGTTTCCTGGACCGTGAGCTCAGCTGGCTGGCGTTCAACTCCCGCGTTTTGGAACTCGCGGAGGATCCGGACCTCTTCCTTCTGGAACGAGTGAATTTCCTGTCGATCTTTGCCTCCAACCTGGACGAGTTCTTCATGGTCCGCGTTGCAGGTTTGAAGCGGCGCATCGCCACCGGACTGGCTGTTCCCTCCCCTGCAGGCTTGAGCCCCATCGAGGTGCTGGAGCAGATCGGTGAGGAGGCGCACAAGCTACAGGAACGCCATGCACGTGTCTTCGCCGAACAGATCCGTCCTGCCCTGGCCTACGAACACATCCACATCATGCACTGGAATGAATTGGATGAAGATGCCCGTCACCGGATCAGCATCATGTTCCAGGAAAAGGTCTTCCCGATCCTGACGCCCCTGGCCGTGGATCCTGCGCACCCCTTCCCCTACATTTCCGGCCTCTCACTGAACCTTGCGGTGATTGTCAGCAATCCGATCAGCGACAAGGAACTCTTCGCCCGTGTGAAGGTTCCGGACCAGCTGCCGCGCCTGATCTCCGTGGATGGCCCCCGTGCAGGTGCCATTCCAGGCCGTGTTGCCCGCTTCATTGCGTTGGAAGAAGTCATCGCAGTCCACCTGGACAAGCTCTTCCCCGGCATGGAAGTCCTGGAGCACCACACCTTCCGCGTCACCCGCAACGAGGACCTTGAGGTAGAAGAAGACGACGCCGAGAACCTCCTCCAGGCCTTGGAGAAGGAACTCCTTCGCCGCCGCTTCGGTCCTCCTGTGCGTCTGGAAGTCACCACGGACATCAACCCGAACATCAAAGCGCTGCTCATCCGGGAACTCGGCGTTGAAGAGTCCGAGGTCTACTCCGTTCCGGCACCCCTGGATCTCCGTGGTCTCTCTGCGATCAGCGCCATTGACCGCCCCGATCTCCACTACCCCAAGCATGTCCCGCACACGTCCAGGTATCTCAACGAATCCGAAACGTCCAAGGCGGCCAACGTATTTGCCGCCATGCGCCGCCGGGACATCCTGCTCCACCACCCGTACGACTCGTTCTCCACCTCCGTTCAGGCCTTCCTGGAGCAGGCTGCCGCGGACCCCAAAGTCCAGGCCATTAAACAGACCCTGTACAGGACGTCCGGCGACTCCCCCATCGTTGACGCGTTGATCGATGCGGCCGAGGCCGGCAAACAGGTCCTTGCCTTGGTGGAGATCAAGGCCCGCTTTGATGAGCAGGCAAACATCTCCTGGGCCCGGAAGCTGGAACAGGCAGGCGTGCACGTTGTGTACGGCATTGTGGGCCTGAAGACCCACTGCAAGTTGTCCCTGGTGGTTCGGCAGGAAGTGGACGGCCTGCGCCGCTACTGCCACATTGGTACCGGCAACTACCACCCTCGGACCGCCCGCTACTATGAGGACCTCGGCTTGCTTACGGCGAACGAGCAAGTGGGCGAAGACCTGTCCAAGCTCTTCAACCAGCTCTCCGGTTACGCGCCGAAGTCCACGTTCAAACGCCTGCTCGTAGCGCCGCGTTCCGTGCGTGCCGGCCTGATCGAAAGAATCGAAGCGGAAATCCGCAACGCCCGCGCCGGCGTTCCTGCCCGCGTCCAGATCAAGGTCAATTCCATGGTGGACGAAGCCATCATCGACGCCCTCTACCGCGCCTCACAGGCCGGTGTGAAGGTGGACGTGGTGGTCCGTGGCATCTGCTCCCTCCGGCCGGGCGTACCGGGCCTGAGCGAAAACATCACGGTCCGCTCCATCCTCGGCCGGTTCCTGGAGCACTCCCGCGTCTTTGCTTTTGCAAACGGTGGAGATCCTGTGGTCTACATCGGATCCGCAGACATGATGCACCGCAACCTGGACCGGCGTGTTGAGGCGCTCGTCCAGTTGGCCAGCAAGGAAGACACCGCGACGGTCGTGGACCTCATGAACCGTTACGTAGACGACGGAACCGCGAGTTGGCACTTGGACAACCAAGGTCATTGGACCAGGCACCACCTTGACGAGGACGGAAAGCCTCTGTTGGACATGCAGTCTTGGCTCCTTGCATCCCGGTCACGCCAGCGGGCTGCGGCCCGGCGGTAAGGGAACGAGTTGAAAAGCGATACCCCCGTGGCGGATCAAACGGACCACCCCGGTGAACGGGTGGCCGTTGTCGCGGCCGGTGCCATTCCTTGGCGCGTTCAGAAGGGCGCCCTTGAGGTGCTCCTGATCCACAGGCCCCGCTACGACGATTGGTCCTGGCCCAAAGGAAAGCTCGACGACGGCGAAACAGTTCCGCAGTGTGCCGTCCGTGAAGTGCATGAAGAGATCGGCCTCAATAGTTGGCTCGGCTTGCCCTTGCCGCCCATTCATTACCACGTCAGTGCCGGCCTGAAAGTTGTGCACTACTGGGCCATGCGGGTCAACGGCGAACAGCTCAGGCCCGACGGCAAGGAAGTAGACAGCGTCATGTGGTGCAGCCCGGACAGGGCTGCATCCTTCCTCAGCAACCCCACGGATGTGGAGCCCCTCGAGTACCTCGAGAAGGCTCATATCCGGGGCGAACTCGATACGTGGCCGCTCGTACTGATCCGCCATGCAAAGGCAAAGCCCAGGTCCTCATGGACCAAGGCTGAGGGCGAGCGTCCGCTGGCCGCCAGCGGACAACGCCAGGCTGCTGCCGTCCGGCGCCTGTTGGAAGTGTGGAAGCCGCAACGGATAGTTACCAGCCCGTGGACCCGTTGCGTAGCAACCATTGCCCCCTATGCGAAGGCAAGTGGAGCGAAGGTAAAGCTGGTTGAAGCCCTCACCGAGCACAACCACAACCGGTCACCAAAGAAAACGGCGGCTACAGTGGAGGCCCTGTTCGATAAGCAGGTGCCAATCGCTGTGTGCACCCATCGCCCGGCGTTGCCCACCGTGCTGAACCAACTGGGCCAGCACATGTCGGCCGCCTTGCGGGGCTTGCTGCCAACGTCCGATCCGTTCCTTTCTCCGGGCGAGGTCATCGTCTGCCAGGTGGCGCGTGGCTCTGAACGGAAGATTGTGTCCGTGGAACAGGTCAAACCTTTCGACGACTAGTGGCGACGCTCCCGGCGGCGATCCGGGGATCTGCCGCGGGGAGCGTCACGCGCGCCTACAAGGAGCTTGGGCAGCCGGCGTCGGTGATGAGACACTCATCGATCTACTGAGGGTCCGCATGGTCGAAACCAGTAAGCTGGACTCGTGAGCATCCCCACCCCGTATGAAGACCTCCTGCGCGACGTCATGGCCAACGGCACGCATAAGTCGGACCGCACCGGAACCGGAACGCGAAGCGTTTTCGGCCGTCAATTGCGCTTCGACCTCGCCGAAAGCTTCCCGCTCATCACCACCAAGCGGGTCCACTTCAAATCAGTGGCAGTGGAGCTCCTCTGGTTCCTTCGCGGCGATTCGAACGTGAAGTGGATGCAGGACCAAGGTGTTTCCATCTGGGACGAATGGGCGGATGCCGACGGCGAACTCGGCCCCGTGTACGGTGTGCAGTGGCGCAGCTGGCCCACGCCCGACGGTGGGCACATCGACCAAATCTCCGAGCTCATGGCCAACCTGGCGGCCAACCCGGATTCCCGGCGACACATCGTCTCCGCCTGGAACGTCGCCGAGCTCAAGGACATGGCACTGCCGCCCTGCCATGCGTTCTTCCAGTTCTATGTAGCCGATGGCAAGTTGTCCTGCCAGCTGTACCAGCGCTCCGCGGACACTTTCCTGGGAGTCCCGTTCAACATCGCCTCCTACGCTTTGCTGACGTGCATGGTCGCCCAGCAGCTGGGCCTTGAGCCTGGCGAGTTTGTCTGGACAGGCGGTGACGTCCATATTTACGACAACCACGTGGAGCAAGTCGCCGAGCAGCTCACCCGTGAACCGTACGAGTATCCGCAGCTGAAAATCCTGCGCAAACCGGACTCTATCTTCGACTACACCTTGGACGACTTCCAAGTTGTGGGATATCGGCACCACCCCACCATCAAGGCGCCGATCGCCGTATGAGCACTCCCCCGTCCGAGAATCCTTCCCAGCTTCCCGGTGTTATCTTCACTCAGGAAACCGCGGCCAAGATGACCGGCATCGGCATGATCTGGGCCCAGACCAAATCCGGCGTGATTGGCAAGGACGGCTCCATGCCGTGGCACCTCCCCGAGGACCTCAAGCACTTCAGCCAACTGACCACGGGACACCCCGTCATCATGGGCCGCAAGACCTGGGAATCGTTCCCGGACAAGTACCGACCCCTGCCTGGGCGCACCAACATTGTGGTGACCCGCAACCCGGAGTGGGCTTCCACGCCCGAGGCCGAGGGCGCCGTCGTGGTTTCCTCGTTGGACGCAGCCCTGCTGGAATCCCAGTTCGCACCCGGTGGCCAGAAGGTTTGGATCATCGGCGGCGGCCAGATCTTTGAACAGTCGATGGGAATTGCCAACGTTGCCGTCGTCACCATCATCGATGCCGACCTCGACGGCGATACCTTCGCGCCTGAACTCGGCGACGACTGGACCTTTGATATTGCCGCGCCGCCCGAAGGCTGGCTGGCCGCCAAGAACGGCACACAATACCGGTTCACCACGTGGCGCCGGACGGAAAACTAGAAAACCAGGACATGCTCCACATGCTGAAGAAACCCGAAACATTGTTCGTGCTGGGATACATGCTGCTGCCGCTTTTCGCGCTGATCTCAGCCATTGTTGGACTGACCATGATTCTTGGCGGCAACCGCGTCGTCGGCATCATCGTCTTGATCGTGGTCACACAGGTCTTCACGTTCGGTGCGTTCTTTGCCTTGCGCAAGCGCAAAGCCGTCCTGCTGCAAGGGCCCGACGCCGGGAGCTAGCCGCGGCGGTCGGCTGACGTGACCCTGGGGCGAGTGCCGGCGTCGTGCGTTGCGCGCGTGACGTAACCAACAGCGGCTCTCCGCCGCAAAAGTTTAGACTGGGTAAATGACTACAGCAGCTAATCCGTCCGTAGGACTGGTCGGTTGGCGTGGCATGGTCGGCTCTGTCCTGATGCAGCGTATGCAGGACGAGAACGACTTCGCCAACATCAACCCGGTATTTTTCTCCACCTCGAACGCAGGAGGTGCCGCCCCTTCCTTTGCTGACGGGGCTGGCAAGCTCGAGGACGCGTTCGATATTGAGACGCTTGCCAAGCTGCCAATTATTGTTACCGCCCAGGGCGGTGACTACACCAAGCAGGTTCACGGCGAACTCCGCAACCGCGGCTGGGATGGCCTCTGGATCGATGCTGCCTCCACACTGCGCATGAACGATGACTCGATCATCGTGCTGGATCCGATCAACCGCGACGTAATCGACGCCGGTCTGTCCGGCGGCGTGAAGGACTACATCGGCGGCAACTGTACGGTCTCCTGCATGCTCATGGGCCTTGGCGGACTGTTCAAGAACAACCTGGTCGAATGGGGCACCTCAATGACGTACCAGGCTGCCTCCGGTGGCGGCGCCCGCCACATGCGCGAGCTCCTGAACCAGTTCGGCACCCTCAACAACGAGGTAAGCAGCGAACTGCAGGATCCGGCCTCAGCCATCCTGGAGATCGACCACAAGGTCCTCGCCGCCCAGCGCACTGGCGTTGACGCCACCCAGTTTGGCGTTCCGCTGGCCGGTTCGCTCATTCCCTGGATCGATGCCGACCTCGGCAACGGCCAGTCCAAGGAAGAGTGGAAGGCAGGAGTGGAGACCAACAAGATCCTCGGAACGGGCAAGGGCACCGCGGGCAAGGACCACATCGCCATGGACGGCCTGTGCGTCCGCATCGGCGCCATGCGCTCCCACTCCCAGGCCCTCACGCTCAAGCTGCGTGAAGACCTGTCCGTCACGGAGATCGAGAACCTCCTGGCCAAGGACAACGAGTGGGCCAAGGTTGTTCCAAACACCAAGGAAGCCTCCATGGCGGACCTGACTCCTGTGGCTGCCTCCGGCACCCTGGACATTCCCGTTGGACGTATCCGCAAGCTGGAAATGGGTCCGGAGTACATCAGCGCCTTCACGGTGGGTGACCAGCTCCTTTGGGGTGCAGCTGAGCCGCTGCGCCGCATGCTGAACATCGTGACGGGCAAGCTCTAGGCCCTGTCCGCGCTGTTTCGTCGTCAACCCGCTGTTCTGTTGCTGCCCAGCAACGGAACAGCGGGTTTTCCACGCTTAAGGGGTGTCTCGGCAAGTGCCTGCCTGAGATTCCGGTCAACGTCCCACGGGCGGCTGAGATCATCCCATTCGATGCGGACCACTTTCCAACCCTGAGCCTGGAGTGCCTTCTCCCGGCGTCGCTCCTGAAAGAGCACCTCATCGGTTGGTGCGTAATCGAAGTACTTGGCCCGGCCGTCAAATTCCAAAATCACCTTGTTTTCCGGCCAGCCGAAGTCTCCTCGGTACCGACCGAGGGGTGTATCGACTTCGAGCTGAAGCACCGCTCCGTGGATCCCCAATTTGCTCAGGAGTGCGCGCGTCCGGGTTTCTCCCACGGATTCCGAACGTGCATCCATTGCGTCGAGAACCCGTCGCAAGCGTCGTGCACCTCTTGTGATTTTGCCAGTGTCCACATAGTCATGCATCAAAAGCGGATCAGCGCCCCTGCGAACAGCTTGGTCTGCGATCACCAATGCCCGTTCAAAATCCAGGGTCCGTGCACAGTCCACAACAGTGCGCTCAAGGCTCGTAACTTTGACGGGTCGTCGCCACGGCGCCTGCAGCTCAACGATCTCCGCGGACTCCAGTGGAGCACCGTGCGCCGATACATCTTCCCCGGAACTCGCCTGAGCTGGCCAAAACGGCGTGGTGACGTGCACCAGTGGGCCACCATCCCAGGGTGAGCACCCATGTAGTCGCGCGGCACTCAGATGGCTGTAGATGCTCGCGACGCATGACCCGCTCTGATGTGCCTGGATCCTCAGCATGTCCTGCTCCCAAGGACTTCGTCCGCGCCAGTCAGCGGCACGGGCATACACGCCGCGTCTTAGCCTGATCAGCTTTCCCGATCGCACACCCGCCGTAAGCACCCGGTCGCCGAGACCACTCTCGGCGAGATCCGCTGTCACGGCGATGATGTTATCCGGCCAGTTCCCGGCGATCAGGGCGTCAAGTTTTTGTGGTTTCATGGGGTCCATCGTGCGTCTGCCGTGGGCCTCGCGGACAGCCCTTCAAGGGCGTATGTGGACAACTACGGCCTGTCGGCCCTGGACACTCCAAGCCGCAGCTGTCAGCACAGCCCTGCCCTGTCGATGCCCTGCCACCTGACAACGTCGCGGGCCCGCTAAACCGTTGTTGGGCAACAACTTGGAAGCGGGCAAGCCACGGGTTTCCAAGCCCCAGCCCGGCCCTGCCCTGCCCCGCCCTGCCCTGCCCCGCCCTTGCCCTGCCCAGCCCTGCCCTGCCCTGCCCTGCCCTGCCCTGCCCTGCCCTGCCCTGCCCTGCCCTGCCCTGCGCCACAATGACCTGCCAGCTAACAACGTCGTGGGCCCGCTAACCCGTTGTTGGCCAACGACGCAGGAGCGGGCAAGCAACGAGAATGCAGCAAGCAACGGGTTTCCAAGCGCAGCCGAGCCCTCCCGTGCCACAAAGGCCTGGCACCTAACAACGTCGTGGGCCCGCTAACCCGTTGTTGGGCAACAACTTGGAAGCGGGCAGGCAACGAGATCGCGGGCAAGCGACGGATTTCCGAGCGCAGCCCTGCCCTGCCCTGCCCTGCCCTGCCCTGCGCTGCGCCACAATGACCTGCCAGCTAACAACGTCGTGGGCCCGCTAACCCGTTGTTGGCCAACGACGCAGGAGCGGGCAAGCAACGAGAATGCGGGCAAGCCACGAGAATGCGGGCAAGCGACGGGTTTCCAAGCGCAGCCGTGCCCTGCCCTGCCCCGCCCTTGCCCTGCGCCACAATGACCTGCCACCTGACAACGTCGTGGGCCCGCTAACCCGTTGTTGGCCAACAACTTGGAAGCGGGCAAGCAACGAGATTGCGGGCAAACGACGGGTTTCCAACCGCAGCCGAGCCCTGCCCTGTCACGATGCCCTGCCAGCTAACAACGTCGTGGGCCCGCTAACCCGTTGTTGGACAACAACTTGGAAGCGGGCAAGCCACGAGAATGCAGCAAGCAACGGGGTTCCAAGCCGCAGCCGAGCCCTGCCCCGCCTTGCCCTGAGCCACAAGGGCCTGCCCCCCCTTAACAACGTCGTGGGCCCGCCGACCCGTTGTTGGCCAACAACTTGGAAGCGGGCAAACCACGAGATTGCGGGCAAGCGACGGGTTCCCCAGCCCCCAGCACCCGGCCCCCAGCGCTCAGCCCGCCATGAACTTCAGGTAAGCCAGCCCCTGCGCTTGGAACGAACGCTCCGCGGCCGGGCCCAGCTGCCCTTCGAAGGGCTCGGGAACAACGCCGGGCGCCTTGCCGTTGCCGGTCCTCGCCCACGTGCCCACCACTTCTCCCCCGGCCACGATGATCCGTTTGAACACTCCGTTCCTGCCCGGCACTACCAATTCAGCGTGCTCGGGCGCAAGGACCAGGCTTCGGTCCTGGTAACCGAGCAGGAATTCATCGAAGCCAGGAAGAGCCAGCAACGCCCGCGAGCCGGGGACGCCGTCGTCGAGCAGTGCTGCTGTTTCAGGCGAAAGCCAATAGCTGGTATCGCCGAACGGCAGCTCCACCAGTCGATCCTGAACCGAGGCGAGGGCCTTGCGCGCTTCGGTGAGGGGCACTTGGCTCCACCAGGCGAAGTCCTTCACCGTCGCAGGTCCGTGGCTGCGGATGTACCGGAAGAGGAGCTCCGCAATTCCTTCCTCGCGATCAAGGTCCCTGGAGTCCTTGATCCACTCCTCGAAGGGCACAAACAACTGTTGGACGCCCACCTTGCAGCGTGAACCAGCCATGGGGCCTTGGACGAGCCACGCACGCTGGCACAGGCTTCCAAGCAGATGGATGCCACGCTGGGCCTTGGTGATCTGGCCGGCTTCCTCGAAGGCGTCAAAGAGTTGCTCGCGCGTGGCCCCACGTCCGCCGTCGGCCGTCTTGAGGGACTCTAACGTCTTCAGTGCAATGTCCCGGCAATGGCTGATGTCCTCGGCGGTGATGCCAAGCTCCCGATGCCGCCCTGCCACCATGTTCATGAGTCGTGGGCTGGTGATTCGCAGGATCCAGCGGAGATCCTCGGGTGCCAGTAGATGCAGTGTTCCCCGCATTGGCCATGACCGGACTATGGTTCCGGAGTCAAGGGCTGCGCGGACGTCGGATGCTGCAGATCCCGGGACACGCTGCCCCACGGCCCACAGCGCGGATCCGAGGTCCTGCGCCTGCATGGCTGTCATCCAGCGAACGACATCAGGCACGGCGGCAAGACCACCATTCAGGAGTCCCTGGCTAGCGAGCCGCAGGCGGCCCATAACTCGCGGAGTGATAGCGGCAGGACGCGCTTGGGGTGCAGGCATGCTCCATCCTAAAAGCGCCCAGCCGGTACAGGGAACCTTGCAACACCTCCCAGCAGCCTTCCAGCACAGTTTCCTAGGATGGACGCATGCTCTTTGGTGATCTTGCTCCGCTTGTGCGGCCGCTCAGCAGATGGTTGGCTGCGGCTGGCTGGTGCTGCACCGTCGTCGGGCTTGGAACGGGACTCGTTGTGGCCGTCGGTACCGGGGTCAGCCTCACGCCGGCCATGCAAGTGATCCAGATGGCGGGGCTGGTGGCAACTGCCACTGCCGCTTTGCTCATAGGTTCCGCAGCCGCTATCCAACCTGTTGCCGATCCCGGGGACGACGCCCCGGAACCCTGGTTCTACCCCGCGGCCGCAGCACAAGTACGCAGCTTCCTGCTTGGTGCCATCGTGATGCTCCTGGGCCTGGTTGGCTTCGCCATGGCAGGGCTCTTCATGCCTAGCGGCCCTTCACCCCAAAGTATTGCCTTCAGCCAGATCTTCCTACTGGGATCAGTGAGTTGCGGGCTGACCTTCCTGCTACTCAACAAAGTCCTGCCCATCGCGGCACGACGCACACGCTAAGCCCACGGCGGCGCGCTGTGTCGCGCTAGAGGGAAACGCCAATCAGCAAGGGTTCAGGGTGCAGCTCAATGCCGAAGCGATTCACGACGCCGGCACGCACTTCGCGCGCGATAGCCACCATGTCCGACGCCGAGGCCGAGCCGCGGTTGGTGATCGCCAAGGTGTGCTTGGTGGACAAGGATGCCCTGCCACCGGAAACACTGCTTTCATCGAGTCCGAATCCCTTGCCGAATCCCGCGTGATCGATGAGCCAGGCAGCGGAAAGTTTTACTAGTCCGTCCTCGCCTGCCGGGTACTTCGGCGCGTTCTCCGGCAACCCTGCGGCGCGTTCGGCAGGGATGATCGGGTTGGTGAAGAACGAGCCTGTGGAGTAAGTGTCCCGGTCTGCGGCGTCCAAGACCATGCCTTTGGACGCGCGGAGCCGGAGGACTTCCCGGCGGACATCGTTGGAGTAGGCACGTTTGCCGGCTTCCACGCCCAGCACGCGGGCGAGTTCACCGTACCGAATGGGGGCGCTCATTCGCCCCAGCGGCAATTGGAATTCAACAGTCAGCACGACGTAGCGCGGGGAACCTTCCACCGTGGTCTGCTTTAGGATGGAATCGCGGTAGCCAAACTTGAGTTCTGAGTTGGTGAACGTCTGAACTGCATTGCGTTGCCGGTCCCAAGTCCGCACGGCGGCGATGGTTTGCGAAACATCCGCGCCGTACGCGCCAACGTTCTGTACGGGCGTGGCCCCTGTGGCCCCCGGGATGCCGGACAAAGCTTCAAGCCCGGACCACGCATGCAGAACCGAGTACTCCACCAGCGCGTCCCAATTATGGCCGGCCTGAACCACCACGGACACACCGCCACAGCTGTCTTCCGAGTCCACGGTGAAGCCCTCGGACGCTATCTTCAGGACCGTGCCGGGGTAGCCGTCGTCCGAGATCAGGAGGTTGGAACCCCCGCCAATGATGAGGAGTTTCTCCCCCACAGCGTCAGCCGACCGCACGGCGTCGATGATTTCGGCCTCAGTGCGGGCCTCTACATATTTTCCTGCCGGGCCGCCGACGGCAGCTGTGGTCAGGTCGGAAAGCAGCGTCTGGGTCACCAATCAAGCCTAACGGGGAATGAAGTGCTCACTTGATTCAAGAAACCTTCACGACTGCTTGGGACTTCATGAGGACCTTCTGCCCGGCGGCTACAACGGTGAGGTCGATGCGCACGGTGCCGGCCTCGGCGTCGAGGGCTCCCACTACCCCGGTGACATCGATAACAGCACCGGCCTCGTCCGTTCCGGTGGTGTCAGCCACCAGGACCGGCTTGGTGAAGCGCGTCTGGTAATCGACGACGGCGGCGGGGTCCCCTGCCCAGTCGCTGACCAGCTGCACTGCCGAGCCCATGGTGAACATGCCGTGGGCGATCACGCCGGGCAACTCAACAGAGGTCGCAAAAGCTTCGTTCCAGTGGATCGGGTTGAAGTCCCCCGAAGCGCCGGCATACTTGACCAGGTCCTGGCGGGTGACCTCAATGCTGCGGGTGCCAATTTCCTGGCCTACCGTCAGTTCTTCAAATTTTGGGCTCATGGTTACTGTCCCTCTCCGCGGACCAGGATGGACGAGGTGGTGGTGGCTACTTTTTCACGGTCATCGTTGCCGTCGAGGGCGAAAATCTCTGAACGCGTTGTGATCATCGCGCCCCCGCCCATGGCCCGTACTCCATCAACATGCAGTTCAGCCACGAGGCGGTCCCCGGCCACAATGGCGCGGTGATGGGTAAAGCGCTGGTCCGCGTGCACCACGCGGGAGAAGTCGATGCCGGACTCGGGGTCCTCCACAAGCTGGGCGTCGGCGCGCTGGGCAACAATGATGGCAAACGTCGGCGGGGCTACAAGATCGCTGTGCCCCATGGCCCGTGCTGTCTCAACGTCGAAGTGCGCAGGATTGCTGGCCTTCACGGCCTTCGCAAATTCGCGGATCTTCTCGCGGGAGACGTCATAAACCTCTGCGGCAGGGTAGCTTCGGCCCTGCAGGTCCGGATTGATACTCATGGTCCAACCCTATCGGGCCAGCGAGCCTCCGGTGGTGTTGCGACTACTTCTTGTAGCTCTTGCGGATCTTCTGGCCCCGGACTACGAGCCCTGTGACGTGGAGCAGCAGCCCGACGCCAATCACGGGCAGTGATGCAATGGCCAATCCCTGGTTGCCGGTGGTGTTTCCGGCAATGGAAAGGATGAGTCCGACGGCGATGAGCCCCATGGCGCTGAAAACCAGCGTTTTGTAGGCGGTGGAGGAGGTGGCCCAGAATTCGTTCAGCACCGTCCAAGTCTACCGGTGCGCGTTGCGGGGCCCGCTCTGCGCCCCAAAACCCAGGAATAGCGCGCACAGCAGGCCGCACAAGGAGTTAGAACAAAGAATCCTGCAGTGCTGGGATTTCCGTGACGTGGGCGCCGAACTCGATCTTTCGTCCCTTCAACGCGCCCAGATCTGCCACGAAGCTACCCTCCACCTCGTTTCCCTTGGCATCCGGGAGGCCAACCAAGGCGATAGCACCGGAAAGTGAGTGGACCCGCAGGCCATGCCCTCCGCCGTCGAACGCTGCCGGGTACGGGTGGCGCGAAGAACCGGCGGCACGAACGGTGCAGAGCCGGTCAGCCAAGGCCGGCCGCTCCCACTCTTCCTCCACAAGGGCGAATCCGGTCATGGCAAGTCCGCCCAGCAAGCCACGAACCTGCGCGGCATGCCGGCGATTGGTGGCAACAAGCTCGACGCCGGGGCGCGGCTCAACGAGCGACGCCGCCTTGGCGGCGGAACGGACCTGCTGGACGAGTCCAAGCTCGCGGGTCACAAGGTCCTCGAGCACTCGAACAACCCGGCCGTCCTCGGCAAGGGCAACATAGGAAGCCTGAACGGCGCCCTGCTCGGCCAGCCGGTTCCACTTGCGCGGCGCCGAGGCAGTCCCGACCTTGGTTGCCCCATTGGCGAACGTTGCAACGTAAAGCCAGTGTGGCTGCATGAGGTAAGCGCGAAGACCGGCAGGCACAGAGCCGCCCCGGTGGAAGTCATGCATGAGCCGGGAATCGTCCCGGGCAAAGCAGGCCCCGCACTGTTTCCCACGTTCGGCTGGGGAGCCGCTGCGGCAAGGAACATGGGTACGGTTGCCCGGCCCGTGGACCTTGGTATGGCCAAGGCACCACACCCCGGGCATGACGCGCAGGCCCAAGGTTGAACCCGGGGCCAACGCAAGGTCAGTGAACTCCCCATCCGGCGACAACAACTTCAAAGCCGGTGAAGAAGAGTCCCAAGCTATGCCGTGGACCAGCATGGCTACAGGGAGGGCTGAACCCCGAAGGCAACTGCGAGCTTCATGATCTTCTCGGCGCGGCCAAGGCGTGGGAGGTCCGAACCATCGCGGATGACCCGGCCGTTGGCTTCGAAGTCGCTCATGAAGTCGGTAGCCCAGGCAACGTCCGACGGAGTGGGGCTGATGACCTCGTTGATCACGGTGGTCTGGTCGATGGCCAGGCACAGCTTGCCGGTCATGCCCATGGTTACCGTGATACCGGTCTGCTCGCGCAGGATGGGGTGGTTGGTGCCGACCGTGGGGCCATCGATGGGGCCGGGCAGGTTGCCCACGCGGCTGGCTACGACGAGCTTGGCACGCGGGTAGGCCATGGCCTCGGGGGTGGCGGCCATGCCGGTGTCGCGGCGGAAGTCACCGGAACCGAAGGCCAGGCGGAACGCGCCCTGGGCGCGGGCAATGTGGTTGGCTTCCTCGATGCCGAGGGCGGACTCGACCAGTGCAATCACGGGAGTCTTGCCGTCCATGCGGTGGTAGGACTCCGTGACCTGGTCCGCGGACTCAGTCTTGGCGAGCATCACCCCGAGCAGGCCCGGGGTACCGCGCAGGCCTGCGAGGTCGTCTGCCCAGAACGGGCTGGTGGCATCGTTGATGCGGACCCAGGCCTGACCGCCGGACCTCAGCCAGTTCACGACATTCTCGCGCGCCGCGTCCTTCTGGGAGGGGTCAACGGCGTCTTCGATGTCAAGGATGATGGCGTCTGCCCGTGAACCCGCGGATTCGTCAAAAAGCTCCGTCTTCATGGCATTCACAAGGAGCCAGGAACGGGCGATGTCGGCGGGAATGTTGCGGGTAGGCCGAATGGATTCGGCGGCGATGCTAGACGTCATGTATCTACCGTATCCGCCCGGCGGCCCGCAAGGCGAAGAAATCCGCCCGGTTGTGAGGATCAATACGAACTAAATCCCTTATGACTGTGCCCGCGCCCAGTATGACCGGCCGACGGCGGCAGGCACCATTCGTTTTCAACGCACCACCCGCCGTGAGTAATTGAACTTAACACAGTCTTCATCAAGCTCAACGCTGCGACTTTGTGTCCGTCGATTGCAGTTCATGGCTTCGCGTTGCCCGCTGTTTCACACCATTTCCCGCGGTTTCCCAGCGTGACCGCGGCGCTTTCCACGGGCCACGTGGATGGGCTTACATCGTTCCCAAGCCGGTGAACGTACGGCTCTCCAACTAACAACTTGCACTCGAAAGTAGCTCCCATGAAACTGCACCTGCCCCTGCTGAGCGTCGCGGCCGCCGTCGTACTAGCGCTGACGGTGTCCGGCTGCGGCGGTGCAGCCGAAGCCGGACAAGCCAACCAAGGCACGGAGGTCAAAGAACTCCGCTACCAAGGCTCAGCCAACAACGTGACCTTCCCCGAACTTGCCGCAGACCTCGGATACCTGGGCGACCTGAAACTGAACTGGGTGGGCAACACCACCAGCGGACCCCAGGACATCCAATCCGCAGCCACCAACCAGACCGACTTCGGTGGCGCGTTCTCCGGAGCGGTGGTGAAGCTGATCGAAGCGGGCGCCCCGGTGAAGGCCGTGGTCAACTACTACGGCTCGGATGAGAAGACCTTCAGTGGCTACTACGTGAAGGCAGACAGCTCCATCAAGGGACCCCGTGACCTGATCGGAAAGAAGATCGCGGTCAACACACTGGGCGCCCACCACGAAGCGGTCATCAACACATACCTGACGCGGAACGGTCTCAGCCAGGACGAGATCAAGCAGGTCCAACTCGTCCCCTTGGCTCCGAACGACACCGAGGAAGCCATCCGCCGCGGGCAAGTGGACGCGGGAACTCTGGGCGGCGTGCTGCAGGACAGGGCCATTGAGGCTGGCGGACTACGTTCGCTGTTCAGCGATGTGCAGTTGTTCGGCAACTTTGCAGGCGGCCAGATCGTGCTCCGGAACGACTTCATCGAAAAGAACCCGAACACCACCCGCACCTTCACTACCGGCGTTGCCAAAGCCATCAAATGGGCGGCAGAATCACCGCGCGACGAAGTCATTGCCCGCTTCACCAAGATCATCGAAAACCGCGGACGCAATGAGAGCACAGCCAACCTGAAGTTCTGGAAGAGCCCTGGTGTTCCGGACAGCGGCGTGATCAAGGACGAGGACTTTACCCGGTGGGAGGCGTGGCTGAACTCTGCCGGGATCGTGAAGGACAAGCTCACGCCGGCCAAGTACTACACCAATGAATTCAACGATCTCGCCAGCGCCACGAACGGCACAACTACTAACGCAGCCAAGAAGGGATAGCCATGACTGCCAAAATCAGCCTCCGCAATGTCACCAAGCAATTCACGGTCCGGGCTACGAAGTCCACGGCCGCAACGACGCTCACGGCCATCGATTCGCTAAGCCTGGACGTGCGCGACGGCGAGTTCCTTACGTTGGTAGGGCCAAGTGGTTCCGGCAAGACCACGCTGCTGGACTTGCTCGCGGGTCTCTCAACACCCACGTCCGGCGAGGTTCTCGTTGACAACAAGCCCGTGACGGGTCCCGGCAAGGACCGTGCTGTGGTGTTCCAGCAGTACGCACTGTTCCCTTGGCGGACAGCTTCCGCCAACGTGTCCATCGGCCTGGAAGGAGCAGGGCCGGACGGCAGGAAATTGAACCGCCGGGAACGGGCAGCGAAGGCCAAGGAGTATCTGGCGCTCGTCGGGCTGGCCGGCTTCGAGGACCGCTATCCCCATGAGCTCTCGGGAGGCATGAAGCAACGTGTCGCCATTGCCCGCAGCTTGGCTTATGAGCCCGACGTCCTGCTGATGGACGAGCCTTTCGCGGCATTGGACGCCCAAACCCGCGAGCAGTTGCAGGACGAACTGCTGCGCATCTGGAGGGCAACCGGCAAGACGATCGTGTTCATCACGCACGGCATTGACGAGGCCGTGTACCTCGGCGAGCGCGTGGCTGTGCTGAGCGCCCGCCCCGGCTGGCTGAAGGAAATTGTGGACATCAACATCCCCGATCGCGACGGCGAGGACGACATCCGCTCCCACCCGGCCTTCGTCGAGCACCGGCACGAGGTGTGGACGCTCCTGCACGATGAGGTCCGCCGCGCGCAGGACGCCGGGCACCGGAAGATCCTCCCGGACGGCAGCGCACCGGATGAACCGGCAACCGCCACCAAAGAGGGAACCATTACCCACGAGAGGACTGCGGCCTGATGAGCACCACATTGACCCAGACAGAAACCGCGGCGGCAACGCGCAAGGCAAGCATCAGGACTGAGCCGGGTAACGCCGTCGGGCCGTCCGGTACTGCTGCCGCACCCGCCCCCGAGGCTAACGCGCAACGTTCGACGCCGGTCCTCGCCACCGCGCGAAGGGTTACGGCAGCAGCCGGATCAGGCGTGTGGAAGTCCGCCGGCATCCTGGCCTTCCTGGCACTGTGGGAGTTCGGCCCGACGTATCTGGCCAGCCCGTCCACCAAGGTATTCCTGCCACCGTTGCACGACGTGCTCTTGGCATGGGGCAAGCTCTTTGAAGCCGGCACCATCCAAGGCCACATTGCGGCCAGCCTCACCAGGTCAGTCACCGGTTTCGGCGCGGCGCTCGTTGCAGGTGTGTTGCTGGGACTCCTGATCGCCTGGTACGGACGGCTCAACGCAGTCCTCAACCCCTTGCTGGAACTCTTCCGCAACACGGCCGCGCTAGCCCTGCTGCCGGTGTTCACGCTCCTGCTGGGCATCGGCGAGGAATCCAAGATCAGCATCGTGGCTTACGCAGCCTTCTTCCCGGTGCTGCTGAACACGATCGCAGGAGTGAAAACCGTGGATCCGCTGCTCATACGGGCTGCGCGCTCGCTGGGGCTGAACAGTTTCCGGCTCTTCCAGAAGGTCATCCTGCCATCGGCCGTGCCCACGATCTTTACCGGAATCCGGATGGCTGGCACCGCGTCCATCCTGGTGCTGATCGCCGCCGAGATGGTGGGCGCCAAGGCCGGCCTTGGGTATTTGATCGTGAACGCACAGAGCAGCTTCCTCATCCCGGACATGTACGCGGGCATCCTCACAGTCTCGCTCCTGGGCCTTGGCGTGAACTTCCTGCTGGTCGCACTGGAACGCCATTTCTCCCGCTGGCGGACCGCAGTGGGCGCGGATGCACCCTGAAAACCACCCCGTGGCACTTGCCACAACCCATCACAAAGTAAGGAAAGAAATAATGACCGTCATTACCGAAACCAAGCTTGAATTCGCCAAGCTAGGCTCCCGCATCGGCGCGGAAATACGAGGACTCGATATCAGTGGAGACCTCAGCGAGGACACGATCGCTCAGATCCGCGGCGCGCTCAACGAGCACAAGGCGCTGGTATTCCGGGAGGCCAACATCCGCACCGACGAAGCCCAGGTGAAGTTCGCCAGCCACTTCGGCCCGCTCACGAAGGCGCATCCCACGGTTGCCTCCGTGGAAGGTGAAGAAAACGTCTTGCCGGTGGACAGCGAGAACGGCTCCGCGAACAACTGGCACACGGACGTCACGTTCGTCGTCAATCCGCCGCAGGCCTCCACGCTGCGCAGCATCGACTTGCCCGCCTACGGCGGCGAGACGCTCATTGCTTCCTCCGCCGGGGCGTACCAGGACCTGCCGGAGGAACTGCGGAACTTCGCAGACACCCTTTGGGCCATCCACACCAACGATTACGACTATTCCGTGCCCAAAAACCTTGAGCACCAGAATGCCGAGAAGCGCCGCAAGGAGTTTACCCGCCTGAAGTTCGAAACCGCCCATCCCGTGGTGCGGGTCCACCCGTTGACCGGCGAGCGCGGATTGTTCATTGGGGGTTTCGCGCAGCGGCTTCGGATCGTGGGCTTGTCCAACACTGAATCCCGGGACATCATCAGGCTGCTGCAGGCTTATGTGACGCGTCCTGAGAATGTGGTCCGCGTGAACTGGGAGCCCAACCAGGTTGTGTTGTTCGATAACCGGATCACCCAGCACTACGCCCCGGACAACTACGACGGCCAGCCCCGCAAGTTGAACCGTGTGACCATTGCCGGCGACATTCCTGTAAGCATCGACGGCAAGGCAAGCCAGGCCATCCAGGGTGATTCAAGCACCTACTCGGTGGTGGCCCCGGTCGCTGCCGCGGCAGTTTCGTAGGAGCCCGTATGTGTTGCTGTTGTAACCCATCTGAGTCGCAGCTGAGCGCGTTTTGAACCCTCAAAACGTGCTTAACTGCGACTCAGTTGGGTTTAAGGGATGTTGCTTCCCCGAGCTGCCACCCACAGGCCATACCACTCGGCGCGGGTCATGGCGGCAGCCACGGACGCGGCATCAGAGCAGGCAGCGATCCGCCCGGGATTGGTGGTTCCGAGTACGGGAGAGATCCGCGCCGGATGCCGCATCAGCCACCCCAGCAGTACCGATTCGGGGGTGGTGCCTTTCTCCGCCGCGAGCCGCTGAAGCATTCCAGCGGTTGCGGACTCGGCCGGCGACATTTCCTCGGACGGCGCCCCTGTGTAGCGTCCCTGAGCCAAGGAGCCGTAGGCCTGGAGCTCAATCCCCTTGGCC
The DNA here is from genome assembly GCF_042788025.1 of Paenarthrobacter sp. YIM B13468. Lineage (NCBI taxonomy): Bacteria > Bacillati > Actinomycetota > Actinomycetes > Micrococcales > Micrococcaceae > Paenarthrobacter > Paenarthrobacter sp. YIM B13468. The sequence continues at coordinate 123,135 of NZ_JBHZPI010000002.1, read as the reverse complement.
ATGCATAGCTCCACCGTCCCATGCGGAAAGTTGAAGCCCAGGCCGTCGGCATGGTTGACCAACACGGTGCTTTCCAGCCAGTCCCGTCGCAGCAGGCTCATCTCCAGCTGGTTGGCAACGATGGGCATCTCAAGGCAGTCCTGCAGGAACGCGATCTGCGCACCGGACATGTTGGACACACCCAGCTGCCGCACCTTTCCTTCCGTAACAAGCTGCCCGACGGCGTCCGCCACCTCGCGCGGATCCATCAAAGGATCCGGGCGGTGCAGGAGAAGGACGTCTACGCAATCCGTTTGAAGCCGCTTCAGGCTTTCATTGACCCGTTCAAGGATGGCTTCCCGGCTGAGGTCGTAGTGCGTATCCAGCCCGCGCTCCCCCAGCCTGATCCCGCACTTGGTTTGCAGCAGGATCTTCTCGCGCAGGCCCTGCGAACGGGCGAGGACTTCCCCAAAGACGGCTTCGGACTTGCCGCTGCGGTAGATGTCAGCGTGATCGAACAATTCAATGCCGATACCTTGTGCTGCCTCGATGACTGCGGCGGCCTGTTCGATCTCGGCGGCACCATAGGACGTACCGTCCCAAGGACCGCCAAGTCCCATGCAGCCGTAGATCAGGCGCCCGCGCCCGTTCGCGTTATTCATACCTGTATTCAATCCAGTTGACTTGCCCGGCGCTTACGCGTCGCGGACCACCCAGGCTGTGGTGTCGGCCGGCAGCAGGCCGCCTTCCACCGGTCCACTGCTCACGACGACGCTGCCCGCCGGAAGCGCGAAGTGCTCAGTTCCGAAGTTGGTTACGGTTTCCCAACCGCCCGGACGGCTGAAGTGCAGAACGTCCTGGTTTCCGGTCTCAACCCATTCGAGTTCCTCGTCGGTCTGAAGTTCCCTGCGCAGGCGCAGGGCTTTGCGGTAGAGCTCCAGGGTTGAGCCTTCACGTCCTTCCTGCTCGGACACCGCGTAGTTTGCGAACCATTCCGGCTGTGGCAAGTGGGCTTTGCCTTCTCCGAAGCCAAAGGAGGGCCCTTCTGCGGTCCATGGCAGCGGGACACGGCAACCATCGCGGCCGATCTCGACCCCTGGGTTGCGGTAGAAGGACGGGTCCTGCCGCTCAGAGTCCGGGATCTCAGCTACTTCCTGCAGGCCAAGCTCTTCGCCTTGGTAGAGGTAGGCGGAGCCGGGTAGCGCGAGGAGCAGCAGCGTGGCGGCGCGGGCACGACGCAAGCCGAGTTCGACGTCTAGCTCTTCCGCCGGTGCGCCGGCAAGCAGCCAGCCTTTGCCGTCCTGGCCCTTTGGCTTGGTGGCCGAGACGTCCTGGGCGGCGTTGGTTCCCTGCGCAACTGAACCGCCCTTGGGCAGTCCATAGCGGGTGGCGTGCCGAACGACGTCGTGGTTGGAGAACACCCAGGTGGAGGACGCCCCGGTTTCCTTGGCCGCGATCAGGTTTTCCGTGATGATCTTCCGGAAGGATGGTGCTTCGAAGTCGGCCTGCAGGAGGTCGAAGTTGAAGGCTTGGCCCAGTCCCTCGGGGCTGGCGTAGCGGGCACGACGCGATTCGTGGACCCAGGCCTCGGCTACGGCGGTGCGCGGCGGGTTGTACTCGTTGAAGAGCTTGCGCCACTCCGCGTAGACCTCGTGGACTTCGTCGCGGTCCCAGAAGGGGTGCGATCCGTCCACGAAACCGTCCGTGCCGTGAGCGCGGGCTTCGAGGTCTGCCTTCATCGGCAACGGCTCGGAGAGATCCTTGGCCATGCCGTGGGCGACATCGATGCGGAAGCCGTCCACGCCGCGGTCGGACCAGAACCGCAGGGTCTTGAGGAAGTCCTCGCGAACCTCAGGGTTGTTCCAATTGAAGTCGGGTTGCTCCTTGGCAAAGATGTGCATGTACCACTGGCCGGGTGTGCCATCGGGCTCGGTGATGCGTTCCCAGACCGGTCCGCCAAACACGGAGTCCCAATCCGAGGGCGGCAGTTCGCCGTTTTCCCCCTTGCCGTCACGGAAGATGTAGCGTTCCCGCGCTGCAGAGCCCTTGGGCGATGCCAGGGCCTCCTTGAACCATTCATGGCGGTCCGAAGAGTGGTTGGGCACGATGTCGGCCACCAGCTTGATGCCGGCGGCATGCAGTGCTGCTGCCATCTCATCGAAATCTTCAAGCGTCCCCAGTTTGGGGTCCACGTTGCGGTAATCATCGACGTCGTAGCCACCGTCCGCAAGCGCCGACGGGTAGAACGGGCTCAGCCATACGGCGTCGATCCCCAGTTCCTTCAGGTACGGAACCTTGGCAGTGATGCCTTTGAGGTCGCCGATGCCGTCGCCATTGGAATCGGCGAAGCTGCGGGGGTAGATCTGGTACACAGCTGCCTGGCGCCACCAGTTCGGATCAGCCATTCGCTCTGCATCGGTACGGTGTGCCTGAGTGGCGGAAGTGCTCACGAAACTCCTTTGATTTAGAATCTAAATTTATATCCCGGACCAGTATGAAACGCTGGGCACGGAAGGTCAACATCCACTAGCCCTTGACGGCCCCCTGTGTCACGCCGGCCATGACCCACCTCTGTGTAAAGAGGTACGCGACGATCGCGGGTGCCATCGCCATCAGGTAGGAGGCGAAAGATACGTGGTAGTTGTTGCTGAACTGGGTTTGAAACAGGTTTTGCCGTACCGGCAGTGTCTGCAGTGCGGGATCGGAAATGATCAGCGACGGCATCATGAAGTCATTCCATGCATAAAGGAATGCGAAGATACCCACGGTCGCGCTCATCGGCGCCAATAGCGGGAAGATCAGCTTCCAGAATGTTTGCCATGTTGTGGCGCCATCGATCCGGGCACTCTCTTCCAGTTCCATGGGTATGGAACGCAGGAATGCCGTGAAGAGCAGCACGCTGAAGCTCAGTTGGAACATGGTGGCCAGGAGGATTACGCCGAACGGGTTGTCCAGCCCAAGACGACCGGTGAGCTGGATCTGCGGCAGTGCAACCACCGGGAACGGAATGAACATCGCTCCAAGAAGGTAGAAGAACGAGTACCTGAACAAACGGCGTTCCCAGTTGCGCACAATCGCGTAGGAGGCGAATGCAGCAAGGACGATGGTGGCAAGGACGGTCCCTGCAGTCACCAGCAATGACATCGCGGCACCCACGGGAAAGTTCGTCAGGGTCCAGGCCTGGATGAAACCGTCGAGGCTGAAGGGGGCGGGAAATGAGAAGGCGTTGCCATCCACAGCCTGCCCCTGGGTCTTGAAAGCCATGGACACCGTGACATAGAGAGGAAGCAGGACGGTCACTGCGCACAGGACGAGGACCGTGGTCGCAGGCCAGTTGACGCGCTCGATCGCCGGAGCCGGCCGCCGTCGGATGTTTGGAGCGGTGACGGTTTCAACGTGGGAGGAGTCCTCGATTGCGAGGGTGGTTTGCTTGGTCATCAGAGTGCATTCCGTCCGCGAGTCAGCGAAAGCTGCAGGAGTGAGATAAGGATGGCGACCACGAAAAAGATCGTCGCGTTGGCCATCTGGTAGGCGTAGTCGCCGCCATTGAAGCCGGCAATGACAGTCATCGCAATGCTCCTGGTGGAGGTCCCCGGGCCACCGTTCGTCAGCCCCACGATGATGTCGTAAGCATTCAGGAAGCCCTTGAACCCGAGAATGATGTTGATGACGACGTAACCGGCCACCAACGGAAGGGTGATCTTCAAGAGCTGCTGGAATTTGCTCGCGCCGTCGATTTCCGCGGCCTCATAGACGTCCCCGGGCACGGCAACGAGGCCCGCGATGTAGATGAGCAACGCCCCAGGTACTGCCTGCCATGCTGTGACAAGAACAATCGCAATCCACGCGAGATCGGGGTTGGCCAGCAGACTGCTTTCCAGCCACGGGATCCCTGCCGCAGCACCGACCTCCGGCAGGGAGTTCGAGAACAGGAAGTTGAACACGTAGGCGATGATGATGCCGGAAACCACCATCGGGATGACGAAGATGGTCCGCAGTGCCGACTTCATCCGGATGCGTGCAGTGAGGCCGACGGCAAGGAGGAAAGCGATCACGTTGACCGCGATCACCGTGACGATCGAGAACCCAAAGGTGAACAGATAGCTCTGCAGGATAGCGGGGTCACTGAAGATCGCGATGTAGTTGGTCAGGCCGATGAACTCCCAGTCACCGATCCCGATGGAGTTGGTGAAGCTGAAGAAGATACCGATGATGCCCGGGATCGTGATGGCAAGGGTGAACAGGATGAGGCTGGGTACCAGGAAAAAGTAGAAGATCGGTTCCACACGGCGCCTGCTGCGTGGCCTTTGGCGACTCTGCCCGGATGTGGTTGAGGTGCTAATGCTGGACATGATTCTGACTTCCTATGTTCTGCACTACTGGCGGAAGGCCAGGCGCGCCCAATCAGCGTCGAGTGTGCGAAGGGTGGATGCAGGGGACGCGCCGAACACGATTGCCTGCGTGTAGTTCATGATCGGTATGGTGCGCGGAACGAGTACCGACGGCCCCTGGTAAACCTGCGACTTCTCGTAGTACTCCACCATCCCCTCGATCCGGGGGTCCGGGACGTTCGCAGAATCCTTGGTTGGTGTGAAGCCCAGCTGTGATTTGTTGTAGGCATCGATCACCTCTGGCCGGTACAGGTACTCGAGGAAGTTACGCGCAGCGTCCTTGTGTTTGGATGCCTCTGGAATCCAGGCCGCGAGGTCCACATTGACCCGAACACGCAGGTCCTTGGGGTCCTCGGTCATCGGGAGTGGGAAGGTTCCGAGCTTGAGGTCCGGGGCGGTCTTGGCGATCTCGCTGAATGCCCACGGGCCCTGCAGATACATGGCCGCTTTGCCCTGAGAGAAAGCAAGATTACCGTCACCGTAGGCGCGGCTTGCAGCATCCTTGTTGACGTAGTTCTTTGCGAGCCTCAGCATCTTCTCGACCGGCTGGTTGAAGTCCTTCTGGAATGACACCGAGGATTCCGGCCCAACCTCCGTGCCTTCGGCAGCAAGCTTCTTGAAGAAGTCAATGGTGTCCACCTGCCCACCTACGGAGTAGTCAAACCACCCCTGGGCGATCGTCCAGTCATCCTTCCATGTGGCATAGAACGGCGTCACCCCAGCGGCTTTCAGTGCTTCACACGCCGCGATCATCTCGCTCCAGGTCTTCGGCACCGCGATGTTGTGCGCAGCGAAGATCTCCTTGTTGTAGATCACCGAGGACGCCATGACTGAGTAGGGCAGGGCACTGGTGCGTCCCGGATAGGAACCGTACTGGTCCATCAGCGGCTGGAGGTCCTCGCGGACGCGGGAGGCGGCTTGCGTGCCGGACAAGTCGCTCAACGCTCCGCGCTGAACAAAGCGGGACGTTTCCATGTTGTAGTTTGCAAGCGCGATGTCCGGTGGATTGCCGCGGACGAAGCTTGCGGACACGACGTCGACGCCCGAAGTGTCCAGCACCACCTGGGTTTTGTCCTGGGAAGCGTTGTAGTCGGCCACCAGCTTGGTCATGAAGCCGATGGCCTCCCGCTTACTGAAGGTGAAGCGGATGGTCTCTTTACCCGGTTCTCCGGTACAGCCCGAGAGAAGGCCGGCCAGCAGAGCCAGACCCAGGCCCATCGCTGCCATGCGTTTCTTGCGCGTAGCTTTCACAGACTCCATAGTCCTTTCGTCTCGCGGATCCCCAGTGGCCGCTATGCCTTGGGGGAAGTGGTCGACCTCAACCTCAACCCGGTTTTAGATAGGAGGTAAATTTATGACCTATCGCTAGTATTTAGTGAGGAGCACCACACCGTCAAGCTTTTGGGGAAATGCGTCGTCATCTAAATTTATGTACTAAATTTAGAGAGACCGTTCTATCACTCCGGTAGGCGGCTGGAAAGGTGGGAGCGCCGGAATGCTGATCGGGACTGCGCCGTCAACACAGCTGGTTCGCAGGGTCAATGCCGGCGCGATGCTCAAGGCCATGCGTGGCGCCGGTGTGGTAACAGGCACCGAACTCATGGCTTCCACTGGGCTCTCCCGCGCCACCGTCATTTCCATCTGCGAAGAACTCGTCCGGCTGGGCTGGCTCCAGGAGCTGGAAAACCAGCGAGGGGCAGGAGACTACATCAAGGGCAGGCCGGCACGTCGCTTTGTTTTCGACGACAGCGCGGCCAGCGTGCTCGGAATCGACATCGGCGCCAATAAGATCACCGCCATAGTGGCCGACATGGCCGGAACACCATTATCCCAGGTCACGATGCCCTTCCGGACGTACAACGTCTCTGCCAATGAGCGCGCAGATGTGCTGGACCGGATCGCAGCAGACGTCCTGAAAAAGGCCGGCGTATCTGCAGACTCGATCCTTGCTGTGTCCGTTGGAGTGGCTGCCCCGGTAAGCCGCGACGGCGAGGTCCTCACCGTCCAGGAATTCTGGAAATCCTTCGATGTCCGCGGGATTGTTTCAGAGCGGCATGGCTGGCATGTACTCCTTGAAAACGACGCCAACCTCGCAGCCCTCGCGGAACGGTGGCAGGGCACCGCGCAGGGAGTCGACAACCTCGTTGTCATGCTCGCCGGCGACCGTCTGGGTTCCGGAATCCTCGAATCCGGCCGTTTGCTCCACGGGCAGCTTGGTGGCTTCGGGGAACTGGGATACCTGGACACCGTGGACGGCGTGGGCGACACCTACGGCATCGCGCACTACGCTGCGCTCTGGGGGCGGGAAGTCCTTGACGATACCAAGGGCACGAAGCTTCGGAAACTTTGCGGGGATGATCCCGCAGCGCTGACAGCAGAGATGGTTTTCAAGGCAGCCGCGGAAGGCGACCACGCCGCCGCTCAGGTCCTGGACCGTTTGGCGCACCGCATGGCCCGGGTCATCGGCTCAATCAGCACTTTGGTCAACCCCGAGTTGGTTGTTATTGCGGGAGCCGTCGCATCCTCTGCAAACGCCCTGATCCCAGCCATTGAAAAGCAGTTGCCGGACTTCACGTTCACTCCCCCGCGGCTGGCAACCTCCACCCTCAGTGAGGGCATTGTGTCCCTCGGTGCGATCCGCCACGCCCTGGACTACGTCGAGGAGCACGCGCTGGATCTCTCCCCGTCGTCATTGCCGAAGCCCGCGAACGCTTCCTGATCCTGTCCGTGCCCGGCTGCGGGCCCACGCGGATCGCTATTCCGGCATGGACATGGTGCGCAGATCCAGCTGCCTCAGAACACGATCTGCCACTTCAGGATCAGTCCCAGGCTCATTGCGGGCCTCCACCACTTCCTGGCGGGCGGCATCCAGGGCGATCGTCTGCACGGCAATGGCAAGTTCACGCCCCCGCTTGCGTTTCTCCGCCGCCGACTCGTTCCGCAACGTCCCATCCAGCAGCTCTGCATGGAGCCGGCGCATCTTTTCCTTGACCAGTGCCACTTTGTCCGCTGGGAGTTCCTTCATGAGCTCGTGGTCCTTCAGCGCCGACACCGCTGCCGTTTGGGCACGTTTAGCCAGAACGCGTGCCGCGTCCTTTTCATGGGAACCGTCCTCCGTGGCTTTCAGGACCCGCATCAGCCAAGGAAGCGTCAGGCCCGGCAGTACCAGCGTGGCCAGAAGCACGGCGCATGCGATGACCAGGATTTCGTGCCGTGCGGGAAAGTCACTCCCATCCGGCAAGGTCACCGGGAGCGCCAAAGCGAGAGCCAGTGTGGCCAGCCCACGCATTCCACACCACGTCAGGATGAGTACTTCCTTGGGCGAGGTTGGCTGCAGGAGATTTCGTCGCTGGTGGGCGGTTAGAGCTAGAAGACCGAGCCATAGGTAACGAACAACGAACACCAGGACACAAATCACCACGGCAACGCCGATCATCCCGAAAATCGCCGTCCCCTCGTCACGGATGACGTGGCGGATCTCCAAGCCCACCAGGCCGAAGGCCAGTCCGGTCGCCAGAAGCTCCACCACGTCCCAGAACGCTGTCCGCGTGATGCGCTCAGCAGCGTCCTGCGGCCGTGCGTGCCGTTGCAGTTCCAAGGCGGTCACGACGACGGCCACCACACCTGACGCGTGCAGCTCTTCCGCCAGGATGTACGCAGCAAACGGAACCACGAGCGTGACCGCGCTGCGTGCCACCATGGACGTCACAAGCTTGGTAATGAACTTCGTCAGCCAGCCCATGGCGATGCCGATGACCACCGCCAAGGCCGCACCCACCACGAACTGCAGGATGACATTAGGCCCCACCTCGCTACCGGAGACCGTAGCGGCAACCGCTGCCTGGAAGATCACGATGGCGGCGGCGTCATTGAAAAGGCCCTCGCTCTGCAGAACGGTAATGAGCCGCCTGGGCATGTGAACCCGGCCAGCCACGGACTCCACTGCAACGGGGTCCGGCGGCGCAACCATGGCTCCCAGGGCAATCGCTGCCGGAATCCCGATGCCAGGAATCATGAGCCATGCAGCACCAGCCACCACCGCGGTGGAAACCACCACCAAGGCGACAGCCATGAGTAGCAGCGTCCGCCACCGCACGCGGAAAACGGCCCAGGAACTCTTCTGCGCAGTGGCAAAGAGCAACGGTGGGAGGAAGATCGGCAGGATCAGTTCCGGTGAAATCTCAAACTCAGGGAAGCCTGGTATGAACGTTAGTGCAACAGCCAGGAGCAGCATCAGGACCGGATAAGGAAGCCGAAGCCTGTCCCCCAAGCCGACGGCCAGCACCGTGGCAAGCAGCAATCCGATAATGAGTGCCAGCTGATCCATGTTCCCGCTTCCCCAGAAGTTGTACGAGCTTTCCCCAGGCCTGGCCTGCGGAAGCTACCTACCAACCTATCCCGGGGTCCACGGATGCCTTGCCACGTTAATCCGCGGTCAGGGCATCCACCACGTCAACTGTTCCATCCTTGAAAGTGATGGTCCGGTGGATAGTGCCAGGAAGTTCCAGGACGGCAGCGGCCACCAGGGCGACGTTGGCACGGGACGTCCCGGTGCCGTTGCCAGGGTTTGCCGGGTTGACTTCGATCAACCCGGACGCCGGCTCCTCTGTCAGGGTTCCGGGTCCCAGCACCGTCCAATCCAGGCCGCTACTGCGCAGGTAGTCATCGGCCGCTGCTTTGGACTCTGCGTAAGGGAAGAAAGGGTGGTCCTGGGGAATGCCGTGATCCTTTGCACTTCCTATGTAGGACACCATCACGTAACGCTTAACGCCGGCTTCCTTGGCCGCGTCCATGGATCGGATCGCGGCGTCCCGGTCCACGGCATACGTCCTGGCCGGGTTGCCCCCACCGGCCCCCGCCGACCAGACCACGGCGTCGTGGCCCTTCAGCGCCTGGGCGAGTTCCGCCGTCGTCGAGTTTTCCACGTCCAGTACCTGCGCAGCGGCTCCAGTCTCCGTGACATCTGCCACATGGTCGGGATTTCGAATGAACGACGTGACATCGTGACCTTCGCCACTAAGAATCCGGGATAAATGAAGGGCCACTTTGCCGTGGCCGCCAATGATTGCGATTCGGCTCATGCACCCATTCTGTCCCAGATGGAAGGCGGCGCCGACGGGCAAACGAAAAGACCCCGCAGATGATACCTGCGGGGTCTTGCTCTGTAGCGGTGGGGAGGCTCGATCTCCCGACCTCACGATTATGAGTCGTGCGCTCTAACCAACTGAGCTACACCGCCACGAATGAGAAAAACCTGTGTCAAGCCGGTCAAAACCGCCTTGACACAGGCCCTCATTCAGAGCCCCCCACCGGAATCGATCCGGTGACCTCGTTCTTACCAAGAACGCGCTCTACCACTGAGCTAGGGGGGCAACGAGTAAATACTCTACCGGACGTTTTCAGAAGCTACAAATCGGCGAAAAACCGGGGAAAAACGGCGCCGACACAATTTGCGCAGACGCCATTTTCCTGATCCAGATACCGCCCAAATCAGGGCAGCCGGAGCACCTGTCCGGGGTAGATGAGGTCCGGGTTGGGCACGGTGTCAGCATTCGTCGCGATCAGGGCTCCGAGGTCCACCCCGAACTGCGCAGCGATGCCCCTCATGGTGTCGCCGGGCTCCACCACGACCTCCGTGACGCGCGGGGCGACCGGACCACGTTGTCCTGCCTCGGCTGCGGCCTCAGAGGCTGCCTGCTGGGCCATTGGCTGGACCTCCGGGGCTTCCGGCTCCACGCCCGCCTGCTCGGCGATCTGAGCGCCCGCAGCGTTGGCTGCCGCCTGCTGTTCCGCGGCCTGGGCTGCAGCGGCTTCTGCATCGGCTTTGCTCGAAGCAGAAGCATCGACGGCGGCAGCATCCTCTGCCGCCTGGGCCACAGCGGAGGGGTCGGCAGCCGGCTGGTCAGCTGGATCAACTGAGATGTCCGGCATGGTGGCCGCACCTTGGTTCCCGTGATCCTTTTCACCGGCATCCACCACACTGGCATCCGTGCTTGGGTGATCTTTCTCACCAAGGCCCAGGTTCTTCTTCAAGTTGTCGAGCAATCCCATCGGAACCCTCCTACATTCAGCGTGCGACCGTCAGGCTCTTCGCAGCTACGCCACGCGTAGCACCTCGATCGTACGGCGGCACTCCGGCCGTTCCAAGGCTTCCAAGACTTCCGAGGCCTGCACGGCCTGCAGGGGCGGTCAAGCAGCTATTTCATGGGCAGGGCTCTGTGGACGGGTACACAAATCCCGGTCTTGTTCGACATACCCGACGTACAAGGCGCCGTATATCGAACAAGGGCAGGGATTGAGGGGATTAAACGCCACAGGGGGCCGACCCGAAAGCCGACCCCCTGACGGGAACTACTTACTCTTTACCACTTGCCCTTGCGGTTGAAGTCGCGGTGTCCGCCTTCGCCGCCGCTGCGGGGCTTGCGGGCGCCGTCGCCGTGTCCGCCGAAGCGGGAGCCGCTGGACTGGCCGCGATCGCGATCGCCGAAGCTGCCTGCAGTGCGCTCGGAGCGGTCGCTGTACGTGCGGCCGCCGCGGTCGGCAGAGGAACGCTCGCCACCTTCGGACTTGCGGAAGTCCTTCTTGAACCCACCGCTGCCCTTGAAGTTGCCGCCACCACGGTTTTCGCGGTCGCCATAGCCACCACGGCCACCGGCGCCACCACCGGAGTAGCTGCCACGGTCGCTGTTGGGCCTGCGTCCGTTATCCAGCTCGAGGTGGATCAGTTCACCACCAATGCGGGTACGGGACAGTGCGCGCAGCTGCTCGGGGCTCAAGTCTGCCGGGAGCTCCACCAGGGAGTGGTCCGAGCGGATGTCGATGCCACCGATTTGTGCGGAGGAGATGCCACCTTCGTTGGCAATCGCACCCACGATGGAGCCCGGCATGACGCGCTGACGGCGTCCGACGGCGATCCGGTAGGTGGCGTTGCCCTCGGTCAGTGCACGGGTCGGACCACGGGAGCCGAAGCCGTCCTTGGAGCGTTCGCGCTTCTGGTACTCAGGAGCTGCAGGCAGTTCCTTGACCAGCAACGGCTGTCCGCCCTGTGCCATGACCGCGAGTGCAGCAGCGATCTCCGAGGCCGGTACGTTGTGCTCTTCCTCGTAGGAGGCGATGAGGTCGCGGAATGCTGCAACATCCTCGGACTCGAGGGTCTCGGTGATGCGCTCAGCGAACTTGCCCAGGCGCAGCGTGTTCACGGTCTCGGCCGTGGGCAGGTGCATCTGCTCCACCGGGTGGCGCGTAGCCTTCTCGATGGAACGCAGCAGGTACTTCTCCCGCGGAGTCATGAACAGGATCGCGTCACCGGAACGGCCTGCACGGCCGGTACGGCCGATGCGGTGGACGTAGGACTCGGTGTCGTGGGGGATGTCGTAGTTGATGACGTGGCTGATGCGCTCAACGTCAAGACCACGGGCTGCGACGTCGGTAGCAACGAGGATGTCGATGCGGCCTTCCTTCAGCGCGTCAACAGTGCGTTCGCGCTGCTGCTGCGGGATGTCGCCATTGATGGCGGCAGCCTGGAAACCGCGGGCCTTCAGCTTGTCAGCGAGGTCCTCGGTTGCCATCTTGGTGCGCACGAAGGCGATGACGCCGTCGAAGTCTTCAACCTCGAGGATGCGGGTCAGGGCGTCCAGCTTGTGCGGGCCCATGACCTGAAGGTAGCGCTGCTTGGTGTTGGCACCGGTGGTGGTCTTGGACTTCACCGAGATTTCAGCAGGGTTGTTCAGGTACTGCTTGGACATGCGGCGGATCTGGCCCGGCATGGTGGCAGAGAACAGCGCAACCTGGCGGGTTTCCGGGGTCTGCTGGAAGATCTGCTCTACGTCATCGGCGAAGCCCATGCGCAGCATCTCGTCAGCTTCGTCCAGCACCAGGTACTGGAGTTCGGAGAGGTCCAGGGAGCCCTTGGCGATGTGGTCGATCACACGGCCGGGGGTACCGACAACAACCTGCGCACCGCGGCGAAGGCCGGCCAGCTGGGGACCGTAAGCGGAACCACCGTAAACCGGGAGCACGGTGAAGTCGTCAATGTGCTTGGCGTAGGAAGTGAACGCTTCAGCAACCTGCAGGGCCAGTTCACGCGTCGGCGCCAGGACCAATGCCTGGGTCTTGCGGGACGGTCCGTTGAGGTCGTGCAGCTCAGCGAGGCGTGACAAGGCAGGGACAGCGAAGGCTGCAGTCTTGCCGGTACCGGTCTGGGCAAGGCCGACGACGTCGCGGCCTTCCAGGAGCAGCGGGATGGTGGCTGCCTGGATGGGGGACGGCTTTTCGTACCCGACATCCTGCAGTGCGGCCAGAACGCGGCCATCGATGCCAAGATCGACGAAGCGGACGCCTTCTTCCTCGTCGTCTGCCTTGGGGGCAGGAGCTTCGGTGAAGGTGGGGGCTGCAGACTCGGGTGCAGCGTTCTCGACGGGGGCAGCGGCGGTGGCCGGTGCGTCTACTACGGTGCCTTCAGCGGCGGTCTCTGCTGCGTTAGCAGACTCAGCGTTGGGGGCGTCGAAGTTTTCGTTGAGATTTTCGGTCATAGGGGGAAATTCCTCATCCATAGGGCAGTCGGCGCGGCCCGGTTGGGCTTGGCCGCATTACTCGTCGCGAAGAGCCAGGCAAAGGTGCCCTGCTTTCGCAAGAAGTCCGGCGCTATCGCAATCCCATGGCAGGACTTCCCGCTGCATCTCTTGGCTGCTATCCCAGCAGTCTGTACAGCGTTTTCTTTAGCCGGCTCTCCCTATGAAAATGCCCGCACACATTTGCGGGCCCCAACACTTACCAGTCCTGCCTCAAGAATTGGGCAGGATAAAGGGATTTCCGGAGTGGGGGATATTTCAAGTGTAGGGCACAGAGTGCCATCACCGCGACTTGAGGGCCGATGAAGACCAGGTGAGCTTGAGCACACCCGGAACCTTCGGCCCTTCCAGGCAGCCCTCCAGCCCGCTCAAGTAGGCTTACAACCCGTTACGCCGCAGCACTTTCTCGAACTTCTCATGGTATTCGTCTTGAAGCCGGATCTCCCCGTCCGCCTCGGCATCGAGCAGGGTTTGCACCATGTCCGGGGTAGGCTCACTGAACCACTGGCCAACAGTTATGCCGTGCTTCGGAACGAATAGCCGGTGAATATGGTCTCCCGCTGAGACCGTCCCGGTCTTGATCACCCGCAGGTAGGTCCCCACCCGCCCGGCCTGCGTGAAGCGCTTCACCCATTGCGGCTCGTCCAGCAAGCGCTGGAAGGTGGCGCACGGGACGCGCGGTGACGTTACCTCCACTTCCACGTCCAGCCCGATCTTCCAACGTTCACCAATGACGGCTCCCGTGGTCTCGATTCCGTCCACCCGCAAGTTCTCCCCGAAGACGCCAGCTGGAAGCTCCCGGTCCAGTGCGGCTGACCAGTAATCGGCGTCCGCCTGGGAATAGGCATACAGAGCCTGGTCTGCACCGCCGTGATCGATCCTGTTGGCTTGGACGTCGCCGTGGACGCCGAGCTTGTGGATCTTGACGGGGCCTTCCACAGGACGCTTATCTATCGCGGTGACGCCAACGCTTCCTTCCGGGTCCGGCAACAACTGGTGGACACGGCAGACGGCGAGGAGGGATGCGGTGTTCATGGACAACAGTTTACGGACGGGGAGCCTGATTTAAGGGTCGAAACGGTAACCCATTCCCGCTTCAGTGTGCAGGTGCCGGGGCACGGCCGGGTCCCGCTCCAGCTTTCGCCGCAACTGGGCAATATAGACCCGGAGATATTGCGTCTCCTTCGCATAGGCCTGCCCCCAGACCTGGGTCAGGATCTGCTGCTGGCTCACCAGCTTTCCCTTGTTCCGGACCAGCAACTCCAGGATGTTCCACTCGGTGGGGGTCAGCCGCACCTCTGACCCGTCCTTCACGATCTTCTTGCCCGCCAGGTCCACCATGAAGTCCGACGTCGCCAAGGTAGGTTCCTCCCGATCGCTAAGCACCCGGCGCGAGGCGACCCGAAGCCGTGCAAGCAGCTCATCCAGTCCGAAGGGCTTGGTCACGTAGTCGTCCGCACCGGCGTCGAGCGCTTCCACTTTGTCCTCCGAGGCATGCCGGGCGGACAACACGATGATGGGCACACTGCTCCACCCGCGGATGCGGCGGATGATCTCCACCCCGTCCATGTCCGGCAATCCAAGGTCCAGCACAACAATGTTCACGCTTTGTTTCGCCACGGCGTTTAGGGCATCGGCGCCGTTTCCAACGGTCATTGCCTGGTACCCGTGGGCCTGCAGGGTTACCTGCATTGCCCGCGCGATCTGGGCTTCGTCCTCAACAATCAGCACACGGGTCATGCCCTGCCTCCCCCGTGACCGGTCCACAGCGGCAAGGTAACCACCATTGTCAAGCCGCCACCTGGCGTCGGCTCCGCCATGAGCGTGCCGCCCATGGCCTCCGTGAAGCCTTTGGCCACCGCAAGTCCCAACCCGATGCCGCCGCCCGCGCCACCTGCCGGGGAGGGCGAATCACCAAGCCGCTGGAAGGGCTGGAACATCTCGAGCACTTCGTTATGCCCCACCCCGCTTCCGTGGTCCACGATCCTCAGTTCACTGGCAGGCTGGTCCCCCACTGTGATCCCGGCACCGGCACGCGCAGTCAGGATAACGTCCGAACCAGGCGCGTACTTCACCGCGTTTTCAACAATGTTTGCCACCACGCTCTCCAACATGCCGGCGTCCGCTGTTACGGGCGGCAGGTTGGGTTGCAGCTCGCTGCGTATCCTTTCCTTCGGGATCCCTCGAAGTGCTTCGGGCAATATCTCGGTCCAGGTGGTGCCCGCGAGCAAAGGGTTCACGGCATCGGCGGTAATCCGGGACATATCCAACAGGTTGTCCACCAAATGATCCAGGCGGTCAGCATAATTCTCGATCGTCTCCAACAACTCCTTCTGCACGTCCGGAGGGAACTGGACCTCTTCCTGCCGCAGGCTGCTCACAGCCAGTTTGATTCCGGCCAACGGAGTCCGCAAATCATGGGAAACGGCGCGAAGGATGGACGTCCGCATCTTGTTTCCCTCGGCCAGGCGAAGGTTGTCCCGCCGGCTCTTGACCAACTGCTGCCGCTCACGCACAGCCACCACAAACGCTCCGAAGGCCGCCAGCAGCCGCTGGTGTTGGGAGGACAGCGCACCACCGCGCAACAACAGCGTGTAATGGGGATCGACGACGGCGGCGTGGTCCGCGGCTGCATGGGTCACCGGCGGATTGGGGCCGGCGCTCGCAAGAATCCGCCACTGCGGCGGCGCTCCTGGCACTGTAACGCTGTCCGGTCCCGGGGAGCCCAAGAGTGTCACAGCCTCCATGCCGAGATTTCCGCGGACTTTCTCAAGAAAGGATTCAAGGCTGCCGTCCGAGCTAAGGATGCGCAGGGCCAACTCGCTCAGGGCTGTGGCCTCGGCCTCGGACCTCGCAGCCTCCTGGGCCCTGCGGCTTGCCAGTCCCACCGCGAGCGCCACGCCGCAAGCCACAGCCAGGAAAACCACCAGGGTAAACAGGGTGGTTGGATCGGCGATGGACAGGGAACCCACGGGTTCGGCGGAGAGGTAGTTCAGCAGGAAACTACCCAGCACCGCCGCGACCACGGCGGGCCACAGGCCTCCGATTGCGGCAACGGCCACGGCCGCTGCCAGCTGAAGGAGCATGATCATGGCGAAGTTACGGAAGCCCAGCACAGTGACCATGACTTCGACGCCCGGCGGCAACAGCAGGGCGAGGACCAGGCCAGTCACGACGCGTCCACGGCCGATGCCTCGAACAGCGGGAAGGCGCAGCAGAACGGCGTCGGAATCGCTGCTTTGTGCTTCAGGACCTGGCATGGCTACATCCTTCCACGGTTGGCAGGGTGGGCAGTTCTGCCCATCCTGCGGTGAGAGCAGTGCCCGCGCTTCACTCAAGGACTAGGCTTGCTTTCAGCATCTGGTCCGGCATGGCGCCGGACAATCCAACGGTCTATCCAGGGGGATATACATGGACCCGAACGAAGGCGCCGCAGGCAGCGGTGCTTCAGGAAGCGGCGCTTCAGGCAACGGCGCGTCAGGCAGCGGCGCTGCCGGGGGCGGCCAAGGCCCGGACGCGGCGAAGAATCCGCCCAAGCCGCCACCGTGGCAGGTGCCCAAACCCGAGCTCCATCCCGAGCTGATTCCTCCTGCCAATGACGACAGGGACAAAGCTCCGAGCGGACAGGAGCCAGGCTCTTTAAACGCAGGCTCTTCCAAGCCCGGTACTTCCAAGCCCGGCGCATCCCAGCCCGGGCCCGGCGGGCCGCTCCCCATTATTGACCCGTTCGCCAAGGAACGTGAACGCGAAGCAGCCCACGCCGAAGCCCGGAAGAAGCGTTCCCGGCGCCGCACCGTCGTCGTGGGTTTGGGCGTTACGGCTCTTCTGGCCGGAACCATCACCGCCGTGGTTGCCAGCAGCGAACAAGAGGCTGACTACGCGCAGGTCTGTTTCAACGATGAAACCGGCGAGCGCGTGGACGATTCCCAGTGCAACAACAGCAGCTCGAATGGCCGTGGTTCGGCCATCTACGCCTGGTACTTCTACTCGCGGGGAGCCAGCGTGCCTGCTGTGGGACAGACCCGCAACTCCTACCCGGGCGCCAACAAGACAGTTCCACAGGGCGCAAAGACTTCAACGGGCTACAGCACCAAGGGCGGCACAGTCAGCCGTGGCGGCTTTGGCAGCAGTTCCAAAAGCGGCGGAAGCTCGGGAGGCTAGGCGTGCAGCGTTTGCCCTCCGAGCCCAGGCCGGACTGGAAAAAGAAGATCGAAGAACAGGGCCTGGTCTTTTCGACCACCACCATGCCCGATGGCCGCAAAATCGAATACTGGAACGAGTCGGCGTACTACGAATTCACCATGGACGAGGTGGAGACGCTCGAGAAGACTGCCGAGGACATGCACCTCATGTGCCTGGAAGCAGCAAAGTTCCTTGCCACCGGGGCCATGGGCGATATTGGCATCGGACAACAGGCGCTGGAGCTCGCCGGCGAATCGTTGCAGGCCGGGGATATGGATATTTACGGTCGCTTCGACTTCATCTATGACGGCAAGGGTGGTCCGGCAAAAATGCTGGAGTACAACGCCGATACCCCGACAGGCCTCATTGAAGCAGCCGTTGCGCAGTGGTTCTGGCTGCAGGATGTGTTCCCGGAAAAGGACCAGTGGAACGGAATCCATGAGGCGCTGATCCGGCAATGGAAAAAGCTGCAGTTCCGCACCGGGATGAGCACACTGCATGTGGCTCACTCGGAGGCCGAAGAGTCCGGTGAGGACTGGATGACTGCCGCCTACATGCGGGATGTGGCGAGCCAGGGTGGGTGGACGACTATCGGCATCAATATGTCCGACATCGGCTGGGACCCGAACCTGAACCGCTTTGTGGACCTGGACAATTTCATGATCAACACCATGTTCAAGCTGTATCCGTGGGAACTGATGATGAAGGAACCTTTCGGACACCGGCTGCTGACGCGGGCACACAACCCCCGCTGGGTGGAGCCCGCGTGGAAGATGCTGCTCTCCAACAAGGCCCTGCTCGCTGCGCTGTGGCACCTGTACCCCGGCCACGAGAACCTGCTGCCGGCGTTCCTTGGCGATCCTGGCCCGCTCAAGGAATGGGTGGCCAAGCCTCTTCATGGCCGCGAGGGCGACAACATCCGCATCCATGCGCCCGGCATCGAACTGCAGCAGCCCGGCGGCTATGGCCGTGAAGGGTGGTGCTTCCAGGAGTACCACTCTCTCCCCGACTTCGATGGAAACCATCCGGTGCTTGGTCTCTGGGTGGTGGACGGCGAGTCCGTGGGCTGCGGCATCCGTGAATCGGATGGCCCCATCACGGATTATTTCTGCCGCTTCGTCCCCAACACCATCGACGCCCCGGCGCCTGCCGCGCCAACTACTACTTCTTACGGAGCTGCACTTTGAGCACTGAAACCTCGACGCCGGACGGCGGTTCAGCGGGCGGCGGCCGTACCGCCGTCGTACCTTCCAAAGGCCTCCATGCAGGCATCCTGGACCTTGGCGACTCGGTCATGCTCGGGCTGGCGTCCACGGCTCCCGTATATTCGCTGGCCGCTACACTGGGGCTCATTGTTGCCGTCAACGGCAACTACACGCCCCTGATCCTGGTTCTTGCCTTCATTCCAGTGCTCTTTATCGCCTATGCATTCCGCGAGCTGAACAGTGCGCTCCCTGACTGTGGCACCACGTTCTTCTGGGCCCGCAAGGCCTTTGGTCCGTGGGCTGCCTGGCTGGGCGGCTGGGGCGTGGCGTTGGCCGGCATCGTAGTCCTCGCCAACCTGGCCCAGATCGCAGGGAAATATCTGTGGTTGCTGATCGGCGACGGTTCCCTGGCCGCCAACACCTGGCTGGTTACCGCCACCGGGGTCCTGTTCATCGCGTTCATGACCTACGTTAATCACCGCGGCATCCGGCTGGGCGAGCACGTCCAGCGGACCTTGACTTACATCCAGTACATTTCACTGGGCATCTTCGCGGTGGCCATTATTGTTGGGATCGCCGGTGGCGCGCCTGGCGGAGCCAACGGCAGCGCAACCATCCAGCCTTTCGACTTTGAGTGGTTCAACCCCGCCGGTGCCTTCGCCGATCCCAGCGCGGTGGTTCACGGGGTCCTGCTGGCCCTGTTCATCTACTGGGGCTGGGACACCTGCCTGGCCCTGAACGAAGAAACCGAAAACCCTGCGAAGACTCCCGGCCGGGGTGCAGTCATTTCTGCGTTCGTCCTGGTGGCAATCTATGTCTCCGTTGCCCTGCTGGTGATGATGTACGCGAGTGTCGGGACCGAGGGCATCGGCCTGGGCAATGAAGCGAACCAGGATGACGTCTTCCTGGCTATGAAGGATGTAGTGCTGGGTCCGTGGGGTTGGCTGATCGTGGTGGCAGTTCTGGCATCCGTGCTGTCCTCAACGCAGACCACCATCCTCCCCACAGCCCGGGGCACGCTGTCCATGGGGGTGCACGGTGCCCTGCCGGCGCGTTTTGGCAAGGTCCACGAACGATTCCAGACACCGGGTTTCTCAACCCAGGTCATGGGCGTGGCTGCCGTGGTGTATTACGTGGCCATGAGCTTCCTCAGCGAGGACCTGCTGGCGGACTCCATCAGTGCCATCAGCCTGTTCATCGCGTTCTACTACGCCCTGACCGGTTTCTCGTGCGTGTGGTTCTTCCGCTCCACCCTCCGGGATTCTGCCCGCAACCTGTGGTTCCGTGGCATCCTGCCCTTCCTGGGAGCGGTATCGCTGACGGTGGCGTTCTTCATTTCGGCGGTGCAGATGTGGGATCCGGAGTATGGAGATACCCAGATCTTTGGAATCGGCGGAGCGTTTGTCAGCGGAGTCCTGCTTCTGCTCCTGGGCGTGGTGCTGGCCATCGTGTGCCGTTTTGCACCTGCCACGCGTGGCTTCTTCACTGGGGAGCGCGCTGACGCCGGGCTGGTACGCGGCGACTAAGCTGCGCGAGCAAGCCTAGCGTTGCGCTGCGGTCCACTGACGCAGCCGGGTGGGAATGTCAGGGACCTCGAGCTGGACAGCGTCCCGCCGCAACGCGACCAACCAGCAGACCAGAATCGCCACGGCGCAGAACACGCCTGCGCTGGATGCCATGATCCAGAGCCCCGGCGTCTGGACGTTGAGGTCCGCGGCACCCAGTGCCGTGCCGATGGTCTTTGGCGAATAAAAGAAGACCAGGGTGGAAACGGCCAGCACAGCGGTCATCACGATTCTCTGCGCCCTGTACCGGCCAGGCGTTTCCTTGATGCTCCAGGCGAACGCCGGCAGGACCACGGCCATCCAGACCCAATGGTGGGACCACGAGACGGGGCTGATGAGCAACATGGTGAGTGCCGTCGTCGACATTGCAATGACGCGGGCTCCTTGCGAACTGGCCGCGCGGATCAGGAAGGCCGCGAGTACAACCGTGGCGAGGCTGAGCGCGAGCCACGGAACGGTTACTGAATCCTGGGGCACGCCGAAGTGCAGCAAAGCGCCCTTTATCGAGAGGTTGTCCACGTAGCCAGCGCCGCCGATCCGGGACGTATCAGGGAGTATTTCCAGCCAGAACTGCAGCGACTCAGCTGGCCGGACCACCCATGCCAGGAGGACGGTGCCGGCGAAACCGATGGACATGTTGACCAGTCCACGCCAATCCTTGCGCATCAGGTAGTACAGGCCAAAGACAAGAGGCGTCAGCTTGATACCCGCAGCTATGCCCACCAGGAAGCCGCTGCCACGGAACCCCCGACGACGGGAGGCGCCCAGCAGGTCGACGGCCATCAAGCCCATGAGGAGGATGTTGATCTGGCCGAACGCCAACGTCTCACGCCATGGACCAAGGAACAGGACAGCCAGGAACAGCGCCCCTACGACCCAGCGGCTGCGGCTAGATGACAACGCACTGCGCCAGTCGTGCTTGGAGGCCCAATACTTCACAATGGTGGCGGCAACCCAGGCGGCAATCGCCACGCCGGCCACGTTGAACAGCATTAGCGCGGCGGGTTGCGGCCAGAGGGCGAGCAGGCCGAAGATCAGGGCTGCGAACGGCGGATAGGTAAAGGGAAGTTCCGGTCCTCCGGCTGCGGCAACGCTTGGGCCGTACAAGTCCGAGGGCGAGGCACCGGCGTCGTTGAGGATGCTTCCGCCGAACCAGTAGACGCTGAAGTCCAGGCCCTCCTTACTCCAGCCAGCAAGCATCAGCCAGACGGGCCATATCAAGAGCGCCCACGGGAGCCAATGGAGTGCCCGTGAAGTGGTGGATGCAGACTTTCGGGCATCCGCCTTAGACTGTAAATCGACGCCGGGCAGTGCCATGTCTTGTCCCCCAATATTTTCTTTGTGCAGTGGGAACCCAGTGGCTCCCGGAATACATACTACTTAAACGCCCGGATTAAACGCCCGGCGGCGGCCCGACCCAGCAGACGGCGCGGGGCCTCCGCTTCATGAGGGCATCCAGCCACTTAGGATGCTGGAATGAGCGATTCAACGACGAACACCTCGGATGTGCTGGCCCTCGATTCCCTGTTGACCAGCGAAGAACTGGCTCTCCGCGAAAAGGTCCGGGATTACACAACCCAGCGGATCCGGCCGAACATCGCGCGCTGGTATGAGGACGCAGTCTTCCCGCAGGAGATCGTGCCGGAGTTGGGTGAGCTCGGCGTCCTGGGAATGCATCTGGAGGGTTACGGCTGTCCCGGACGCACCGCCGTCGAATATGGCCTGGCGGCCATGGAACTGGAGGCCGGCGATTCCGGCATCCGCACCTTCGTCTCGGTGCAGGGCTCGCTCGCCATGACAGCCATTCACAAATGGGGCTCGGAGGAGCAGAAAGAACAGTGGCTGCCACGGATGGCGGCCGGCGAACTGATCGGATGCTTTGCGTTGACGGAGCCGACGGCCGGTTCGGACCCGTCATCGATGGCCACGTTCGCCCGAGAGACCTCCGACGGCTGGGTCCTCAACGGCGCCAAGCGCTGGATCGGACTCGCCTCCATTGCCGACGTCATGGTGGTGTGGGCCCAAACAGGCGACGGCATCCGCGGCTTCCTGGTACCCGCGGGCACCCCGGGTGTAACGGCCACGCCTATCGAACCGAAACTCTCCATGCGCGCATCAATCCAATGCGACATAAAGTTCGACGACGTAAGGCTGGGTCCGGAAGCAATCCTCCCGGGTGCCATCGGCCTTCGTGGACCCTTCTCGTGCCTGAACGAGGCCCGGTACGGCATTGCGTGGGGAGCCATGGGCGCAGCCCGCGACTCCTATGAGTCCGCTCTGGAATACGCCGGCAGCCGGCTCCAGTTCGGGCGACCACTCGCTGGATACCAACTGACGCAGGAGAAGCTGGTGAACATGCTCCTCGAGATCCAAAAGGGCACCATGCTTGCCCTTCACCTTGGCCGCCTGAAGGACGCCGGACACCTTCAGCCCCAGCAGATCTCCGTGGGCAAGCTCAACAACGTCCGGGAGGCCATCAAAATCGCGCGGGAGGCCCGCACGATCCTGGGCGGCAACGGAGTCACACTGGACTATTCGCCGCTGCGGCATGCCAACAACCTCGAATCAGTGCGCACGTATGAGGGCACTGACGAGGTTCACACCCTGATCCTTGGGCAGCACATCACAGGGGTTGCCGCGTTCCGGGGCTGAGGCTGGGTTGGGCTTGGATTGGGCTGGCGCTGCCGGCTGGGTCAGGCCCGGGTCAGGCGGAAACCGGTTTGGGTTGCTTCTTTGCTGCATCCTTGCGGATGGTTGCGCTGATCACCGCAGCTACCGTGCACATCGCGGCTGCACCCAGCCAGGCGTAGTTGTAGTGGCCGGTGGCATCGCGGATAAAACCGGCGGCCAGTGCGGCAGCGGCTGCACCGAGCTGATGGGCCGCAAACACCCAGCCGAACACCACGGAGCCATCGGCGCCGAACACCGAGCGGCAGATGGCTGCCGTCGGAGGCACCGTAGCTACCCAGTCCAAGCCGTAGACCACGACGAAGATGATCATGCTGGGTTCCACGGATGAGCCCAACAACAGAGGCAGGACCAACAGCCCGATCCCCCGGAACTGGTAGTACACCGCCAACAGGACCTTGGGGTTGAAGCGGTCTGTCAGCCACCCGGAGGCGATGGTCCCCACGATGTCGAAGATCCCGACGACGGCCAGCAAGCCCGCCGCTGTTGTTTCCGGCATGCCGTGATCGTGCGCTGAGGGAATGAAATGCGTTCCAATGAGCCCGTTGGTCGTCGCGCCGCAAATGGCGAAACCCGCCGCCAACGCCCAGAACGTACGGACTTTGCTGGCACGTTTGAGGACCTGCAACGCCCGGACGGCCGCGTTCGCCGAATCCGGCTTGACTGACGCGGAACCCGACGGTGGCGACGCAACTGCAACGCCCGGCGTCGTGGTCTTTGAACCTGAGGGATTGGCGTCAGGTGCTTCCGCACCGTATGGCAACACGCCGACGTCGGCTGGTGAGTTCCGCAGCCAGCGCAGGACCAGCGGTACTACAGCGAGCGCCCCGGCGGCGATGAGCAGCGACGCGCCCCGCCAGCCCGGGTTTTGGGCCAGGGCGGCGATGAAGGGCAGGAAGACGAGCTGGCCAGCGGCGCTGCCGGCGGTCAGGATGCCAATGACCAAGCCACGGCTCTTGGCGAACCAGGTGTTGGCGATGGTGGCTGCGAAGACGAGGGCCATTGATCCCGTTCCCAGGCCAATCAGCACGCCCCAGGTGAGCAGGATCTGCCAGGACTGGTTCACGAACACAGTAAGCGCTGAGCCCAGACCGATCAGGCAAAGCGCGAGCGAGGTGACTTTGCGTATGCCGAAGCGTTCCATGAGGGCAGCGGCGAAGGGTGCCGTCAGCCCGAACAGGACGAGGTTGATGCTTACCGCAAGGGACAGCACTGTGGTGGACCAGCCAAATTCCTGTTGCAGCGGGACCATCAGTACTCCGGGCGCGGCCCTGAAGCCGGCCGCCCCAACCAGGGCGAGGAAAGCTACGGCGGCCACGATCCAGGCCGGGTGAAGCCTGCGACTGGATTGCTTGCGGGGTTGGGGTTGCTTGCGGGGTTGCTTGCTGGTTGGGACTTTTTCATCGCTTGTCGGAGTTCCTGTGACATCGGGAGCGGTCATGCGGAGATCTCCGTTTCAGGGGAAGTTGCTAAAGCGGGAGCGACGGCCAGTGGCAGCGGATGGTCGCTGCGGGTGAAACTATGCCAGCTCGTGTTGGCGGCCGTCAGCTGGACCCCACAGTGGGTGCAGGTGTCTGCTGATGCCGTGACTTGTCCGCAGTCAGTATGAATGACGCGCATGTGGGACACCTCGTTAGGTGCGTTCAGGTGCTTCTCGGCCCAAATGATGATGGCGTTGAGGACCGGGAGAGCGTCCTCGCCCTTGGAGGTGAGTACGTATTCCTGGCGGGTCCGGGCACCATCCTGGTAGGGACGTTGTGCCAGCAGACCGGCCTCGAGGAGCCATCCGAGCCGTTTGCTGAGTATGTTGTCCGCCACTTCCAGGCGCTGCTTGATGGCGTCGAAGCGCCCGTTCCCGAAGAAGATCTCGCGCAGGACCAGGCTTCCCCATGGATCGCCCAGGACATCGAGTCCGCGGGCCAGGCTGCACGTCCGGGCGGACCAGTCGGATCGTAAAGGCATGTGGACAAAGTACATGACTTTTCTAAAGAAAGCTATGCTCGCTGCAGTTGTCCTGGTGAGCGCCGCTGCTTCCTGACCTTCTTTGCAGTTCAAAATCCTCGGAAGCACCCTATTTGGGTTGATTTGGCCTGAAAAGCGCGGCAAAGGAAGTCAGGAAGCCACATGCCCCGCGCGCATACCTGCGGGAACGAGGCCCGTGCGCGAAGGCCGGTAAGCCAAGGCCCAGTACACCAGCAGCGCGATTCCGCACACCACACCCAGGCTTGACACCATCAGCTGCCATTGCGTCTGGGGGTCCTTGCCCCACTCGGCAGCACCGGCCCAGACGGCAAGGTTCTTTGGCGTCATATAGAAGGCAACCGTGGAACAGGCCACGATGATCCACCCTGCTGTTCGCATGCGCCCGCTGCGGGACGGCACCCGATGCATCGCGAAGGCCATGCTCGGCAGGGCCACTGCCACCCACACCCAGTGGTGGGACCAGGAGACAGGACTGATCAGGAGCATCAGGATGGCTGTGGCCGAGACCGCGATGAAGTTTTCTTCCACATCCACGGCCCATTTGATGACCAAGGCCGCGAGGATCGCGAGTCCCAGCGAAAGAACCATCCACACCAAGCTGGTGAGAGAGGAATCCGGCATGCCGAAGTGCAGGAGCAGCCCCTTGACGGACAGGTTGTCCACGTAGGCCGGACCACCGATGCGCCCGGTATCGGGGAGGATCTGGGTCCAGAATGCCAGGGATGCTTGCGGCAGGATGGCCCACGCGATGGCGATGGATCCAAAGAACCCAGCGGCCATCCACCCGAGGGCCTTGAAGTCCCGGCGGACCAGGAAATACAGTCCGAACGCCAGCGGCGTGAGCTTCACGCCAGCGGCCAGGCCGATCAACAGCCCGGCGGGCCAGCGGATGAGGCCCGCCCGCACCTTACCGTAGAGCGCGAAGTCGGCAAGGATCACGCCCATCAGGATGATGTTGATCTGGCCGAAAACGAACGTATCCCGCCATGGGCCCAGAAGCAGGATCGCTCCCGTTCCCACCAAAGCCGTGGTCCTGAAGCGATAGTCGGCGAAAGCTGAACGCCATGTCTTCAGGCCGAAGTAGTGGCGTGCCAACCAGGCAGCCACCACTGCGGCACCTGCCAGGGCGGCGATGATGAAGACCATGCTGCTGGCGAAGAAACCCATTGCTGCCAGGCCGGCAAAGAGCAAGGCCGCGAACGGCGGGTAGGTAAAGGGAAGGCCGTCGCGCACGGCATAAAGGTCCCCGCCTTGGAGAACCTTGCCGCCGCCGTAGAAATAGACCTCGAAGTCGTTCAGGAACGGCTTGTAGTCCGTGTAGAGGAACCAAACGGCGACGGCGAGGGTCAGAACGCCTGCGATGGTCAGGATCCAGCCGCGCTGGGCAGCCGAAACGACCGTGGGTGAAGAAGAAGCCACAGTGTCAGCCGTTGCTGATCTTGGCGAAGGCCTGCTCAAGGTCCGCGATCAGATCTTCGGACTCCTCGATGCCGCAGGACAGGCGCAAGAGGTTCACGGGGACGGCCAGTTCGGTCCCCTTGACGGATGCGTGCGTCATCTCCGAGGGGTAGTTCATGAGCGATTCGATTCCGCCCAGCGATTCGGCCAGGGTGAAAATCGAGGTGGATTCGGCAACTGTACGGGCTGCGGCCTCGCCGCCCTTGAACTGGACAGAGACCATGCCGCCGAACTTCTTCATCTGCTTGGCAGCGAGTTCGTGGCCGGGGTGGTCCGGGAGGCCCGGGTACAGCACGGCTTCAACTTCGGGACGCTGCAGCAACCATTCAGCTACAGCCTGCCCGTTCTCGCTGTGCCGGTCCATGCGCACGCCCAGGGTCTTCAGGCCCCGCGTGGTCAGGAAAGCATCCATCGGTCCCGAAACGGCACCAACGGCGAACTGGATGAAACCGATCTTCTCGGCGAGTTCGGGATCGTTGACCACGATCGCACCGCCCACCACATCCGAGTGGCCACCGATGTACTTGGTGGTGGAATGGATCACGACGTCGGCGCCCAAGTCCAGCGGGGTCTGCAAGTAGGGAGACGCGAAGGTGTTGTCGACCACCAGGAGGGCACCGGCGTCGTGCGCTACGGCGGCGAGCGCCGCAATATCGGTGATCTTCATCAAGGGGTTGGACGGGGTTTCCACCCACACCATGCGCGTCTTGTTCCCTGCAACGGCACGTGCCACAGCATCGAGATCGGACATGTCAACAGGAGTGTTGCCAATGCCCCAGTCGCCGAGCACACGGTCGATGAGGCGGTATGTGCCACCGTAGGCGTCGTTGCCCAGGACGATGTGGTCCCCGGGGCGGGCCGCAGCGCGGATCAGCGAGTCCTCGGCAGCAAGGCCAGAGCCGAACGAGAATGCGGCGGAACCACCCTCAAGGGCTGCCAGCTGTTCCTGCAGGGCGTCACGCGTGGGGTTGCCGCCACGGCCGTACTCGTAGCCCGAACGCAGGCCGCCGATCCCGTCCTGGGCGTAGGTTGAGCTGAAGTGCAGAGGGGGCACCACAGCGCCGGTCCGGGGTTCGAAGGCCTGGCCCGCGTGGACGGCCCTCGTGTTGAACCCGGCGTTGTTGTTGACGGACATGGAAGCTCCTCTTTCAGTGTTCAACGGTTGGAAGTGGGCGCGTGGCGCTCAGTTGCTCAGGTAGGCCAGAAGGTCGTGGCGCGTCAGGATGCCCACCGGGGCCCCAACGAACGTGACCATGACAGTATCGACGTCGGACAAGAGCTCGCGTGCCGCGGAGATGGTCTCCAGGGATCCAATAACGGGCAGGCGCTCCCCCATGTGTTCGGCAATCTTGTCCGTGAGTTTGGCTTCGCCACGAAACAGCTTGGTGGTGAGGCTGCGTTCATCGACTGCGCCGAGGACCTCGCCCATGACCACCGGCGGTTCCTGCGAGAGGACCGGGATGTGTGAGACGCCGAACTCATTCATGATGTTGATGACGTCGCGAACACTCTCGTTCGGGTGGATGTGGACTAGGTCCGGCATCTCGCCTGTCTTGGACTTCAGCACCTCGCCCACGGATGACTCTTCGCCGCCGGAGAGGAAGCCGTAGGAGCGCATCCACTGATCGTTGAAGATCTTGGCAAGGTAGCCGCGGCCCGAATCGGGGAGGATCACCACGACGACGGCCGACTCGTCCAGGTCCTTGGCCGCCTCCAGGGCAGCGACCACGGCCATGCCGGAGGAGCCGCCCACCAGGAGGCCCTCTTCGCGTGCAAGGCGGCGGGTCATGGCGAATGAATCAGCGTCGGATACTGCAATGACCTGGTCCGGCACGGTCTTGTCGTAGTTGGCGGGCCACATGTCCTCGCCAACGCCCTCCACGAAATAGGGGCGTCCCGAACCGCCTGAGTACACAGAACCTTCCGGGTCCGCGCCGATCACCTTGACCCTGCCGCCGTCGGACCCGGGCCTGCCTGCCGATACTTCCTTGAGGAAGCGGCCCGTGCCCGTGATGGTGCCGCCCGTTCCGGCGCCGATGACGACGTGCGTCACCTTGCCGTCAGTGTCGCGCCAGATCTCCGGTCCTGTTGACTCGAAGTGGCTGTCCGGGGCTGCTGGATTGGAGAACTGGTCCGGCTTGAAGGCACCGGGAATTTCCTTGACCAGGCGATCTGAGACGCCGTAGTAGCTTTGCGGGCTGTCGGGGGCAACAGCCGTGGGCGTCACCACGACCTCCGCCCCGTACGCGGCCAAGACCGCCCGCTTGTCCTCGCCCACCTTGTCCGGAACCACGAAAACGCACTTGTAGCCCTTCTGCTGGGCTACAAGCGCCAAGCCGACTCCGGTGTTGCCCGACGTCGGTTCAACAATGGTCCCGCCCGGCTGCAGCCGCCCGTCCTTTTCCGCTTCTTCGATCATCTTCACGGCGATGCGGTCCTTGATGGATCCACCGGGATTGACGTACTCGAGCTTGACCAGGACGGTGGCTTTGATCCCGTCCGTTACATGGTTGAGCTTGATGAGCGGCGTGTTGCCAATGAGTTCCAACACGGACTGGGCGTACTTCATAGGTACAAAGTTACCGCCTGCCCGTAGCCCGCCCCGCCGTGCCTCACTTGCGGAGCATCACTTCCCGGCGGAGGAGTCGGTTTGCCAGAGGCCCAGGATGTTGCCCTCGGTGTCCTTGAAGTAGGCGTACCAGCCCATCCCGGGGACGGCGTCCCTACCCTGGACGATGGAGCCACCGGCGGATTCCACTTGGCCGAGGGCAGCATCCACATCGTCCACATCGATGGTGAGGATGGGATTTTTCAGGCTGTCCGTGCGTGGAAACAGCGCACCATTGATGGCTCCGGGTTCGCTGGGCCTGCCCGTCTCTTCATCAGACGGAGTAGTGATGGCGATCGTGTAATCCATTTCCTGCATAGGGCTGAGATTCCAGCCAAAAGCACTTTGGTAAAAAGTGTTGGCCCTCTCGTTGTCATCCGTGGGAATCTCGAAATGCACTATTCCGGCCATGGTTCGTGCTCCTGGAATTTGGGGTTCGGACGCGGCCCACCCGCGCCACATCAGGGAGTCTAGACCCGTGAAGCAGCCGCCGTAAGAGGCTCACAGGAGTGAATTGTCAGCCAGCCGTGGGACCATGAAAACATGACCATCGCAGACGCTCCGCCCCTTGTTGCGGCCGCGGCAGACGCTTCCATACGATGGCACCCCGGCGCCTCTTACAGGCTCGACCAAACCATGTTTCCCCTGATGCGTGGCAACGCCGACCCCTCTTTCGCGGCCCATCCCACTGGTTTCTGGATTGCCTTCACCACTCCCTCAGGCGCTGTCACCCTGCGGCTCTCTGCGGGTGGACTGGGCGAGGATACGTTCGTTGACGCCCAGGCGTGGGGGCCCGGTGCGGAGGAGGCCATTTCCAGCGTTCCCCGGCTACTCGGCGCCGACGATGACTGGTCCGCTTTCGATGAACCCGGCTTCCATGCAACCCTGCCGCGCCTGGTTACCGAAGCACGACGCCGGAACCTGGCCCTGCGGCTGCCCTCCACCGGGCGGCTGGTTGACTCGCTGGTGCCCACCATTCTGGAGCAAAAGGTCACCACCTTGGAGGCAAGGCGTGGCTACCGGTACTTGATGTACCGCTTCGGAACCAAAGCCCCCGGCAGTATGGCTCCGCCAGGGCTCCTCGTGCCTCCCACCGCGCGGCAATGGTTGGCCATTCCGTCCTGGGAGTGGCACAAGGCGGGAGTCGGGCCACAACGCTCGGCGACAGTGATGCGGGCGCTGCAATCCGCCGTCGCGCTTGAACGCTTGGCTGGGTTGGACCCAGCCCGGGCCGGAGCCAAACTGCAGACTATTCCCGGCATCGGCGTCTGGACTGCCGCGGAAGTGGTCCAACGTACGCACGGCTGCCCGGATTCGATCTCCGTGGGCGACTACCATCTGGCGTCGTTCGTGGGCTATGCGCTGCTGGGACGGAAAATTGACGACGCCGGCATGCTGGAACTGCTGGAACCTTGGCGGGGACAGAGGCAGCGGCTGGTCCGCATGCTTTACCTGAGCGGGTTCCGCAAACCAACCTTCGGCCCACGCATGACCGTCCAGGACCACCGCGCCCACTGACCTTCTAAAGCAACGCGGGGTCACTTACGGCCCATGTTTGCCCTCACCATGGGCCGTAAGTGACCCCGCGTTGGGTCATACCCTCTTGATCCTGGAGATCACCCCGGCGAAGCCTTCGGCAAGGTCGTCTGCATTGACTTTGAAGTAAGACCACCCCGCTCTGAGGAATGCCTCGTCGCGCCGGTTGTCCCGGGACTGCTGTTCACGTGTCAGGTGATGGGCGCCGTCGTACTGCACTGCGATTCGAAACCGCCGGTACCCGAGGTCGGCCCTTGGTGATATCGGATCCAGCAGGTCCAACTGCAGTTGTAGTTCAGGTTCGGGAAGGCCGGCATCCCGCATGGCCAGACGAAGGAATGTTTCTGGATACGAGTCCGCGCCCACCCGCATTTCGTCCAGCGCCAGGCGGGCCTTCTCCACCCCTTGGAGGTTGGGGTGCTGCCGAATCAACAGTCGAAGACCAGAAGGGTAAGCATAGGGTTCGGACCGTGATTCGAAGCTTGGTCGAGGGCGACGGATCAGCTGGTCGCCCATCGCAATGACATAGGGAAGAGACAGGTCCTTGGCCAAGTCCAGCCAGGTGCGAGGACGAACTGCAACCGGTATTCCCTCGAAATCCATGACTTCACCGGGGTGGACGCGCACTCTATGCCCCGTCACCCCGGCACGGCGGACCCTCGGGAGGGTATGCGGTTTGCTGAGGTGGATGGCGTCTCCCCCGCCCATCCAAGGGGGAAGCCCCAGCCCGGTCAAGAGGGCAGCAGTCTCGTGCGAAACCCAGGCGCCGGGTGTTGCGGCGGCCAGAACCCGCGCGCGTTCCAGCAGTTCAATCTCACGTCCCGTTGGCAGATGAATCAGCCGACCGCCGTCGGAAAGGTCCTTCGCCCTGAGCCTTTTAGCTGGGATACCGAGCTCCCGGGACTCGTACGTCGTGAAGGCACGGTACTGGAGTTCGTCGGGCAGAGGGTTGATACGGACCATGCATTCCAGTGTGTCGGCTTGGAACTGTCAGCACGGGGTTATCCACAGCCCGGATACCGATGACAGCAACGCGGAGTCACTTACGGCCCATAAACGTCGTCAACATGGGCCGTAAGTGACCCCGCGTTGCATTTAGAGGTGGAGGCGGGACACGGCTTCCTGGCGCATATCTACTTTCCGGACCTTGCCCGAGACGGTCATCGGGAAGCTCTCGCGGACATCCACGTATCGCGGAATTTTGTAGTGCGCCAGCTTGCCCCTGCAGTACTCGGCGATGTCCTCGGCGGTCAGGGTTTCCGCCCCCGGTTTGAGGATGATGCAGGCCATGAGCTCCTCCCCGTATTTGGCATCCGGAACACCGATTACCTGCACGTCCTGGATGGACGGATGCAGATACAGGAACTCCTCGATCTCCCGGGGATAAATGTTCTCGCCGCCACGGATCACCATGTCCTTAATCCGGCCTTCGATCACCAGATACCCGTCCTCGTCCATTCGGGCGAGGTCGCCCGTGTGCATCCAGCCTTCAGGGTCAATGGCCTCGGACGTCTTGTCCGGCTGGCCCCAGTAACCCTGCATCACCGCGTAGCCGCGCGTGCACAGCTCGCCGATGACACCGCGCTCCACCACTTCACCCGTACCCGGATCCACGATCCGGCTCTCAAGGTGCGGCATGGTCCTGCCCACCGTGCTGGTCCGATGTTCCAAAGTGTCCCCCGCCCGGGTCATGGTGGATACCGGCGAAGTCTCGGTCATGCCGTAGCAAATGGCCACGTCCACCATGTGCATCTCATCGATGACCCGGCGCATCACCTCCATGGGACACAGCGACCCCGCCATGACGCCCGTCCTGAGCGTAGAGAGATCGAACGTGGCGAAGTCGGGCAGCGCGAGCTCGGCAATGAACATGGTGGGCACGCCATAAAGCGATGTGCCGCCAAAGTCCTGCACGGCTTCCAACGCCGCGGATGGGTTGAATCCCCTGCTTGGGATGATGGTTGCCGCCCCGAAGCTCAGGGCATTCAGGTTTCCGATCACCATTCCGAAGCAGTGGTAGAACGGGACCGGAATCACCACGCGGTCATGTTCCGTATATCCCAGGAGGCGGCCGATCGAATGGCCGTTGCCGATCGAATGGCCGTTGTTGAGGATGTTGTGGTGCGTGAGGGTTGCACCTTTCGGGAAGCCCGTGGTGCCCGAAGTGTATTGAAGGTTGATGGGATCGTGCGGACCCAGTTCGGCCATGCGGTCCCGTAATGCAGAAGGCCCGACGCCGTCCGCCCGGGTCAGGAGCTCGGCGTACGTCAGTTCGTGGCCGGCCTCGGGGACACCCGCCGAGAGGCCCGCAACCGGGTCCCCGGGGAGGAAGACGATCTCCCTGAGTTCGGGGCACGTACCGGCAGTCTCCCTGGCCATGCCCACGTAATCGCTGTTCTTATCTGAGGGCGCAGCCACGAGCATCCGCATGCCGTTCTGCTTCACCACGAACTCCAGTTCGTGTCTGCGATAAGCCGGGTTGACGTTGACGAGCACGGCCCCGATCTTTGCCGTGGCGTACTGCAGGATGGTCCACTCGGCACAGTTCGGGCTCCAGATGCCGATGCGCTCGCCTTTCTCCACGCCTTGGGCGAGGAGCGCGCGGGCGAGGTGATCGACGTCGTCGTTAAGCTTTTCGTAGCTCCACCGACGGGCGTCCCCGCCGGGTGTGGCAGCTGCTTCGATCAGGGCGTCCCTGAGCGGAAACTGCGCTGCGATGCGTTCAAAATTGGCACCGATGGTCTCTTCGAGCAGCGGGACGTCAGTGTCTCCGGCGGTGTAGGACAACATGACCGAACGCTACCAAGACAGTCCGCGCAACAGAACCGTAAAGTGGACAATCGGCTCCGTGTCCTCCCGGTAGGGTTGGATCCATGAGTGCACCCATCGACCTGCAGGCCACGTTCATCCCCAACGACGGCGAATTCTTCCGCGTGAAGCTCGCCTTGGAAATCGCGATCGACGAGGTCGTCAACGAGCCCGGCTGCATCCGTTATGAACTGACCGAAGCCACTGAGGAGAAGCTGGTGCTCACAGAGCGCTGGGAGTCTGAGGAGGCCTTGGAGAAGCACTCCAAGGGCATTGCCGTCCAGGACCTGAACGAGTCCCTCAGCGCCCTGCTTGCCGAGCCGGTCAAGCTCGAACGGCTCTAATCTCTCCCAGCACCAGCTCAGCGAAACCGCTGCAAAACTGCGGGAACGCCTTAAAGCATCGAGGCCGCCGGAACTCTCCGGCGGCCTCGATGTGCTTCCGGCGATTTCGCCGGGTTGGTACTAGCTTTCCTGGGCCTCGGCACGTGCCTTGGCCACGTGGGCGTGGACTTCTTCCATGTCCAGGCCCTTCACGGCCTCAATGACCTGCTCCAGCTGCGGGCCGTTGAGGGCACCCGGCTGCGAGAAGACAAGCACTTTCTCACGGAATGCCATGAGCGTCGGGATAGACGTAATCCCGGCTTCGGCGGCGAGCTGCTGCTCAGCCTCGGTGTCCACTTTCGCGAAGACCACGTCCGGGTGCTTCTCAGAAGCTGCCCCATAAGTGGGCGCAAACTGGCGGCACGGGGCGCACCAGGCAGCCCAGAAATCCACCAGGACAATGTCATTGCCTTCGATGGTCGATGCGAACTGTTCTCCAGTGATGTCAACTGTAGCCATGTTTCCACGGTACGCGACCCCGCTCGCTAAGTCCCGTGGAGAGGGGCGATGTTCGCTTCACGCGTCACCGGGAATAAACTGCTACTTGCCCAGAACGTACTTGAGCGCGGACGCGTAGAGCGGAGCCACCTTGTTGTGTCCGGTTTGGTTCATGTGCACATCATCCAGATAGTTCCAGGTGGCCCCGGCGATAGTTGCTGTGCCGGCCATCGAGATACGGGGCCAGCCCCGGACAGCGGCTTCGCGGGTCAAGAGCCCGTCCACCCATCGACGTTGGAAATGGCTGGCGTCATAGCGGGAGAGAACCCCGGTGATAAGGATCGTGCTGCGGGGATATTTGCGGCGCAGTTCATCCCACAGCCGGTTGGCTTGGGACAGGATCGCGGCATCGGTGGCAAAAATCCGGGCGTCGTTTCCGCCAAGTGTGACCACCACCAGCCCTGGGTTCCCTTGGGGCAAAAGGATCCGATCCAGGAGTACGGCATCCGTCGCTGAATTGCCACCGACCGCGGGGCTCCCCGAAACGTATCCGATCCCACCGACGCTCCGGACCACCTGGCGGGTATAGCCAGCGGCTCGGGCACCCTGTTCGCCCCATGAGTCAAGGTCCAGCTGCGAGTCGCCAAGGAAGACCACTGTGGAGGCGTCCACTGCTTCGGCTGAATACAACTCCTGCGTGGAATCGTTCCAGATGGTTTCCAACTTTTGGAAGGCCACGTGGGAGCCCCTGGCATCGGACCAGGTATCGCGCACTGGCCAGCCGAACTCGCCCGGATTGATGGACCACACTTTGTACGTCGGGTGCCCTACGATCCGTGCTCCCGTGGCCGGCCCCCAGACAAGCCAGCCGTTGACGAACTGCTGCACCAGTCCCCCGGCACGAGGCAGTTTGTCCGTGAGGGGCAAGCCCAATTGTCCGGCAGCTCCACCCAGGGAGACGTAGCGGTTGTGGACGTCACCATGGGTGGTTGAATGCGCACCCGTTGCCGCCGACCAATAGACCGTGCCGCCCTGGAAGAGTTGGTAGACGAAGTCGTTTTGCCGGTATTCCTCGCTGACCGGATACCCCAAGGCACCGTTCTGGCCTCCAGTCGCGGACCAGTAGCTACGGATAGCTCCCGTCAAGGCCCTCGCGCCGGTGGCGGGCGACCAGATGATGGTTGCGCGCTGGTACTGCTGTGCGGAGCCACCGTTGCGCAGGCCGGTCGCTTCATCCGACGTGGGATAGCCAAATTCGCCGCTTTCCAGCCCCGATTGGCGCCAGCGCTCACGTATGGCTCCCATGGAGGGATGCGCCCCAGTTTCAGGGGACCACACGACAAAGCCGCGCTCGAAGAGTTGGTAGGCACCGCCGTCGGGCAGTCCTGTGCGTTCGCTGCCAGCCGGGTACCCGAGGAAACCAGTCTCAAAACCCGCTCTCCCCCACGCCAAGTGGATGGACCCTGTTGCGCGTTGGGCTCCAGTGGCTGCCGAGTAGCTGATCGCTCCTCGTTCGAAGAGTTGCTTGGAACCACCGTTACGCAGGCCGCTGACTGTGTCTGTTGTGGGATAGCCGTGATAGCCCGCGGGGCCATCGGCTTCCCACCATGCGTTGCGGACTGGTCCATTGACCACCACCCGCGCTCCCGTGCGGGCCGACCAAGCGATATCGCCACCGAGGAACCGTTGCACGCAGCCGGTGCTGGAGCATTCCTCAGCTGCCGTGGGCCGGATCAGCACGCTTCGCGCCCAGGTGCTCGTGCTGTAAAGCTGCCCGATGGCACCCGTAACGGGAGGGGTGGAAGTCTCAAGCTGGATGCTCGCCGACGGCACGGCTTGCACCGGTACCGAGGTTCCGAGCTGGCCAAGGACCAACAGCAGCGCCGCCACTGATCCGGCGATTTTGCTTTTCTTCAAGGACGAAGCCGACCCTGCACAACCCACTTATCTACCCCTGCATCTTCGGACCCATGGGCCCCGTCACTGCTCCCCCACGAAGACAGTGAAGCCAGTATCTTCGACGCCGGGACTTCATGCAGCGACGACTCAACGTTCGGTGTCACATCGTTATGTTCGCGGCCTCTTGATCGCGATTGAACAAGTGTTTAGTGTATGAAACATGCGTTTAACCGCAGAGGATTTAACCACCCGGGCGCGCATTCGCGATGCCGCAATCGGGCTGTTCGGCCGCGATGGTTTCGGCCCTGCCACCGTCCGGGCGGTCGCCTCTGCGGCGGGGGTCAGCCCCGGCTTGGTGATCCACCATTTCGGCAGCAAGGCAGGTCTGCGCGAAGCATGCGACCAGCATGTCCTTGCGCAGACCGCCAGCCAGGGCAAGGAGAAAACCGACCCCGCCACTACACGTCAATTGATCCAGGACTACCTCAACCATCCGGACCAGTACGCCGATGAGATCGCCTACATTCGGCGCTCCCTGGGGGACGAATCCGAGGCTGGCGACGCATTCTTCGACGCCGTTGTGCGCCAGACGCAGGACGTTATCGAGGCCGGGATCGCCGCCGGCACCATCCGCGAATTCGACGACGTCCGGTCCACCGCCGTCGTCGTCGCCTCAAACAGCCTCTCCATGCTCATGCTCGGCAGGCACCTCTCACGGGCGCTGGGAGCGGACGTAATAGAACCGCACGGCATAGGACCGGAACTGCTGCGGCAACTGACCGTCCCCGCGCTGGACATCTACACCAACGGCTTCTATGCGGATTCGCGATTCCTGGATGCGGCCCGCGACGCCCTGCAACAAGACACCAACAACCAAGGAAGGGAGCATGCCCCGTGACCCAGGCAATCGTCGTCGAAGGGTTGCGCAAGAAGTTCGGCCAGCGCGAGGTCCTCCACGGACTCGATTTCGCCGTCGAACCGGGAACGGTCTTCGGCGTTATTGGACCGAATGGAGCGGGCAAAACCACCACCATGCGCTGCCTGCTGGATATCATCCGGCCAAGCGCGGGAACCATTTCAGTGTTGGGGCGGGATCCACGCCGCGCCGGAACCGGGCTGCGCCGAAGGATCGGTTATCTCCCGGGCGAACTTCACTTGGAGAACCGAACCACGGGCCGGCGCATGCTTGAACACTTCGCCGCTATCAGCGGCCCGGTAGAGCCCAAGTATGTTAACGAGTTGGCAGAGCGGCTGGATCTGGATTTGGACCGGCAGACCCGCAAGCTCTCCAAGGGGAACAAGCAGAAGCTCGGCCTGCTGCAGGCATTTATGCACCGCCCCGAGCTCCTGGTGCTCGATGAACCAACCAGCGGCCTGGATCCCCTGGTCCAACAGGAGTTCCATGCACTGGTCCGCGAAGTGGTGGACGGCGGCGCAACGGTCTTCCTCAGCTCACACGTCCTGAGCGAGGTCCAGCAGGCCGCCGACACCGTAGCTATCCTCCGCGATGGCGGCATCGTGACAATCTCCACTGTTGAGGCCTTGCGGAACGCGGCTGTACGGCAGTTGCGGTTCAACGCGGCCGGCGCGGAAGCGAACGACGTCGGCGCGCTGCTGGCGCGAGTGCCTGGCGTCGCCAACGTTGTGCTGCGGGAGCTTCCCGGCGACGGCGCAGCGGAAGCCGCCGTCGAAGCAACGGCGACACTTTCCGGTCAGGTCCAGCCACTGGTGCAGGAGCTGGCTCGGCTGAACCTCAAAGACCTCGTCCTGGAGGAACCGGATTTGGAGGAGGCCGTGTTGACTCTCTACACGGGGCACTATGTGGGGAACGGAAATGGACACAAATCCGCGAGCCACACGGAAGGAGCGCACCATGCCTAGGTTCCTCCCCCTCTTCACCAAAGCCTTGACAGACTCGTGGCGGTCCACCCTCGCGTGGGCCTTGGGACTGACGGGCGCAATCATGCTGTACCTGCCCCTTTATCCGTCCATCGGGGGCAGCGCGCAAATGCAGCAAATGATCGACGCACTCCCACAAGAGATGACCAAAGCCCTGAACTATGACCAGATAGCCACCGGACCTGGTTATACACAGGCCACCATGTTCGGCCTGATCGGTTTCCTGCTGATGTCCATGGCATCCGTAGGCTGGGGCGCGGCTGCAGTGGGCGGGGACGAAGAATCGGGGCTGCTGGAATTGACCCTTGCCCATAGCGTGACCCGAATCCAGGTGGTCCTTGAACGAGCCCTGGCACTCGTGGTGCGCGTCGGGATCCTTTCGGCCTTGGTCTTCCTGCTGGTGCTGGTGCTGAACGGGCCCTCGAAACTGGACATCGACGTCGGGCATCTCTTCGGTGCGGTAGTGCTGTTTGCCGCTTTGGCACTGCTAAGTGGAACAGCGGCGCTGTGCGTGGGTGCGCTGACGGGGCGGAAGGTCTATGCAATTGCTGCTGGTGCGGCCGTCGCCGTCCTCGGCTATGTCTTCAACGCTGTTGGGAGGCAAAGCCCCGACGTCGACTGGCTGCTGAACCTTTCGCCGTACCACTGGGCGTACGGCAATTCACCGGTAACGAACGGCGCTGATTGGGGAGCGGCTGCAGGCTTACTTGGTATCTCCGCGGCGCTTATCGCCCTGGGCGCGGTTGCGCTTCAGCGGCGGGACGTAGGTGTTTGAGCTCCCCTAGGCCCACAAATGCGGAGCTGGCCGGCGTGCTCCTGGGAGCGCATTGTTTTCCCGCCACTCATGGATCCACTCCGGTAATTCCAGATCAGCCGGTGGCGCGCCGAACTCAGCAATGATCTCCTCCTGCGTCACTGGCTTCCCCTTGCTTACCAGGCGGGTTGCGATGTGGGCGCGTGCGTAAATCTCGCCGTCCACCACCATGCGCTGCTCAAAGTAGATAGCTTTGGTGTCCAGTCCGATGATGCGTGTTTCGATGGTGTAGCGCTGCCAGAGTTGCAATGACTTGCGGAAAGCGATGGTCTCTCCGGCCGCAACGGGGCTCCAACCGCGTCTACGCATCTTTTTCCAGATACCGCTCCGAACCATGAGGTCGAAACGGCCAAGGTCCATCAAGGAGAAATACATACCGTTGTTCACATGCATCGCGATGTCGATGTCCGTCGGCAGAACCCGCAGGGGCAGCGAGGACGCCTCCCAAGCACCCAAGGGTGAACGCTTGGATGAAGTGAACAGCAGCATGAGGGTGCGAAGAAGCAAATGCATGCGAGCAATGTTACTTGCGAGTAACTTCCGAGGGAATAGGCGGACCGCATGGTGGACATGCTGCAGGCGCCGCGGTAGTACATCCGGGGCTTTATGTCCAACGATTGCACAAACGTTTACCGCCAGTTCATCCATCCCGTGCACAATATCTGAAACCCGGAAACACCGACTCACACCCAGGGAGATCCCTTTGAGCACACTGCAAACCACCAAGCCGCACGCCGACGTCTGGCCCGACCTCGCCCGGCACCAGGACGTCGTGCTCCGGGACGCCCGGGGCAACCGCATCGAAGGAACCATCGATGGCATGACCGATGACCGCAGCACACTCTGGGTTCAGCTCAAGGGCGGTTTGGGCCGGCAACTGGTTCACCACATGGACGGATACTGGCTGGAGACGCCCAACGTCTGATCCGTTTTTCAGTGGCGTGGTTGCTGCTGTGGCTAGGATTCCCGTATGACTCAAGCGCGATACCGGGACCTCGTCGAATGGCCCTTGATGGCGACCGCACTGATTTTCCTCGCGGCATATGCCTGGCAGGTCATAGGACGGGTAGACGGCGCGGCAGGCCTTCCCTTCGAAATAATCCTCTGGATTACCTGGGGGATCTTCGCGCTGGACTACTTCGCCAACCTTTGGCTGGCCGAGGATCCAAGGCGATGGTTCATCTGGAACCTGCATGAGCTCCTCATCGTGGTGCTCCCCTTCTTCCGGCCACTCCGACTCCTTCGGCTAGTCACTCTCCTGTCCGTACTGCAACGCACCGTGGGAGAAACCCTGCGCGGACGCGTCGCCACATATGTTGCCGGCTCAGCCGCCATGTTGGTGCTTATCGGCGCCTTGGCAGTGCTTGATGTGGAACAGAATGCCCCGGACGCCAAGATCCTCACCTTCGGCGACGCTGCATGGTGGGCCATCACCACCATCACCACAGTCGGCTACGGAGACCTCTACCCCGTCACCCCCATCGGCAGGATCGTGGCGGCAGCGCTCATGATGAGCGGGATTGCCGTCCTGGGTATCGTGACGGCCTCCATTGCCTCGTGGCTGGTGCAACGAATCGAGGAAAACGCAGAAGACGTGGCTGCCGCCGCGGAAACCAAAGCAGCAGCCGCCGAAGAACCGGTCCGCGCTGAGTTGGCAGACCTTGTCACTGAAATTGCAGCGCTGCGGCGTGAGATCGCCGAGCTTCGGGAGAGCGCGGTTGCTGGGCGTGACACTGGCACGGAGTCAACGGCCAGCTGAGAAGTCCCGGAATCGTTCGAATTCCCCTCCGCACAACGGTGAGTTCAGCGAACAAGAGCGGGAGCCGCGGGTTCCCTGGCCCCGCATTCCTGACGCGTGTACCCTCGAACGCGAAAAATCCCCGGAACCTGTTGGTTCCGGGGATTTCCCTTTGGGTGGCAGATGAGGGATTCGAACCCCCGTAGGCGTTGCCAGCTGATTTACAGTCAGCCCCCTTTGGCCGCTCGGGTAATCTGCCGAACTTCAAAAGAAGATCACTTCCGGAGACCGTTTCTTTTCGATCCGGTAACCGAAGGCAGAGACAACCTTACAGAACTTCCGGCCAAGAATCTAATCGAGGGCAGACACGCCCGAATGGCCTGTATTTCAGGCTTCTCCGAGGATCCGGCCAGCCAGTT
Source organism: Paenarthrobacter sp. YIM B13468 (assembly GCF_042788025.1). Classification (NCBI taxonomy): domain Bacteria; kingdom Bacillati; phylum Actinomycetota; class Actinomycetes; order Micrococcales; family Micrococcaceae; genus Paenarthrobacter; species Paenarthrobacter sp. YIM B13468. The sequence goes on along the minus strand of NZ_JBHZPI010000002.1, from coordinate 82,572 downwards.
TCGCTTCAAACTTTTCAGCTTGCTCAGCCGTGATTTGGTTAAGCTCCACAGCCCGCTGCAAATCCGCATGCACCCCGTCCATACGCGAAGCCGCATCCGGCACCGGACTCAGGACGATCGACGCCGCCACGGTCACCGCTGCCACCGCACTCGCCGCGGCTGCGGCCGCCGTACCGATCGAACCAGCCGCCGCGGATGCGGACTTCGTGACGTAGTGGACGGCTTTGTGGCTCATGCTTACCTCCGGGGGTGGGCTCTTCCAACTGGTACAACTCTCAAACATCCACCTCGGTTCCAACCAAGCATGTGCTGTGAGCGAACTGTGAGAGTTATCCACGGCCCCATCCCGCTCCTTCCGTACTAGGCTGGATGGCAGACAAACCGCCCTTACCGGGCCCCCAACCTAAGGAGAGTCATGGCAGGCGAATCAACGTTCGACGTCGTCAGCAAGGTAGACAAGCAAGAGGTCGCCAACGCGCTCAACCAGTCCCAGAAGGAAATCGCCCAGCGCTATGACTTCAAGGGAGTCGGCGCAGAGATTGACTTCAGCGGCGAAAAGATCCTGATGAAGGCCAACTCGGAGGATCGTGTCCTCGCCGTCCTGGACGTCTTCCAGTCCAAGCTCATCAAGCGTGGCATCTCACTGAAGTCCCTGGACCAGGGCGAGCCTTACCCGTCCGGCAAGGAATTCCGGCTGGAGTGCACCATCAAGGAGGGCATCGCGCAGGACATCGCCAAGAAGATCAACAAGATCATCCGCGACGAAGCCCCCAAGTCCGTCAAGTCCCAGATCCAGGGCGACGAGCTTCGCGTCACCTCCAAGTCCCGCGATGACCTGCAGGAAACCATGAACATCCTCAAGAAGTTCGAAGAGGCAGACCTGCAGTTCGTGAACTTCCGCAGCTAGGCTGCCGACGCTGGACCGTCAGCGTCATAAAAGCCGGGGTCCGGCGCCACTCAGGGCGCTGGGCCCCGGTTTTTTGGCGCTATGCCCCGGTTTTTTGCTGTGCCCCGGTTTTTGCGGCCTGGCTACATCGATTATCGTAATGGCCGGGGCATTAGGGCACAAACTTTTTGCGTAATCACCCCATGGCAGTATTCTTCTTCATTAGGCAAGCCTAAGTATGGCTCCCCTGAGTGAAAGAAACGCACATGACCGCCAACTTCCTGATAGGCCTGCGTGAAGGCCTCGAGGCCTCGCTCATCGTGGTCCTCTTGATGGCCTACCTCATCAAGACCGGCCGGCAGTCCCTGCTCCCCCGGCTCTGGGCCGGCGTCGGGCTGGCCATCGCCATCTCCCTCGCTTTCGGCGCCCTTCTTACTTTCGGACCGCGGGGCCTCACCTTTGAGGCCCAGGAAGCGATCGGCGGAGGGCTGTCCATTGTTGCCGTGGGACTCGTGACCTGGATGGTCTTCTGGATGGCGCGCACTGCCCGCAGCCTCGGAAGCGACCTCAGGTCCCACGTGGACAAAGCAGCCGACGGCGCCGCATGGGGCCTTGTGCTAGTTGCGGCACTGGCCGTGGGCCGCGAAGGACTCGAAACTGCACTCTTCATTTGGGCGGCAGCGCAAGCCACAGGCGAAACCACGTTCCCCCTCCTTGGTGCCCTGTTTGGCCTCCTGACAGCCGCCGGACTCGGATACCTGCTCCACCGTGGCGTCCTGAAGGTCAACCTGGGCCGCTTCTTCACTTGGACGGGAGTGGGACTCATCGTCATTGCCGGAGGGGTCCTTGCTTATGGCATCCACGATCTCCAGGAAGCCGGCATCCTTCCGGGCCTGCATAGCCTGGCCTTCGACCTCTCAGCCGCCGTCCCGCCGTCGTCCTGGTACGGAACCTTGCTGAAGGGCACTCTGAACTTCTCCCCGGCCACCACCTGGCTGGAAGCTGGAGCATGGCTGTTGTATGTCATCCCCGTCCTGTTCCTGTACATCCGGGCCAACCGTTCCCATCCTCCGGCGGCAGCAGCGAAGACGTCGGCCCCGAACCCGGCAGTCGCCCTGCAGCAGTAATACCCGCAGCCCACCCGACTCGTGGGCATCCCTCGCACCCCGCGCCTTCCCCCAACGCAAAGGACCCCCATGCCTGGCACGTTCCTGTCCCCGTCCATGTCCCCGAAGCTTCGCAGGACCCTCACCGTCATCGGTGTGGCTGCGGCCGTCCCCATGCTTGTGGTGGGCTGCACTGACAATACGAAAACAACCACGGCGGCCAAGGATGGGCCGATCCAGGTCAGCAGCACCGCGAACGAGTGCAAGGTCTCCACAGGTACCGCTCCCAGCGGCAACCTGACGTTTGCCGTGAAGAACGAAGGCACCGAGGTCACCGAGTTCTATCTGCTGGCCGAGGACGGCCTGCGGATCATCGGTGAAGTGGAAAACATCGGCCCGGGAATTACGCGCAACCTTGTAGTTACAGCTCCTGCCGGCAAGTACACCACCGCTTGCAAGCCGGGTATGCAGGGCGACGGCATCCGGGCTTCGTTTGAGGTCACAGAATCGGGAAACAAGCCGAGCGCGGACGCTGATTTCCAAAAGCTCCTCGAGACCGGGTCCCAGCAGTACGCCGCCTATGTCAAGGATCAAACGGAGCAGCTCGTCACGGGCACAAAAGCCTTTGCAGACGCCTTCGCAGCCGGTGACGCCGCCAAGGCCCGTGAGCTCTACGCCGCGACCCGTATGCACTGGGAGCGGATCGAGCCCGTCGCAGAATCGTTTGGCGATCTCGATCCCAAGTTGGATGCACGCGAGGCTGATCTCGAGCCCGGCCAGGAATGGACCGGCTGGCACCGCGCAGAGAAGGACTTGTTCCCGCCTGCGGACTACACCGCCATGACCCCGGCCGAACGTAGCGCGATATCCACCCAGCTGGTTTCAGACACTGCAGACCTCGCAACGCGTACCCGCACAGTGGAGCTGACAGCCGACAAGCTGGGCAACGGCGCCAAGGAGCTCCTCGATGAGGTTGCTACCGGCAAGGTGACGGGTGAGGAAGAGATCTGGTCCCACACCGACCTCTGGGATTTCCAGGCCAATGTGGACGGCGCCCGCATCGCCTTCGAGAGCCTGAAGCCGGCATTGGCTCAAAAAGACGCAGAGCTTGCCAAGTCCTTGGACGAGAAGTTCACAGCCCTCCAGGCCGAGCTCAAGAAGCATGCCAAGGGCGATGGCTTCGCCTACTACAACGAGCTGAGCGAGGATCAGATCCAGCAACTCGCCGCACTGGTCGACTCCTTGGGCGAACCCCTGTCCAAGCTCACGTCGGCCGTCGTGCTGTGAGCGGCTGCCCCTACGGGCACACCGGCGACGCCCCGGAGGCCCCCGGTGCCGGACTGCCGCTGGATGTGAACGGTTCCGCGCGCGCAGGCGAGGCGACCGGCGTCGAACTTTCCACGGGGACGTCCGACGGCGGTGCGTCGGCCACCGCTGGCACCTCCCGCTTGTCGCGCCGCGGCCTCCTTTCCCTTGCCGGAGTGGGCGGCGCTGGAGCAGTCGCTGGTCTGGCCGCAGGTTTCCTGGGCCACGACCTGGTCACAGCCGGTGCTGCATCGGCCGCGGAATCCGACGCAGGGGATGCTGTTGTTCCCTTTTTCGGCGAGCACCAGGCCGGCATTACCACCCCGGCCCAAGACCGCCTGCACATGGCTGCGTTCGACGTCACCACGGAGGACCGGAAAGAGCTGATCAAGCTCCTGAAGGACTGGACTGCTGCGGCTGCGGCCATGACGGCGGGCCGCACTACGGGTGCGACTGGCGCCGTCGATGGCCCTTACGATGCTCCGCCGGAAGATACCGGTGAGGCGCTGGACCTGGCCGCCGCACAATTGACCTTGACCTTCGGTTTCGGCGCGGGGCTGTTTGAGAAGAATGGCAAGGTCCGCTTTGGCTTGGACGGCCGCAGGCCCGAGGCCTTGATCGACCTCCCGCATTTCCCGGGTGACGACCTTCAACCTGGCCGCACCGGAGGCGACATCGTGGTCCAGGCATGCGCCGACGACCCCCAAGTAGCCGTACACGCCATCCGTAACCTCGCGCGCATCGGTTTCGGAAAGGTGCGAGTCCGCTGGTCCCAATTGGGCTTTGGCCGCACGTCCTCCACGTCCCGTGCGCAGGTGACGCCCCGCAACCTCTTTGGCTTCAAGGACGGCACCAACAACCTCAAGGTTGAGGACAACGCCCTCCTCGATGAGCATGTCTGGGTAGGCTCCCCCGCTTCACCGAATGAAGAGTGGATGAGGGGCGGCAGCTACCTTGTGGCGCGCAGGATCCAGATGCATATCGAGATCTGGGACCGGACGTCCCTGCGTGAACAGGAAGGCCTGATCGGCCGGACGAAGGGCGTAGGAGCGCCGTTGTCCGGTGGCGAAGAGTTCACGGCGCCCGATTTCAAGCTCGCGGGCCGCGACGGTGACCCGCTCATTCCCTTGGACTCGCACGTCCGGCTGGCCCACCCCGACCAGAATGGGGGTGTGCGGATGCTTCGCCGTGGCTACAACTTCACCGACGGCTCAGACGGACTCGGGCATCTGGACGCGGGATTGTTCTTCATCGCGTTCGTGAAGGATCCACGGACCCACTACGTTCCGATGCAGCTGGCGCTGGCCAAGGGCGATACCTTGTCCGTGGAATACCTGAAACACACGGGCTCCGGGCTTTTTGCCGTGCCTCCGGGGACCCAGCAGGGCGGCTTCATCGGCGAAGGACTTTTCGCCTAGGCTGATTCATCTATTACGTTGCGAACCCGCTATCCCGTTGTTGGCCAACCACGGAATAGCGGGTTCACGACGTTTTAGGCGTTGAGTAAGCCGCGTCCTTAGGAAAGCGGCCGCCCAGCCATCCGTTCAAGCCTGCTGATGCGCTCCTGCATAGGCGGGTGCGTGGAGAACAAACGCCGCATGCCACCGCCACGGAAGGGGTTGGCGATCATGAGGTGGGAGGCATTCACAAGCCGTTGGTCCTGTGGGAGCGGAAGCTGGGAGACGCCCGATTCGATCTTGCGCAGCGCCGAGGCGAGCGCCAGTGGGTCGCCGGTCAGCTCGGCACCATCCTCGTCGGCGTCGTACTCGCGGGTGCGGGAGATCGCCATCTGGATCAGCGAGGCCGCGAACGGCGCCAGCAGCGCCATGGCGATCATCGCGATCGGGTTGGCGTTGCGCCGATCCCCGCCGCCGAAGAACAACAACATCTGCCCCACGGACGTGATCACGCCCGCAACGGCAGCCGCCACGGAAGACGTCAGGATGTCACGGTTGTACACGTGCATAAGCTCATGGCCCAGGACGCCCCGGAGTTCGCGGGCGTCAAGGACATGCAGGATTCCCTCTGTGCAGCAAACAGCGGCGTTCTTGGGGCTGCGCCCGGTAGCGAAGGCGTTCGGCGTCATGGTGGGCGAGAGGTAAATCCGCGGCATGGGCTTGTTTGCCCGCACGGAAAGCTCCCGGACAATCTGGTACAGCTGCGGGGCTTGTGCTTCCGTGACCGGATAGGCCGCCATGGAGCGGATGGCGATCTTGTCGCTGTTCCAGTATCCGTAGGCAGTAGTGGCTACCCCGATCAGGGCAAAGATCCAGATGGGCGTGGTGCTGCGCGTGCCGGCCCCGATGATGGCGCCCAAACCCAACAGCACCGCCCACAGCACACCGAAAAGCGCCGCGGTCTTGAGTCCATTGTTGTGTTTGTGCACGGTTGTTCTTCCACTCTCGTTGGCTCGTGAACAGTTCTGTATCGATTAACGCCGACGGCGGTCGCCGTGTTCCGCAGCACGCCTGGGCTGCGTCGCCCCGCTCGAGCCCTGCTGGCTACGGCACCGGGTGCTTCGCATCGTACGCGACGAAACCCGGCTGCATGCGCGATGCCAGCCAGGCCAAGAGAATGCAGACGATCCCCCCAATCAGCAGCACGCCGCCTTCGCTAAGGAATTGCGTGACACCGCCTGCCAGCATGTCCCCCACTCGAGGGCCTCCTGCGACCACCACAATGAACACTCCCTGCAGCCTTCCGCGCAGGTGGTCGGGTGTCGCTGACTGGAGGATGGTGGTGCGGAAGACCGCACTGACAGAATCGGAAATCCCCGCCAACGCACAACATAGGGCAGCAGGAAGGAGCCAGGGAGTTACGCCCTCGCGGCCCGAATCTTCAGCCAGCAATACCACCAGGCCAAAGCCTGCAATCGAGGCGCCCCATCCAACCACTGCCCACACCACTGCGCTGCCCTGGCGCCTCACCCTGCCGAGGGGACCGGAAAACAATCCCGCCAGGAAGGCGCCCACGGCGGTAGACGCCAACAGCACACCCACCGTTGTTTCACCGCCGCCAATCATGACTGCCCCAATTGCAGGCATCAGGGCGCGCGGTTGGGCGCAGATCATGGCGATGAGGTCAATGATGAAGGTCATCCGGACATTGGGCCGCGTACCCAGGAACCGGAAACCCTCAACTACGGAGCGAAGCCCGGGCCGGACGGCCTCCTTTGATGGTGGCAGCGGCGGGAGTTTGGCGAGGCCCCACAGGGCAAAAGTGAAGCTGATGACATCGATCGTGTAGGTCCATCCGAAGCCGATGGTGGCCACCAAAACACCCGCCAGGAGTGGTCCGGCGGTCATGGACAGGCCGAACGTGAGCAGGCTCAAGGCGTTCGCCGCAGGGAGCAGGTCCTTGCGGACAAGGAGCGGAATGATCGCGCTACGGGCGGGACCGTTGATGCCTTGTGCACCGCTTTGGATGGCAACCAACGCATAAAGCAACCAGATGTTGCCGATCTCCAGCCACGCTTGCAGTGCCAAGCCAGCCGTGGTGGCCCAAAGCACCAAGGATGCGATCAGTGCTACTTTGCGGCGGTCGTAGGCATCGGAAATGGATCCGCCGTAAAGCCCGGTGATGACCAGCGGAACCAGCGCGAAGATGCCCAGGAGGCCTACGTAGAAACTCTCCTGGGTCAGGCGGTAAACCTCCAAGCTGACGGCCACCAACGTGAGCTGGGTACCGATGGCAGCCACCGAGGCCCCGAGCCAAAGTCTCCGGAAAGCCGGGCTCTCCCTAACCGGGGTGATGTCTGCCAGTAATTTCGCCACCTAGCCACCCTAGCGACCCCCAGTGACGTTGTTGTCCGTTTGGCTTCCATAGTGCGTCTCCCGCCGTAACGCGCTGGTTGGTAGGCTCACCCGGGGGAAGGAGTCCACATGGTCTTGTCGCGACGCTTGCTGTTCCGCTCGGGCATCTGGGAAATTGCCAGGCCGCGCCACCCTTTGACGGCCGGGCACGTGCTGATCCGCCTCTCGGACCCCTCCACGGAATTTACTGAAGCCTCGGCGGCCGACTGGTTGTTCTGCCACAACCTCGCCCGGGCAGCATTGGAGGACGTCCTTGGAGCGAAGAGGTTCGCCGTGATGTTCGCCAACCGGTGGCACCCCCTAGGTTCGGCTATTGGCGAGCCGGTGGCTGAGTCGTCTACGCCCACGTTTCACCTCTTCGCTCGGTGGGAGGCGGAAAGCACGACGCCGGGACGCCAACTCGCGCTGCCGGCCCACCGTCGCGTGCCCGAGCCTGAGGACAGCCTGGACATCGTCGATGCGCGGATCCGGGTTTCGCTGGGTCTTGGTGCCGCCATCGTCGCGGAAGCACCCACCGGGCAGGTGGCGTCCGCGCCTGCGGCCACGTCCGGCGTCGTACCCGTTCAGGTGCCGGTTCCCTTGGTCGCGACAGTTGACGCAGCCCGCCATCACAGCGTGATTGAGCCCGCCAGCGGGGCGGCCGCGATTTCCAGTGTCCTTCCGGGGGAACTAGTTGCGATGGGGAGCGCCCTGGGTGTCCTGCCGCTGACAAGTGGACTCACTGGCTTCAGCTGCGTGGCTATCGAAGGCGGGAATCCGGGTTCAGCCCTTCGCATCCACGCGGTGGGTCGATCTGCTGCGGAGCAAGCCAATCCGATGCTGGATTTGTTTAATTTGCCGGAAGTTAGCTTTGCCTTATTGTGAACTGCTCAAAATAAGTGATTCAATGAGTGCATGACCGATCACACAGCCGACCAGGAAGCATGGGCCGGTGCCCTGCATGCCCACGGCAGGCGTGTGACCAAACAGCGGCTGGCAGTGCTGGCCGCTGTCCAGCACCATCCGCACTCCCCGGCAGAAGGCATCCTTGCCGCTGCCCGCAAAGAACTCCCTGAACTGACGGCGCAGTCCGTTTACGTTGTGCTTAGCGACCTCACGGATTTGCAGATGCTGCGCCGCTTTGAACCCCCGCACTCCCCGGCGCTCTATGAAACCCGGGTGGGCGACAACCACCACCACGCCGTCTGCGTTAGTTGCGGCCGCGTGGAAGACGTGGACTGCGCCGTGGGACACGCACCGTGCCTCACACCGCACTGGGATGAAAATTCCAAGCCAATGACCATCCAGATCGCAGACGTCCTCTATCAGGGCATCTGCCAGGATTGCCAGGCAAAACAACAGCTCCCCAAACAAACGTCCGTAACTCAAAAATAAGAACAAGGAGAACAATGACTGCTATTTCAACAACCCAGTCAGGTGCCCCCGTTACTTCCGACGCGCACTCCAAGTCCGTCGGCGCCGACGGTGCCATCATCCTGACCGACCACTACCTGGTGGAGAAGCTTGCGCAGTTCAACCGCGAGCGGGTCCCGGAGCGTGTGGTGCACGCCAAGGGTGGCGGCGCATTCGGTACGTTCAAGACCACCTCGGACGTATCGGCCTACACCAAGGCCGCGTTCCTGCAGCCGGGCGTAGAGACGGACATGCTGATCCGTTTCTCCTCCGTTGCCGGCGAGAATGGTTCTCCTGACACCTGGCGCGACCCCCGCGGTTTCGCCGTGAAGTTCTACACCTCCGAGGGCAACTACGACCTCGTGGGCAACAACACCCCCGTGTTCTTCATCCGCGACGGCATCAAGTTCCCGGACTTCATCCACTCCCAGAAGCGCCTCCCGGGTACCCACCTGCGTGACGCTGACATGCAGTGGGACTTCTGGACCCTCTCCCCCGAATCCGCACACCAGGTCACCTGGCTCATGGGCGACCGTGGCCTGCCGGCTTCCTGGCGTGAAATGCAGGGCTACGGCTCGCACACCTACCAGTGGATCAACGCCGCTGGTGAGCGCTTCTGGGTCAAGTACCACTTCAAGTCCAACCAGGGCGTCAAGACCATCACCGGCGACCAGGCCGAGGAGCTGGCAGGCTCGGATGCAGACTTCTACATCCGCGACCTCTCCGAGAACATCGAAGCCGGCAACTTCCCCTCCTGGGAACTGCACGTCCAGGTCATGCCCTACGAGGACGCCAAGACGTACCGTTTCAACCCGTTCGATCTCACCAAGGTTTGGCCGCACGCGGACTACCCGCTGATCCACGTGGGCACCATGGAGCTGAACAAGAACCCGGAGAACTACTTCGCGCAGATCGAGCAGGCCACCTTCGCGCCGTCGAACTTCGTACCGGGTATCGCTGCCTCGCCGGACAAGATGCTGCAGGCCCGCATCTTCTCCTACGCCGATGCACACCGCTACCGCGTTGGCACCAACCACGCCCAGATCCCGGTGAACCAGCCCAAGAACCAGGTCAACAACTACAGCCAGGACGGCGCCGGACGTTACTTGTTCAACGCCCCCACCACCCCGGTCTACGCACCGAACTCCGTTGGTGGCCCGGCTGCTCTTGAGCCCGCTTCACCGGCAGGTGGCTGGGAGAACGACGGCGAGCTCACCCTCTCCGCGCACACCCTGCACTCCGAGGACAGCGACTTCGGCCAGGCCGGTACCCTGTACCGCGAGGTTTACGACGACGCCGCCAAGGCCCGCCTGCTGGAGACCATCACCGGTGCCGTGGGTGGCGTGAAGAGCGCCGACATCAAGGAACGCGCCATCCAGTACTGGACCAACGTTGACGCCGAACTCGGCGCCAAGCTGCGCGCCAACCTCGGTGCAGGCCAGGCCGCTTCCGACGCCGAAGCAGCCAACAAGCTCTAAGCATCTGAGCCGGTAAGTATTAGGTCGAACACCCCGTTGCGGATCTCCGCAACGGGGTGTTCTTCTTTGTTTTCCACATAGACCGGCTGGGCTCTGGCCGCTCTGGTGCCGTGGTCCATAGGATCCTTCCATGAGCACATTCGAGGGAATTCCGTCCGCAGCCTTCCGCTTCTACGAAGAACTGGAAGAGAACAACAACCGCGAGTGGTGGTTGGAGCACAAAGACATCTACGACGCCGCCGTGAAGGAACCGCTGGCGGCGCTCCTTTCGGAGCTGGAGCCTGAGTTCGGGCCGGCGAAGATCTTCCGGCCAAACAGGGACGTCAGGTTCTCCCAGGACAAGTCGCCCTACAAAACGGCCCAGGGCGCCTTCGCAGCATCACATGAAGGCCTCGGGTTCTACCTCCAGGTAAGCGCCGATGGTCTGTTGGTCGGTGGCGGCTGCCATTCCTATACTCCCGCGCAATTGGCACGCTTCCGCGCGGCTGTGGACGCTCCTGACAGTGGAGGGGAACTACAGCAGATTGTGGATTCGGTTGCCGCGGCGGGCTTCGCCATCCAAGGCGAGAAACTCAAGACAGTTCCGCGGGGCTTCGACAAAGATCATCCACGGGCCGAGCTCCTGAAGCACAAGTCCTTGTCTGCCGGGGTTGAGGTTGGTGAACCGGAATGGCTCTCCACGCCTTCAGCAAAACAAGAGATCGCTGACCGCTGGGAACTGCTGAGGCCGCTGGTGGAATGGGTTGGGAAGCACGCTGCGCCCTAGGTTTTGGTCCTCACCCGGAACAGCGCGGGGTCCGTCGTCAGTCGAGCGCCCAGGAACACCAAAAGCGCCCGGGGAATTGATGCTCCCGAGCGCTTTCGATGGTGATTCAAGCCAGCTGTCTGACAAGCAGCTGGAATTGGTTTAGACCTTGGTGAAGGAGTCTTCGTCCTCGTCGCCCTTGACCGCGGGGTTTGCAGAATCGCCATTGACGGCTGCCCTGGCTGAAGCGAACTTCTCGTTGAGCCGCGAGTGGCGCTGCCCGTAGGCGAAGTAGATGACCATGCCGATGATCAGCCAAATCGCAAAGAAGATCCAGGTTTCCACTGCCAGGTTGGTCATGAGGTAGATGCACAGGATGGCGGACACCCAGGGCAAGACCTTGCCGAAGGGGACCCGGAACGCAGGCTTGAGGTCCGGCCGCTTCTTGCGCAGTACCAGGATGCCCAGGCTGACCATCACAAAGGCGGACAGCGTTCCGATGTTGATCATTTCCTCAAGGAGATCCACGTTGGTCAGCCCGGCCACCAGGGCCACTGCCGCACCACAGATAATCTGCAGGCGTGCAGGGGTGGAGCGCTTGTCGCTGGTCTTGGAGAGGGATCGCGGGAGCAGTCCATCGCGGCTCATGGCCAACACCACACGGGAAAGGCCCATGAGCAGCACCATGATCACCGTCGTCAGGCCAACCAGGGATCCGAAGGCAATGACCTTGGCGGCGTCGTTGTTACCCACGGCCTCGAAAGCTGTGGTCAGCGTGGGGTTCTTTTCCTCAGCAAGCTGGGTGTAGGAGACCATGCCGGTCAAGGCAAGGGAGACCAGGATGTAGAGCAGCGTGACCACTGCCAGGCCGCCGAAGATACCGCGGGGCAGCGTCTTCTGCGGGTTCTTTACCTCTTCCGCGGAGGTTGCAACGACGTCGAAGCCGATGAAGGCGAAGAACACCAGGGCAGCCCCTGCGAAGATGCCCAAGGTGCCGTACTGGGCGGGAGCAGCACCGGTCAGGAAGCCGAAGAAGGACTGCTTCATGACATCAGCGGCACCCGTTCCGGAAGTGGGCTCGGAGGCGGGAATGAAGGGGGTGTAGTTGGAGAACTTCACATAGCTAAAGCCCACAACGATCACGAACAGCACTACGGCGATCTTGATCAAAGTGAAGATGTTGCCAACGCGCGCGGACAACTTCGTCCCCAGCACCAGCAGCACGGTGAAGATCGCGACAATCAGGAAGGCGCCCCAATAGAGGTCAACGCCGCCCAGGCTGAGCGCCGGCGGAATGTCCAGGCCCATCAGGGCGAAGACTTTGCTGAGGTAGATGCCCCAGTACTTCGCGATCACCGCGGCAGCAGTAAAGAGTTCGAGGATGAGGTTCCATCCAATGATCCACGCGAGCACCTCGCCCATGGTGGCATAAGTGAACACGTAAGCGGAGCCTGCCACGGGAATTGCCGTGGCGAATTCGGCATAGCACATGATGGCCAAGGCGCACGTGACGGCTGCGATGGCAAAGGAGATGGTGACGGCCGGGCCGGCAAAGTTTGCGGCAGCCTTGGCGCCAACGGAGAAGATACCGGCACCGACAGCGACGGCGACACCCATGATCATCAGGTCCCAGGTACTGAGGCTTCGCTTCAGCTTGCGCCCGGGCTCGTCGGCGTCGGCGATCGACTGCTCGATCGACTTGGTCCTGAAAATGTTCATAAAAATGCCACATTCTGGATGGGGGTGGTATAGGACTCATCAAGAATAGTGTCCGGTCAGTGGACGGCCATATTTATCCCAGATAGTGAGACGGCCTGCGCGTCCACGTTACTCATGTGACTGGTGTGACGGAGGCTAGTAGCCCCCGTCACACCACTAAACTCCCGGGACGTTCCAGTCCATGAGGGCGGAGCGGATCAGGAACCGCTTCCCCTCCGGGGACTCGACAGAGAAGCCGCTTCCGCGGCCTGGGACCACGTCAACAGTGAGATGGGTGTGGGACCAGTAGGCGAACTGTTCCCTGGACATCCAGAACTCGAGGGGCTTTGGATCCTCGCCCGCTCCGGTTCCAAAGCCTGCACTGATATCGAACCGGCCCAGGAGCACATCAGAATCACCAGTGAGGAACTCCCCCGCCGGGTAGCACATGGGAGCGGAACCGTCGCAGCAACCACCGGATTGATGGAACATGAGCGGGCCATGCTGCTCCCAGAGCTTCCGCAGTAGTTCGACGGAGGCCGCGGCGAGCGCCACCCGGGAAAAGGTCTCCCCGGAGAGCGTCACCGCAGCTTCCAATACGGGTTGGTCCATCAGAACTTCAGAACCACTCGGCCATCGATCTTGGCGTGCTTCATCTCGTCAAAGACCGCGTTGACCTCGGACAACTCACGCGTGGAGACCGTGGGTTTGATCTTGCCTTGTGCGTAGAACTCCAGCGCTTCCTCAAGATCCTGGCGGGTGCCCACAATCGATCCCCGCACAGTGAGCCCCTTAAGGACGATCTCGAAAATCGGCGCCGGGAAGTCACCAGGAGGAAGCCCATTGAAGACGATGGTCCCGCCACGGCGTGCCATTCCAATCGCTTGCCCGAAAGCAGAGGGGTGCACCGCCGTCACCAGGACACCGTGGCAGCCGCCGGTTTCGCGCTGGATGACCTCCGCTGGATCCTCATGCAGTGCATTGACCGTGAGCTCAGCGCCGTGTTCCCTGGCCAACGCCAGCTTGTCGTCGGCAATATCAACGGCGGCAACACGAAGTCCCATGGCCACTGCATACTGGACCGCGATGTGTCCCAATCCGCCGATTCCGGAGATGGTGACCCACTGGCCAGGCCTGGCTTCGGTCATCTTCAGTCCCTTGTAGACGGTGACTCCGGCGCACAATACCGGGGCAACCTCCACAGGATCCGAGCCCTTCGGGATGCGGGCTGCAAAACGTGTGTCCACCAACATGTACTCGCCGAACGAACCGTCCACGCTGTAGCCACCGTTCTGCTGGGATTCGCACAGCGTTTCCCATCCAGTTCGGCAGTACTGGCAATCTCCGCAGGCAGACCACAGCCAGGCGTTTCCAACCATGTCCCCCACCGCGACGTCCGTTACTCCTTCGCCGAGGGCCACTACTTCGCCCACTCCCTCGTGACCCGGCACGAACGGAGGGGTGGGTTTGACCGGCCAGTCACCTTCGGCAGCGTGCAGGTCCGTATGGCATACCCCCGACGTGATCAGGCGCACCAGCGCTTGGCCGGGACCCGGCGTCGGCCTTTCCACGTCCATGACCTTAAGGTCGGTTCCGAACTCCGTAACTACTGCAGCTTGCATGGTTGTGGACATTGACGATCTCCTTTGATCTCTATGAATGAAGCGGATGGTGCACAGCCAATGCCCCTTGCGAACGCGATGAGGGGCATCAGCTGTGCACAAATTCCTAGAAGAAGCCGAGTTTGTTCTCGTTGTAGCTGACCAGGAGGTTCTTGGTCTGCTGGTAGTGGTCCAGCATCATGGCGTGGTTTTCACGGCCAATGCCTGAGGACTTGTAGCCACCGAAAGCGGCACCTGCCGGATAGGCGTGGTAATTGTTGACCCAGACGCGGCCGGCCTGGATTTCGCGGCCTGCGCGGTAGGCGACATTTCCGTTGCGCGACCAAACCCCGGCGCCCAAACCGTAGAGGGTGTCGTTGGCGATGCCGATTGCGTCGTTGTAGTCGCTGAATTTGGTCACGGAGACAACAGGTCCGAAGATCTCCTCCTGGAAGATCCGCATCCGGTTGTGTCCCTCGAAGATGGTGGGCTGGACGTAGTAGCCGCCGGCAAGGTCACCGGAAAGCTCTGCCCGTGCGCCGCCCGTGAGGACCTTGGCGCCCTCCTGCTTTCCAATGTCGATGTAGGAGAGGATCTTCTCCAGCTGGTCGTTGGAAGCCTGGGCACCGATCTGGGTTTCCGTGTCCAGCGGGTTGCCCTGGATGATCTTGTTGGTGCGGGCGACGACGTCAGCCATGAAGGACTCGTATATCCCCTCCTGGACCAAGGCACGTGATGGGCAGGTGCAGACCTCGCCCTGGTTGAAGGCGAACAGCGTGAAGCCCTCCTGTGCTTTGTCGTAAAAGGCGTCATTCTGGGCTGCGACGTCGTCGAAGAAGATGTTGGGGCTCTTGCCGCCAAGTTCCAACGTGACAGGGATGAGGTTGTTGGACGCGTACTGGCTGATAAGCCGGCCCGTGGTTGTCTCGCCCGTGAAGGCGATCTTGCGGATACGGGGGCTGGAAGCCAGCGGCTTTCCGGCTTCGACGCCGAAACCATTGACGACGTTCACTACGCCTGCGGGCAGCAGGTCACCGATCAATTCCATCAGTACCAGGATCGACGTTGGCGTCTGCTCGGCTGGCTTAAGCACCACGGCGTTACCTGCGGCAAGCGCGGGGGCCAGCTTCCACACGGCCATGAGGATGGGAAAGTTCCAGGGGATGATCTGGCCCACCACGCCCAGCGGTTCCTTGAAGTGGTAGGCGGTGGTGTCCTCGTCGAGCTGGGAAAGGTGGCCCTCCTGGGCACGGACAGCCGAAGCGAAGTAGCGGAAGTGATCGGCAGCCAAGGGAATGTCCGCGTTGAGGGTCTCCCGGACGGGCTTGCCGTTGTCCCACGTCTCCGCAACGGCGAGCAGCTCCACGTTCTCGTCGATCCGGTCCGCGATCTTGTTCAGAATCGCGGCGCGTTCCGTGGCTGACGTTTTGCCCCATGAGGGCGCGACCTTGTGCGCGGCGTCGAGTGCCAGTTCGATGTCCTCGGATGTGCCACGGGCAACTTCGCAGAAAGCTTTGCCTGTGACGGGCGTGATGTTTTCGAAGTAGGCGCCCTTGACGGGAGCAACCCATTCCCCGCCGATCCAGTTCTCGTACCGGTCCTTGAAGGTGACCTTCGAACCCTCGGCACCCGGCTGTGCATAAACGGTCATTGCTAGCTCCTTTGCTGCGAATCACGGTGGCTGTCGCCATTGATTCGAGCCTAGGAGCGGGCAGGTTGCAGCTACGTTGCAACAGTGTGAGTCAGCTCACGCTGTCAATTCCGTGTCGATCCGTTCAAGGTCCGCCACGACGGCGGCCCGCTTGGGTGAGCGCGGCGGCAGCAGCTTCAGCACGGCAAGGCGGAGTTCGACGTCGTACTTCGCCTCGGGCAGCTCAGCGTACTTCAGGAGTGACTCAACGCTGCCATCGCTGAGCAGCGCTTCCCGCAACAGATGCGCAACCCGCTCACGCAACTGCACGACGCCGGGCGCCTCCGAGCGCGGCAGGACTGCTCCTTTGTAAATCTCCAAGGCGATCCGGTGGGCACCGCGCTGCAGGCAACTGAGCACCTGGCCCGAATCGGGAAGCAACTCGACAGGCAAGCGGTAGGGCCTCGATTCTGGAACCGCCTCGGGGCTGAGCTCCTGGAGAACTTTGCGCAGGCGCACCATTTCCGCCCGCAACGTCACCGGCGATCCATCTCCGGGGTACAGCTGCGCGCAGAGGTCATCCGCGCTGAGGCCGGCCGGTTGGCTACAGAGGATGGCCAGGATTTCGCTGTGCCGGGCCGACAGGGAAACCGTCCGGCCATCAATGCTGAGAAGGGCCTGGTCGCGGCCCAACAACTGCAGGCTATTCCGGTAAAGAGTGTGGCTGGAAGCGGAAATTGAGCTGCGGCGTTGTGGTTTTTCCCGCACGGCAGCAGCGAGCTGGAGACGCTCGATGCGCAACTGCGCCTGCGCGGCCGCAACGGTTGCTTCCACCAGGGATACCGTGTGCGGGGCAACCGCGGTCTCCGTTCCGGTGATGTCCACGACGCCCAACACGGCACCGGAATCGGGATCATGGAAGGGAACAGCAGTACAACTCCACGGGTGCACTGATCTCTTGAAGTGCTCGGCACCGGAGATCTGGATGCTGCGATCCAAGGCAAGCGCCGTCCCGGGGGCACTTGTACCCACTGAGGCTTCGGACCAGTCGGCGCCCGCAACGAACATCATTCCCTCGGCCCTGCGCTGCATGACGGGATCGCCATCCACCCACAAAAGCCGCCCGACGTCATCTCCCACCGCGACGAGCAGCCCACTGTCATGGCTGGGCTGGACCAGCAACTTCCTGATGACCGGCATGATCGCGGCCAGCGGGTGTTGACGGCGGTAGTCCTCCAGTTCGTCGCGGTCCATCGCGAGTGGCGCTTCCGGAACATCGGGATTGGCCAGCAGGTTGGCCGAACGCTGCCAGGATTCGCGCACCAAGCGTCGGAGGCCGGAGATTTCCTCCGGAGTCCCGGCCCGCAGCATATCCAGTTGTTCGTGGCCAGCCAAGGCGCGCTTCTGCAGCAGCCTTCCGGCTTCGCTGCCTGGAACAGGCGGATGGATTGGATTCCTCATCGAACTCCCCGGTAATCCGCAACGACACTGCGCTGCGCATGTGCTGGCGGCACAGTACCCGAAAGTCTAGTTCCAGGAATGGAGTTTGTGTACAGCTGGCGTCTTTCGGAAGCCGATTCAGGACGTTGGCTCTGCATCATCCCAAGGGTTAGCCGCGCGAGATCTGGATCATTTCCTCACGCGGGACTACCTTGATGCGTTCCCGGATCACGCCATTGCCGTTGGATCCGGACTCGGACTGGGACTTCGACCAGGCCGCACCGAGGGCGGCCTCGTGAGCATCCAGGCGGTTCCAGCCCTCCCAAGTGGTGTATTCGATGCCACGTTCCTCGAGGAGATCGATGATCGCCTGCGGATCCGGGTTCTCTGCTGGAGGCAACGTCAGCCGGTCTTCGAGGAGGCAGCCGATGGTCTCAAGCGCATCGCCCTTGGTATGACCGATCAGGCCCACTGGTCCGCGCTTGATCCAGCCAGTGGCGTAAATTCCCGGTACGGGCTTGCCGTCGGCATCCAGGACGCGACCGCCGTCGTTCGGTATGACACCGCGGCGGGCATCGTACGGAAGCTCCTCAAGCGGCGAGCCGTGGTAGCCGATCGCGCGGTAGACGGACTGCACCGGGTACTCCACGAATTCCCCGGTTCCCTTGACGTTGCCGGTTCCGTCCAGTTGCATGCGCTCGAACTTGATGCCGGAAACCTTGCCGGGAGTTTCCGGCGAGTCCAGGATTTCCACCGGGCTATGCAGGAAGTGCAAGTGCAGGCGGCGCGAGGATGGCTGATCGGATTCCGCATGTTCCTCCACCAGCCAGTTGGTCATGGTGTTGACCATGGTCTTGATCTGGTTGTTGGTACGGATTGCCTCATCGGAGGCTTCATCAAACTCGAAGTCCTCCGGGTACAGCACAATGTCTACGTCGTTGCAGTGGGACAGCTCCCGCAATTCCAGCGGGGTGAACTTTACTTGTGCAGGGCCGCGGCGACCAAACACGTGGACGTCGGTAACAGGCGATTTCTTCAACCCCTCGTACACGTTTTCCGGGATCTCGGTGACCAGCAGCTCATCGGGGTGCTTGACCAGCATGCGAGCCACGTCAAGGGCAACGTTTCCATTGCCGATGACCGCAATCTCCTTGGCATCCAGCGGCCAATCGCGGGGAACGTCCGGGTGTCCGTCGTACCAGGAAACAAAATCGGCTCCGCCGAAGGACCCGTCCAACCCGATGCCGGGAATGTTCAGGTCCGCATCCTTGATGGCCCCCGTGGAGAAGATCACGGCGTCGTAGAAAGCACGGAAATCGTGAAGCGACAGATCCCGGCCGTAGGTCACGTTGCCAAGGAAACGGATGTCCCCCCTGTCCAGCACCTTGTGCAGGGCATTGACGATGCCCTTAATGCGGGGGTGATCCGGTGCCACACCGTAGCGGATCAGCCCATAGGGGGCAGGGTACGCCTCAAAGAGATCGATGCTGACCTCCACGTCCCCGTCCTTGACCTCGTTGGACTTGGTCAGGATGTCGGCGGCGTACACGCCGGCGGGACCGGCGCCCACGATGGCGACGCGAAGCGGACGTTTGGGGGTGGTTCCGGCTGAGTTGGACACCGTAAGCCCTTCCGAAGCAGTAAGCCACGCCGTTGTTGGGGCGCGCAGATTCCAATTCTAGATGTCTGCCCTGCACCCGGCCTCCTATATGGCGGGAGTCACACGAAAACAGGCGATTGATGCCAACATTGCGGAATATTGCGCTCACGTTTGGTGTTGGCGACATTGTGTCGACACCCGAGCAGATCACCGCAAACTCGTCCGCTTCCAGCCAAGCCGCGACTGCGAGTGCGTCCAGCAGTGAACTCAACGGCGATACTTCCGGCGCCAGGAACCGTGGACGAAAGCCGATCTGGAGCGAGTCGACGGCGGGAATCCTCTTTGGTATTGGCGCTTACAGCCTGTGGGGACTGCTTCCGCTGTACTTCCTCGCGCTTCAACCGGCGGGGGCCATCGAAATCGTTGCCAACCGCGTCGTTTGGTCACTGATCTTCTGCGCGTTGCTGATCACGGTCACGCGGGCGTGGAGGGTCTTCGGCGCCGCTGTGAAGAACCGCACAGTCTTTGGGCCGTTGGCCTTGGCCGCTGGATTGATAGCCATCAACTGGCTCACCTATACCTTCGGCGTCACCACAGGGCACGCAGTGGAGACGTCCCTTGGATACTTCATCAACCCGTTGGTGTCGGTCCTGCTCGGCGTATTCGTGCTCAAGGAGAAGCTGCGTCCACTCCAGTGGGCCGCAGTGGGCATTGGTTTTGTTGCCGTGGGCGTGCTGACCTTTTCTTACGGGCAGCTCCCTTGGATCGCGCTTATCCTGGCCTTCAGCTTCGGCCTGTATGGATTCGTGAAGAAGCGGGTTGGACCCAGGGTCGATGCGCTCACCAGCCTCTCCGTTGAAACAGTGGTCCTGGCTCCCTTTGCAGCCGTCACCATGGTTGTACTGGGCGTGAGTGGCGTCGCCACCCTCACGGCCCTTGGCCCGGGACATTTCTGGCTGCTTCTGGCATCCGGCGTCATCACCGCAGTGCCGTTGCTCTTCTTCGGCGCCTCAGCCCGTCGCCTGCCCATGACCACCATCGGCCTTCTCCAATATTTCGCACCGATTCTTCAGTTCATCGTGGCGCTGGCCGTTTTCAACGAGGCCATGACCACGGCCCGCTGGATCGGATTCTGCGTGGTGTGGCTCGCCCTGCTGGTGCTCACGGTGGACATGCTGCGCACAGCGAAGAAGAACTCGTCGCTGAAGAAGAAGGCCCGGATCGCAGCTGCTGCGGGAGCCTAGCCCCTGCTGAACGGTCACCTGGCGCTCATCTGGCGCTAGGCACCCAAGCGAGCTCCGCCGTCGAGCGCTTCCTGCAGCGAGGTCGCCGGAACGGTGCGAGGTCACCCGGAAACCTCCGGCGAACTCAGCGCTTTCCCGCGTTCTCGGAGTGGAGTTGGTTTCGTGAGCTCCGATCCCCTGCCGAGGACGCGAGAACACTGCCAGACCGCCGGTCAGCTCCAGCGGCCTGGACGCGTTCCGGCGAAGTCGACAACTCGACGGACATGGCCAAGCTCCGCCGTCGAGCGCTTCCGTGGCTTCCTTGCGCCGAGGACGCGGGAACAGTGCGAAATCGCCGGATAGCTCCAGCGGTCTGGACGCGTTCCGGCGAACTCGACGCGCCGCCCGTTAACGCACAAGGAGGGCCGGGAATCCCGGCCCTCCTTGTATACAGCGTGAGAATCTTACGCGTGGGCCTTGATGGCTGCAGCGAGGACCTCGAGGCCGTCGATGAGCAGCTCATCGCTGATCACGAGCGGCGGGAGCAGGCGGATCACGTTGCCGTAAGTGCCACAGGTCAGGATGATGACACCTTCCTGGAGGCAGGCAGCCGCAACGGCCTTGGTGAGCTCGGCGTTCGGTTCCTTCGAGCCAGGCTGTACGAGCTCGATGGCCAGCATTGCGCCACGGCCACGGACGTCGCCAACTACGGAAACTTCAGCCGCCAGTTCGCGGAGCTTGCCGAGGGCGAGCTCTTCGATGTGGCGGGCGCGGCCGTTGAGGTCGTGCTGTTCCATGGTGTCGATGGCAGCGAGGGCGGCTGCACAAGCAACCGGGTTGCCACCGTAGGTGCCGCCGAGGCCACCCGGGTGAACGGCGTCGAGCAGGTCGGCGCGGCCGGTGATCGCGGACAGCGGGAGGCCGCCGGCGATGCCCTTGGCCATGGTGATGATGTCCGGGACAACACCTTCGTGGTCAACGGCGAACCATTCGCCCGTGCGGCAGAAGCCGGACTGGACCTCGTCGGCGATGAAGACGATGCCCTTTTCCTTGGCCCATGCGGACAGTGCCGGGAGGAAACCTTCGGCCGGCACGATGAAGCCACCCTCGCCCTGGATGGGCTCGATGATGATTGCGGCAACCTGGTCGCCACCGATCTGCTTCTCGATCATGGTGATGGCGCGCTTGGCAGCCTCGGCACCGGTGATCTCCGGGTTCTCTTCACGGAACGGGTAGCTCATGGGCATGCGGTAGACCTCGGGCGCAAACGGGCCGAAGTTGGTCTTGTACGGCATGGCCTTGGCAGTCAGCGCCATGGTCAGGTTGGTGCGGCCGTGGTAGGCGTGGTCGAAGGCAACCACTGCGTCGCGGCCGGTAGCCAGGCGTGCAACCTTGACGGCGTTCTCCACGGCTTCAGCGCCGGAGTTGAACAGCACGGTGCGCTTGACGTGGTCGCCCGGGGTGAGGCGGTTGAGCTGCTCGGCCACAGCTACGTAACCCTCGTACGGGGTCACCATGAAGCAGGTGTGCGTGAAGTGCGCAGCAGCTTCCTGGACAGCGGCGACGACGGCGGGATCGGACGCGCCGACGCTGGTCACGGCGATGCCCGAGCCGAGGTCGATGAAGGAGTTGCCGTCGACGTCGCGGATGATGCCGCCGTCGGCGTCTTCAACATAAACGGGGACGCCGGAGGCGACACCGGCAGCAACGACGGCGGAGCGACGCTCGGCCAGCGCCTGCGACTTGGGGCCGGGGAAGGCGCCGTTGATGTTGCGCTTCTGCTCGATGCGGTACGAGAGTTCATTCGCGGTAGTGGTCATGGGGAATTGGCCTTTCTGGGAAGCTGTGGTGGGGGTACGGGTTACGCGAATGCGTTATGCATCTAATGCACTCATCACGTGCTTGATGCGCGTGTAGTCCTCAACGCCGTACATGGAGAGGTCCTTGCCGTAGCCGGACTGCTTGAAGCCGCCGTGGGGCATCTCTGCCGTCAGGAGGATGTGGGTGTTGATCCAGACCGCACCGAAGTCCAGGTCACGGCTCATGCGCATGGCCGTGCCGTGGTCAGTGGTCCAGACGCTGGACGCCAGGGCGTATTCGACGTCGTTGGCCAACTCGAGCGCTTCGGCTTCCGTGCTGAACTTCTGGACGGTGATGACCGGACCGAAGGTTTCCTTCTGCACGATGTCATCGGTCTGCTTGGCGCCGGTGATGATGGTGGGCTCGAAGAAGAAGCCCTTCTCGCCTGCGCGGTGGCCACCGGTTTCGATCTTGCAGTTGGCCGGGAGGTGCTCCACCACCGAAGTGACGGCGTTGAAGTGGTTCACGTTGTTCAGCGGGCCGAAGTAGTTCTCTTCGTCGTTCTGCGAACCAGTGTGCAGGGTCTTGGTGTGCTCCACCATTGCTGCCACAACATCATCGTGGACAGAGTCTTCCACCAGCACACGGGTGATGGCAGTGCAGTCCTGGCCCGCGTTGAAGAAGGCGAACTCGGCGATGGCCGCTGCGCTCTTCTTGATGTCGGCATCCTTGAAGACAATGGCCGGAGCCTTGCCGCCAAGTTCCAGGTGTGCACGCTTGAGGCCCTTGGCTGCGCCGCTGGCCACCGCGATGCCGGCGCGAACGGAACCGGTGATGGACACGAGGCCGGGCACCTTGTGGTCGACCATCATCGCGCCGGTTTCGCCGGTGCCGAGGACAACGTTGAGCACGCCGGCGGGGAAGATTTCACCGGCGAGGCGGGCCAGCACCAGAGTGGATTCCGGGGTGGTGTCCGAGGGCTTGAGGACAACGGTGTTGCCGGCTGCGAGGGCGGGGCCGATCTTCCAGATGGCCATCAGGAACGGGTAATTCCAAGGGGCAACCTGGGCAACGACGCCGATCGGTTCGCGGCGAACGTAGGAGGTGTGGCCCTCAAAGTATTCCCCGGCGGACTTGCCTTCCATGATGCGTGCCGCACCTGCGAAGAAGCGGAGCTGGTCTGCGCCGGCGGCAACTTCCTCGGAAGCGATCAGGGAACGCACCTGACCGGTGTTGCGGTGCTGGGCGTCAACGAGTTCTTCGCTGTTGGCCTCCACGGCGTCGGCGAGCTTGAGCAGCATGAGCTGGCGCTGGCCCGGCGTAACGTGCTTCCACGTCTTGAAGGCCTCGCTGGCTGCAGTCATGGCGGCGTCAACATCGGCCTGCACCGAAATCGGCGACTTGGCAACGATCTCCCCGTTGGTGGGGTTCACGATGTCCAGGAGACCCGTACCTGCCGGCGTAACGAATTCGCCGTTGATGAAGTTCTGCAAGGTTTGAACCACGGTGTGCAACCCTCTTTCGGTGTCTGGGGCATGGGTTTTAGCTGATCAGAGCCTATGCCAGCGGAGGGGTCCAAGGAATAGTCAGCTGCACACACCGGCATACCCTCCTTAGTGCGCTTGACCAGCGCCGGGTTACGCTTGTAACCATGGCAATGTCCCTCTCTTCGCTCGTCGCTGTCCCGTCATTGAAGCTCCGTAAAACAGGTAGCGCAGAGGCAACCTGGACCCAGGACATCAGTTGGGTGGCCGTAACCGAGCTGGAGGATCCACAGCGCTTCCTTAGCGGCGGGGAATTGGTCCTCACTACGGGCCTGCGCCTGAAGAGTGCCGCCGACCAGCGCCGATTCGTCCGGCAGGTCCAGCGGGCAGGTGCGGTGGGCATCGGCTTCGGCATCGGCCTCACCCACGAGTCCGTTCCGGAGGCGCTCATCGCCGAAGCCAACCGCTGGGGTTTGCCCCTGGTTGAAGTGCCCTACGAGATTCCCTTTATCGCGATCGGAAAGCTCGTCGCCGAGTCACATTCAGCTGACCACTACTCAAACCTGGAACGGCTTCTGGCCGGACACCAGATCCTGGCCCGGTCACTCCTCACTGGCGGCGGCTTGGGCGAGCTCCTGAAACAGTTGGGCAGCATGCTGCGCACTGATGTTGTGCTCACGCAGTTCAGCGCGCAGCTCTACAACAGCGTTCCCGGAAAACCGGCCCCGACGGCGGATGGCTGGGCTTCGTACCCGATCCCCACCGGCCGCAGGGATGCCTGCACGCTGTGGTTGCGCCAGCCGTTCGTGGACTCGGGGATCGTCAGCTACGCGCAGAACCTCATCAGCGTGGAGCTGAACAACATGGTCAAGCAGCGGCAGGCCCAGCGCGCCATGGCTGGACAGGTTCTGGACGACGTCATCCACGGGACCCTGGAAACCATAGAAGCTGCCCGCCGTTTGGCAGGCGTTGGAATCAACAGCACCCGGAAGAACGTGGTGCTCGTGGCGGAGTCCACGGCACACCATAAACAACTGGTGAACATCTCGCTGCCCCAGGCGCTGGAAGCCGGCGTCAGCGCCGTCGTCGGGAAGGATCTGGTCACCGTCATCACCGACGACGGCAGCTCCGCGACAGCCTTGGCCAAGAGCCTGAGCGATCACTTGCAGGAGGCCGGGATCCACGCCGTGATCGGAATCGGCGGCGCCTACACCAAGCCGAACGGCCTGCGCTGGAGCTACTTTGAAGCGCGCGACGCCGTAGCGCACGGCTTACCGGTCAACGAGCCCGAACGGCTGAGCCTCACATCCCTCCTGCTGGCGAGCGAGGATGTCCCCTTGGCCGACATGGCCAGCGAGTCGCTCACACCATTGAGGAAGTTCGATGCCGCCCACGGTGCTGAACTGGTAGCCACGCTGGAAAGCTACTTGAACCACAACGGGTCCGTCGCCGCCGTCGCCGAAGCCCTGACCCTGCACCGCAATACTGTGCGGTACCGACTGGCCCAGATCACCGAACTGACTGGCTATGACCCATCCCAAACGCAGGACCGGGTGCAGTTGTGGCTCGCTTTGGCGGTGCAGCGCTTGGGTTCGCGCAACCCGCGGTAGGGGGCCCCTCTGAAGTCCCTGGAGAGGTTCACCACAAAAGTGTAGACATTAGACGTCAAACGTCTAACCTTTAGATATGGCTGCGACGACCCCTCTTACCCCCACCACAGGAAACATCCCTACGATTGCCACTGCTTCGATGGCAACAAGCGCGAGCCAGGCCGTCCCTAAGACTCGTGTGGTCGCCGTCGTCGGAATCATCGCCGTGGTACTGATCGGGCTGAACCTGCGCGCCGGCATCACCAGCGCTGCGGCCCTGTTCCATGAGCTGCAGCAGGTGCTGGGCTACGGCGCGCTGGTGGCATCGATCCTGCCCTCGATTCCGCTGCTGTGCTTCGCGGTTGCGGGGATGGGGACCTCGTGGCTAACCCGCCGGGTGGGCGTGGAGAAGGCCATCGCGATTGCCTTGGCCTTGCTGGCCGGGGGTCTACTGGTTCGTGGCATACCGGCCACCGGTGCGCTCCTTGGCGGAACAGTCCTGGCGATGTCCGGACTTGCCGTGTGCAACGTGGCCATGCCGTCGTTCATCCGGGAGCACCACGCCGACCGGACCTCCATGATGACCGGCCTCTACACATTCACGATGTCCGGTGGCGCCACCTTCGCAGCGGCCGTCAGCGTTCCCTTGGCGCAGCAGCTTGGTTCGCCGTCGATGGGTCTTGCCGCTTGGGGAATCCTGGGCGTCGCAGCACTGCTGGGCTTCCTGCCAGTGGTCCTGCACTCGCACCGGAACTCCACCAGGACGGATCGTCCGCGCGTATCCATGTGGCCCCTCCTCCGCACTCGCCTGGGCATCCTGATCACGGCCATCTTCACCTTCCAGGCCTTCCTCGCCTACGCCGTGATGAGCTGGTTCGCCTACATCCTCACGTCCCAGGGCCTCAGCGCCTCCGAAAGCGGTCTGCAATTTGGCGTCATGCAGCTGGTCTCCGTGGCCGCAGGCATGATCCTGCTCGCCTTCGGCTCCAGGCCCGGAATGCTGCGGCCTGCCCTCTACCTCGCAAGCAGCTCCACGCTGGTTGCCATTGCCGCCATGGTCTGGCTGCCGACGTCGCTGGCAGTTGTGCCTGCTGTGCTGTTCGGCTTCGGGTTGGGCATCTTCCCGTTGGTCCTGGTAATCATCAGCCGCAGCGGACGGTCGACAGCGGAAACCACCGCGCTCTCCACGATCGCCCAATCGCTGGGATACTTGATTGCGGCAATTGGCCCCTTTGGCATGGGGCTGCTCCACAGCGCAACGGGCGGCTGGGCGCTGCCAATGAGCCTGCTCTCCATCGTGGCGGTGGCGCTCATGGTTACCTGCCACATGCTCACGAGCAAGCGCACTGCTACCAAGACCGGACCGAGGACAGCATGACCCTGACCCCTTCGCATCGCCCGGCCCTCGCCGAGGAGATCACTGCAAAGCTGCGGGACATGATCAAATCAGGCGAATGGCCGCTCCAGGAGCGCATCCCGGCAGAGCCTGAACTCATGGCAACCCTGGGCGTTTCCCGGGGAACCCTCCGCGAGGCCATCAAGGCATTGGCGCACTCGGGCATGCTCGAAGTCCGCCGCGGTGACGGCACATACGTGCGGGCCAACAGCGAAATGTCCGGCGCGGCACAGCGTATGTACTTGGAGCACACCCAGGAACACATCGTGGAAGTGCGGCTCGGCCTGGACACCCAGGCGGCCCGCCTCGCCACCAAGCACGCCACAGCCGAAGACTTGGCCGAGATGCGCCGCCTCCTGGCTCTGCGCCATGACGCCTGGCAGTCCGAGGACTACCCCACGTGGGCGCGCGCCGATTGGGAATTCCACGAACGCGTTGCCTTGGCATCAGGAAACCCGCTGCTACATCAGCTCTACGTCTCCTTTGGCGGGGTCTTCCACAACGACCTCCTCCGCCAGCAGCGCAAGGGCGGCTTCAACGGCATCCCCCGCGAAGGCCACGACGAACTGGTGGACGCGTTGGAAGCACACGATCCCGACGCCGCTGTCCAGAGCGTTTACCGGAACCTGGATTTCTGCGCAGACAAGACCCCTCGTTAATCCGTTGCCAGCCCGCTGATCCGTTGTTGCCCAGCGACGAGATAGCGGGCCTGCAACGGATCACCGGGCCTGCTATGACACAGTCTCGATTCCCACCCCGGCAGCGTCCCTGAACTTCGCGTTGATCAGCACCACCTCGCGCCCGGCCCGGTCCAGGAGACTCGCTGCGACACTCGCCCGGTATCCCGTGGCACAGTGCACCCAGAGCCTGGCGTCCGGCAGCTCAGTGATCCTGCCAAGCAACTCATAGACGGGAACGTTGAGCGCTCCCTTGACGTGCGACGCCTTGTATTCCTCGGGGCGGCGAACATCCAGCACCACGTCCTCAGGCTCCCGGTCTTTGAGGAGTACAGCCCAATCCCCGTGCTCGTAGCTCGCCCTTGGATGGTCAGGTGCCAGCGCACCAACGTTCAGGACCGTGGCATCAGGCCCGACGGCGGCATCCGGACCATCGATGCCAATCCTCGCCAAATCGCGGATCGCCTTCTCCACCTCATCCAACGGGCCCAGCAAGGTAAGGGGTTGGTTCCACGGGATCACCCAGCCGAGGTAGCTGGTGAAGTTATCGCCCCGCCCGTACTCGAAGCTCACGCTGCCTTGGAGATGGCTGTCCGCGAAAGCCACTCTGTGCCGCAGATCCACCACCCACTCCCCCGCTCCCAAGCGACGGCTCAGCTCTGCGGCGTCCACGGAATCAGGCACCTGCAAGTTCGCTACACCGGGCCCGGCCGCGTTGAGGGGGCTCATGTGTGCGTAGTAGGCCGGATAGGCTGTGATGTTCTCCAACAGCTCGGCCACAAAATGGTCCTCGTTGGGATCAGTCAGGGCATGGTTGGCGGCGGCTTGCTGGCCAATGGTTGAGGCGTTCACCTTGCTGGAGGGCCCCACGGAGCAAAAGGAACCGAAGCCGTGTGTTGGATAAAGCGCTGCGCCCGGCGATGCCGAGGAAACAAGGCGCCGGACGGAAGAGTACTGATCGTGGGCCAACTTTGCAGTGTCATCAGGAGACACCAGGTCCGTCCTCCCGACTGAACCATAGAGCAAGCTGCCGCCGGAAAACACAGCCTCAGTGCCGCCGTCGTGCGCGTCCTCCCGCACCACGTACGAGAGGTGAGTGTGCGTGTGGCCAGGCGTGGCAACCACCGTCACAGTGAGCCGGCCGACGTGAAGCACCTGTCCGTCAGAGACGGGCACGCGACTGAATTCAACATGGTCATCGGCATTGACCAGGTAAGCGGCACCATGCGCCTCGGCGAGCAGCAGACCGCCAGTGACGTAGTCGTTGTGAAGATGGGTTTCGGCCACATGGGTGATCCGGACGTCGGCTTCCCTCGCTGCCGCCTCTATCCGATCGGTGTCCCGCTGGGGGTCGATCACCAAGCCCACGCTGCCGTCATGCACCAGGTAGCTCCGGTCCCCCAACTGGGGCGTTTCAATGACGACGACGTCCATACCTCAGGTTAAAGCAACGCGGGGTCACTTACAGCCCATCCGAAGACCCGGAATGGGCTGTAAGTGACCCCGCGTTGGTTTAGACCTGGGCGGAGACCCCGTCGCGGGAGATGTTGACCATGTCCTCGCGCGGCACAACCTTGATGCGCTCACGCGTAACCTCAACACCGTGGGAGCCGCCGGCCTCGGTGGCTGCTGCACCGAGCGCGAGCTCGTGGGCGTCCAGAGCCAGCCAGCCTTCCCAGCTGGTGAACTGCACGCCGCGGGAGTCGAGCAGATCCACGACGGCGTCTGCCGCAGGAACCTCGGCGAACGGCAGGTTTTCGCGGTCCTCCAAGAGGTACGTAACGGTCTCGAGGGCGTCGCCCTTGGTGTGGCCGATCAGGCCCACGGGACCACGCTTGATCCACCCGGTCGCGTAGAGACCCGGCACGTGCTGGCCGTCGGCGTCCAGGACGCGGCCGCCGTCGTTCGTCACGACGCCCTTCTTGTGGTCGAACTCGACATCCGGCAGGGCCGAACCGAAGTAGCCGATAGCGCGGTAAACGGCCTGGACCGGGTAGTCGACGAACTCGCCGGTGCCGCGGGCGTTGCCCGTGCCATCCAGCTCGGTGCGCTCGAACTTGATGCCGGCAACCTTGCCCGGAGTTTCCGGGGAGTCAACGATCTCAACCGGGCTGTGCAGGAAGTGCAGGTGCAGGCGACGGGAGGCCTTGAGCTCGGAGAGGTCCTCGGGCTGCTCGGCGATCCAGTTGGTGAGCGTGCCAACCATGGTCTTGGTCTGGTTGTTGGTCTGGACCTGGCGGTCGGACTCTTCGTCGAATTCGAAGTCCTCGGCGTAGAGGATGATGTCTACGTCCTTGGAGTGCGAGAGTTCGCGGAGTTCGAGCGGGGTGAACTTCACCTGCGCCGGGCCACGGCGGCCGAAGACGTGAACATCCGTGACCGGGGAATTCTTCAGGCCAGCGTAGACGTTGTCCGGGATTTCGGTAACCAGGAGGTCGTCAGCGTGCTTGGAGAGGACGCGGGCGACGTCAAGGGCCACGTTGCCGTTGCCGAGGACGGCGATTTCCTTTGCGTCCAACGGCCATTCGCGGGAAACGTCAGGGTGTCCGTCGTACCAGGAGACGAAGTCGGCGCCGCCGAAGGAACCCTCAAGCTCGATGCCCGGGATGTTCAGGTCCGCATCCTTGATAGCGCCGGTTGCGAAGATGACGGCGTCGTAGTGCTTGCGGAGATCCTCGATGGAGATGTCCGTGCCGTAGTCAACGTTGCCGAAGAAGCGGATGTCGCCGCGGTCCAGGACCTTGTGCAGGGCGTTGACGATGCCCTTGATGCGCGGGTGGTCCGGGGCGACGCCGTAACGGATGAGGCCGTACGGTGCCGGGTAGCGGTCAAAGAGGTCGATGCTGACGTTGAGTTCGCCGCTCTTGACGGCTTCGCTCTTGGTCAGGATGTCTGCTGCGTACACGCCGGCAGGGCCGGAGCCGATGACGGCGACGCGAAGCGGACGGTCCGCAGAACCTACGGGGGTGCTAATTGACACGGCTGTGTTCCTTCTTCTTCTCAGTCCTCCCAACTAAGTAGCAGCTGTGCGCGTTTTGAGGGCTCAAAACGCGCTTAAGTGCGACCTAGTTGGGTAAGGGGGCTTAGTTGGTGCGGACGCGGGGACGGTTGGGGGAAATCGTGCTGTAATCAGCGGTCTTGAAATGCTGTGGGGCGAAGGGGCTGACACGGACAACATCGCCGATCACTATGACCGCGGGATTGGCCACGCCGACGGCCTCAGCCTGGTCCGCGATGGTTCCCAACGTGCCGATAGTGACGCGCTGGTCCGGCAAATACCCGTTCTCAACGATACCCACTGGAGTGTCCAAAGGCAGACCCGAGCCAGCAAGGGCAGCCGCGGAATCGCGCAATTGCGCCACTCCCATGAGCAACACCACAGTGTGATCCGGCCGGGCCGGCACTTCGGAAAGCTCTTCGTGACCGGTCACGACGCTGAAACCCTTGGCCAGTCCGCGATGCGTAACGGGAATACCTGCAGCGGCAGGAACCGAAATGGCCGACGTCACACCGGACACCACTTCAACTTCGACGCCGTTCTGCCGGCAGAACTCTGCTTCCTCGCCACCGCGGCCCAGGACATAGGGGTCGCCGCCTTTGAGGCGGACCACGCGGTTGCCCTTGAGGGCTTCGTCAACGAGGATGCGGTTGATCTCAAGCTGCGGTACGGGATGGTGGCCCGGCGTCTTGCCGACCTCGATCACGCGGACGTCCGGAGCCAGTTCCTTGAGCAGCTCACGAGGGCCAAGACGGTCAGCAACCACGACGTCGGCCTGGCCCAGCAAGCGTCGACCCCGGACTGTAATGAGCCCCGAGTCGCCAGGGCCGCCGCCAACGAGCGCAACAGAACCGGCAGGCGCTTTGCCGGCAGCGTCCGGCTTGCGGTGACGACGGAGCGGCAGGTCCCCCGCTTCCAGGGCAGTGGCAACAGCATCGCGGAGCGCCATGGCGCGGCGTGGGTCTCCCCCTGCATTGATGGCGATCTTGACGTCATCCACCACGGCCACTGCGGGCGTCCAGGCAGCTGAGGATTCGTGGTCCGAGGCGTTGACGCACCAGATGCGCTGCGCTTCGGCGTCGGCTGCTACCTGGGTGTCCACAGCGGCAGTGCCCGTGGCGGTCTGAACGA
The DNA here is from genome assembly GCF_042788025.1 of Paenarthrobacter sp. YIM B13468. NCBI lineage: Bacteria > Bacillati > Actinomycetota > Actinomycetes > Micrococcales > Micrococcaceae > Paenarthrobacter > Paenarthrobacter sp. YIM B13468. The sequence goes on along the minus strand of NZ_JBHZPI010000002.1, from coordinate 51,581 downwards.
ACCAGACGCCGTCGAGGTCTGACGTGCGGTACTCGCGCGGCTCCCAGGTGAGGAGTCCGGCATCGGCGAGTCCGCGGAGGTTTTCGGAGGCAACGGGAGCGACCACGGTAACTTTCGCACCGGCGTCGAGCAGTCCCTTGGCACGGCGCTCCGCGACGGGCCCGCCGCCCACAACCAGCACCGGGCGGCCAAGCAGCCGCAGCGCCGTGGGGTAAATGTCCTGTATTGCCATGAAAAAACTGTAGGGCGGCGCCGTAACATGCTTCAAAGGCTCGGAAACACCCGGTAACGCTGGGTAATCCAGCGTCACATACGCTTCATCCCTTGTTTCCTTGGGCAAACGTCAGGAAACGCGTGCCGTTAAAAACCCATGCCTCTAGAAAACAGACCAGCCCGTGCGCGTCGTGAATTCGTCCAAGGCAGCCACACCTGCCACCGAATTGCCGGACCGCCCAAGGCCCGGGCTCCAGACACTGATGGCGCATTTGTTGGGAACCACTGCGACGATCCCGCCCCCAACACCGCTCTTTCCAGGCAAGCCCACGCGATATGCGAATTCACCGGCGGCGTCGTAAGTCCCGCAAGTGAGCATGACGGCATTGATCCGCTTGGTCTGGGCTGGGGACAGCAACCGCGTGCCGTCCGCTCCTACGCCGTTCGCGGCCAGGAACCGGGTTGCGAGCGCCAGGTCTTCACACGTCATGGCCAGGGCGCACTGCTCCACATAGGACTCGAGGACGGCTTCCACGGGGTTCTCCAGGTTGCCGCAGCTGGCCAGGAAGTGGGCAAGAGAGGCATTGCGGTGGCTGTTGCGGAGTTCTGACGCCGCCACATAATGGTCCGCGGCCACAGTGGAGTTGCCGGTTTCGCGGCGCATCAGGTCGCGGACAGCCAGGGCTGCGCTTCCCGTGACGCTGAGGAGCCGGTCGCTGACGACGATCGCGCCGGCGTTGATGAAGGGGTTCCGGGGAATCCCGTCCTCGCTCTCCAACTGGATCAACGAGTTGAATGGGTTGCCCGAAGGTTCACGGAAGACACGCTTCCAGATGCCATCGCCGTCGAAGGCCAACACCAAGGCGAGCGCGAACACCTTGGAAATGCTTTGGATGGAGAAGGGCACGTGCGCGTCCCCTGAGGAGTAGACGTCACCGTCCCGGGTTGCGATGGAGATGCCGAACTGGTGGGGGTCTACTGCTCCCAGCTGCGGAATGTAGTCGGCAACGTTGCCTTGCCCGACGTGCGGCTGTACTGCCCCGACGATGTCGTCGAGGAGATTCTGGATGTCCAAGGTTCTAGCTCCTGGCCTCTGCGTAGGTCCACAGTCTTATCTGGAGGTGGGCAAGCAATCGTTCGTCCGCGGACTGCAGGTCCAGGCCAGCCTCTTCGCAGGCGCGTCGGAGCCGGTAGTGGACGGTGTTGCGGTGGATGGCCAGTTCCTCCGCGCAGCGGTTCACATCGCCAAAGAATTCGAGGTACGTGAGCAGCGTCAAAGCGAACTCCGGGTATCGGTCGCAGAGCTTCGCTATGCCTTGGTGCCGTAGCCCTTTCCGTGTTTCCAGCAGATCCAGCAACTCGTTGGTGAGGACCGTGGTTTCCACATCCCGGTAGGACGCAACACGGATCGACGGAGTGCTCTGCAGCACTTTGAGGACGCTGCGGACGTGGTCGAGCGTGGCATACAGGGCGTCCAGCCGCGGAACAATCGGGCCCACGGCTGCTTGGACCTGGAAGTGCAGGTGCGTGGTGGCGTCCCGCACAATCGTGTTGACCAGCCGGTTCATGGCGGGCAGGGACTTCACGGGGTCCAGGTCCGGCAGGATGATCGCTGTTTCCGTGCCCAGGGCTCCCACCACTGCTCCCGGACGGTAGGCCGCCGCGTGGATGGATGCGAGATTGGAGAGCTCACCCCTGCGGAGCTGTTGCCCCGGGGCGCTCTGGTCCAGCCCGCCCGCCGAAATCAGCACCAAAGCAGCGGGTTTGGAGGGGTCGATGCCCGCCGACTGGGCCTGCGAGTGAACTTGTGCCGTACCGCTGAGGAGACTGGACACGCGGTCTTCGCGCATCGATTGGGATTGCTGGTTCCTGTGGCGCACCAATTCAATGGCGGCATGCCGGGCAGCACCGATCATCAGCCTGTCAGTGTTCGGCGCCAACGGCTCGGCACCTTCCTGCAGCCAGATGTAGCCCATCACCCGGCTTCCCGCGTGGATGCCAATGGCCACGCGTTCCCGAAGGCCAGCATCAGGGTTGGCCTCCACATGGACGGGTTCCTCGGTTGCCTGAAGATGCTTGTAGACGCCCGATTCCTTAAGGAGTTTCTGGTACCGCTCCGGTCCGCGCCGCGCAAGGATGGACAGGCGACGGAGCTCATCAACATCGTTGGATGCCGGGGAGTAGGCGAGGACCCTGTTTCCTGGATCTTCGATGACCACGTGGCCGTTGGTCAGGGTTGCGGTTGTTTGGGCGATGGCGAACAAGTCCCTGTGCACCGTGGTGGGGTTCCCCCCGGATACACCGCGTTCCCGGATACGGTCCACGGCGACGCTTTCGAACTTGTCCCAGCGAAGGCCGGGGGCCACTGCCACCAATCCGATACCGGTGGATTGCAGCAGTTCCGCCACGGCTTCGAGTTCACGTTCGTTGCCCTTGACTGCCACAGCGGTGGGCCGGCCGCTGATGATCCGGCGGATTGCCGGCAGCGCCACACGTCCACGGGCGCCGATGAGCATCACCAAGGACCCAGGACGGGTGGCATCCTCATCTTCTGCATCCACAATGACGGTTTCACGAACCGTCATGTTGTCCGTGTCCGGAGCAAGCAACAACCGTGCGTTGTCCACGCCCAGGTCTTCAAGTACGTCGCTCAGCAAGGTGACGACGCCGTCGTCGTCAATGTCCAGGGCCTTCAACGAAGCTATCGCTTCCTCTCGTATTCAATTCGGGTCAACCGGACGTCCTTCGCCATTGAAGAAGTCCTGCCCATGCTCCTGCGCAATCGCGCACAGCCAGAAACATTACCGGGCCTTCAGGACACCAGTGTTGTCCAGCTGGCACAAGAGCCGGGCCCTGAATTTGGTTCGCCAGCCAATTTGCGGGATTCGCCTGAGATCTAGAGTTATTGACTGTCCCCAACGCCGCAAACGCTGTGCGTCGCGCCAGCGCACGCAGCACGTCTGTGCCATTTGGGACTGTTGAGCTGCCGACGGCGGCGCCGGAGTCAAAGGAGACCCCCAAGTGATACCCACGTCAGTTTCAGCGCATTCTGCTGCGCCCGACCGGTCCGATGAGGCCGGCCCCCTGCTTGTTTCCCAGGAGCCAGGCCAGGATTTCTCAACGGAAGAATCGGGCTACCGGAAGACCCTCAAGCCCCGCCAGATCCAGATGATCGCCATTGGCGGCGCGATCGGTACGGGGCTGTTCATGGGAGCCGGCGGCCGCCTCAATGGTTCAGGCCCGGCCTTGGTCCTGGTCTATGCGGTGTGCGGATTCTTTGCTTTCCTCATCCTGCGCGCATTGGGTGAGCTTGTTCTCTACCGCCCCGCCTCAGGCTCGTTCGTTTCCTATGCCCGTGAGTTTTACGGCGAGAAGATGGCCTACACGGCTGGTTGGTTGTACTTCCTGAACTGGGCAATGACCTCAATCGTGGATGTGACCGCTGTGGCCCTGTACGTGAAGTTTTGGGGCCAGTTCTGGCAACCCATTAACGACGTCCCCCAGTGGCTCATTGCCCTGATCGCACTTGTGGTGGTGCTGGCATTGAACCTGTTGTCCGTGAAGATCTTCGGTGAGATGGAGTTCTGGTTCGCCCTCATCAAGGTGGGCGCGCTGGTGGCCTTCCTCGTCGTCGGAATCTGCTTCATTGTCCTTGGTGGCCGGACGGATGTGGGCGTTCCCGGCCTGAACGTCATTGCCGAAAACGGCGGCCTTTTCCCCACGGGAGCGGTGGCACCGCTCCTGGCGATCAGCGGCGTCGTCTTCGCGTACGCTGCTGTTGAGCTGGTGGGCACCGCCGCCGGCGAAACCGCCAACCCGCACAAGGTCATGCCCAAAGCCGTCAACACGGTGGTCCTCCGTATCGGCATTTTCTACGTCGGCTCCGTCCTGTTGCTTTCGCTTCTGCTGCCCTTCACGTCCTACAAGTCCGGTGAATCGCCGTTCGTGACCTTTTTCTCGCACCTTGGCGATCCCCAGGCCGGCGCGATCTCGGCCTCCGTGATGAACTTCGTGGTTCTGACCGCCGCCCTCTCCAGCCTCAACGCTGGCTTGTACTCCACCGGCCGGATCCTGCGTTCCATGGCAATCAAGGGCTCAGCTCCCCGCTTTACCGCCCGCATCAGCGCTTCCGGTGTCCCTTACGGCGGCATCCTTCTGACTGCCGTCGTCACCTTGATGGGCGTGGGCCTGAATGCCATCGTTCCGTCGCAGGTCTTTGAAATCGTGCTCGAGGTCTCCGCGCTGGGCATCATCGGCGGTTGGGCCACCATCATGCTCTGCCACATCAAGTTGCAGGCTTGGGTGCGCAGCGGCAAAGTAGCCAGGCCCGCATTCCGACTCTTCGGCGCCCCTTTTACTTCCTATCTCACCCTCGGATTCCTGGCCTTTGTCCTGGTCACCATGGGCTTCTCGGAGACGGGCCGATGGGTGCTCGCTTCCCTGCTGGTACTGGCGCCGCTGCTGGTGGCCGGCTGGTATGCCCACCGTGGCCGAATCCGTAATGAGCAGTCCGCTTTGAACCCGCCCTCAGTTTGAAAGAGAAAACACGTCACATGAGCACCCTCTCCCCCCTTCCAAAAATTGGCACGCCCAGCCGCGCCTGGAGGTCGCGCGCCGATGCTTGGGAGTTCCTGGGATATGCCATCAAGCAGCTGGCCTTGGACCGTCAGTCCGGATCGTCCGACTCGGGTTTGCACTCCCAGATCAGCCGGACTTTTGCCCTCTTGGACGCCGTGGAGCCCTACTGGGCAGAACCGGGCGTTGCCGCTGTGGCACAGTTGCGCCAATTAGTCGACGACGGCGACCCCCACGCCGCGCTCGAGCTTCTGGCCGGTTTGGCGCACCTTCCATTGGCTTCCGGAGCGGAGCAAGGTTCAGTTTCCGGGCTCGTCCAGGAGTCGCTGGAGGACGAGGCTGCACAAGCCGAGCAGGCTGAACGTCCGCGCTTCGAGGTTCTGGTGGTGGACAACATCACGCCCCAGGAAGCGGAGGCGCTGAAGAACAACATGGCAGCCCAGCGGCGCCCATCGGATGCTTTCACCTACGAAATCAATGTGGTTCCCAGCTACGAAGACGCGCTGGTCGCCGTCCTGCTTAATCCAGATATCCAGGCCGTGATCCTTCGCCCGGGCTTTTCCGTTCGCAGCTCCCAGCTGCTGGGCAGCGACCTCCGCCGGTTCCTGGCTGGGCACACTCCCGAAGGCCTCCAGGCCTTGCGGCCCGTCAAACGGATCCTGGGTCTGGCCGAGGAGATATCCGGTCTCAGGCCCGAGTTGGATGTCTATCTGGTGGCGGGCGTCTCCATCGAGTCCCTGGCCGGATCACTGACCAGGAAGTTCCGCAGGATTTTCCGCAGGCAGGATCACCTGGACCTGCACTTGTCCGTTTTGTCCGGGGTTGCAGAACGATACGAAGCTCCGTTCTTCACCGCCCTGCAGGATTACAGCCGCCGGCCTGCAAGCGTCTTCCACGCGCTGCCCATTTCGCGTGGTGGATCCGTAGGGAACTCCCCTTGGATCCGGGACATGGCCGATTTTTACGGGACCAACCTACTGTTGGCAGAAACGTCGGCAACTTCCGGCGGCCTCGATTCCCTGCTGGACCCGCATGGATCCATCAAGCAGGCGCAGGACCTCGCTGCCCGGGCCTTCGGAGCGCAGAGAACATACTTCGTTACCAATGGCACGTCCACGGCCAACAAGATCGTTCATCAGTCACTCTTGGCACCTGGTGACGTCGTGCTGGTTGACCGGAACTGCCACAAGTCCCACCACTACGCCTTCGTGCTCGCCGGTGCCCGCGTTTCATATCTGGATGCCTACCCCCTGGACAAATACGCCTTCTATGGCGCTGTGCCCTTGGCGAGTTTGAAGCGCAGGCTGCTTGAGTACCGGCGGGCCGGACGGCTGCACGAAGTCAAAATGGTGACGCTGACCAACTGCACTTTTGATGGAATCGTTTACGACGTCGAGCGTGTCATGGAGGAATGCCTGGCCATCAAACCGGACCTCGTTTTCCTCTGGGATGAGGCATGGTTTGCTTTCGCCCGCTCCCACCCCATCTACCGGCGTCGAACGGCAATGGCTTCAGCAGCCGCACTGGAAGCCTCCTTCAGCAGCCCTGCCTACGCGGCCCGGTACGCCGAGCAAGCAGCGGCCCTGCATGACCCCGTAACCGGTGAACCCCTTGATGACGAGGCATGGCTGAACAGGCGGCTGATTCCCAACCCTGCCAAGGCGCGCATCAGGGTTTACGCTACCCAGTCAACACATAAGACCCTGACGTCCTTGCGCCAAGGTTCGATGATCCATGTGTACGACCAAGACTTCATGGCGTCCAACCAGGAGTCCTTCCGCGAGGCGTACATGACCCACACCTCCACCTCACCCAACTACCAAATCCTGGCTTCCCTGGACATTGGCCGGCGACAGGTGGAGTTGGAGGGTTTTGGTTTGGTCCAGAAGCAGTCCGACCTCGCCGTCTCGGTGGCACAAGCAGTCGCACGGCATCCCCTGCTGAAGAAATACTTCCGGGTGTTGACCTCACGGGACCTTATTGAGCCCCAATACCGCGAAACCCGCGCCGCCATGCCGCTGCGGGAGGGGTTGGCGGAACTTGAGGACGCCTGGCAGCGCGATGAGTTCGTTATTGATCCCAGCCGCCTCACGCTGGACATCAGCAGGACAGGAATCGACGGCGACACGTTCCGCCACAGCTACCTCATGGACGATCACGGAATCCAAGTGAACAAGACGTCCCGGAACACTGTGTTGTTCATGACCAACATCGGTACCTCGCGAAGTTCCGTGGCGTACTTGATCGAGGTCCTGGTCAAACTCGCCGAGGGATTCGAAAACCCCCACCCCTCGTCGCGACCCCGGACAGTGCCCGTGCTTTCGCCTGCATCGCCGCAGGCCGGAGGATCAGCGGTGATTGCGCAGACACCACCGCTCCCGGACTTCAGCACGTTCGCGGCGCGGTTCCGTGTGGACGACGCCTGCGAAGACGGCGACATCCGCGCGGCCTACTTCGAAAGCTACAAGCCCGAATCCACGGCCTACTTGTCCGCCGAAGAATTGGCCCTTGCGGTTCGGGCCGGGCAGGAAGTCATTTCCGCTGGCTTCGTCACGCCGTACCCGCCCGGCTTCCCCATCCTTGTCCCAGGCCAGGTCATCACGCGGCAAACTTTGGAGTTCATGGCTGCTTTGGACACCCGCGAGATCCATGGCTTCGATCACGAACGTGGCTACCGGGTCTTCGTGGATGGGTCTGCGGTTTCGGGGTCCGGTTCCTCGGAAGCTGGTGTTACGGAGACTGCCGTTGAAGCGGCGGGCATCGGGCGGTTGCCCGCCGCTTCGTAGGGCGTAACTCAGGCGTTTTGTCGGGACTCAGGTGTTTGGCGGACCCAACCAAAAGCAGGTGCGATGTACTTCGCGACGTTCCCCAGGAGCTTCGCGTTGTACTCCACCCCCAGTTGGTTGGGCACCGTCAGCAGGACGGTATCGGCAGCTTGGACGGCTGCATCGGCTGCGAGTTCTTCCGCCAAGGCGTCCGGCTCTCCGATGTAGCTCTTCCCGAAACGGGACAACGCGCCGTCGAGAATTCCTACCTGGTCCTGCCGGTCCGCTTGGGCGCGCAGGCCGAAGTAGCGGTTGTCCACCTCATCGACGATCGGCAGGATGCTGCGGCTGACTGAAACGCGCGGCTCGAAATCGTGACCCGCGGCTGCCCAGGCTTCGCGGAACATCTGGATCTGCTCGGCCTGCAGTTGGTCGAACGGGACACCCGTGTCTTCGGTCAGGAGGGTTGAACTCATCAGGTTCATGCCCTGCTCAGCGGCCCAAACTGCAGTCTTGCGGGTGCCGGCACCCCACCAGATCCTCTGTGGAAGGCCTGGGGAGAGCGGTTGGATGGGCAGAAGTCCGGTGGCTCCGCCCGCATAGTGGGGATCGGCCTGGGCCACACCGTGCCCGGCAATGGCCTTGCGGAAGAGCGCCGTGTGACGCCGCGCCATGTCCCCGGTGTCCTCGCCTTCATCCGGGACGTAGCCGAAGTTGGCGGCACCATTCAGGGCAGGCTCGGGTGAACCGCGGCTCACGCCGAGCTGAAGCCGGCCGTCGCTGATCAGATCCGTTGCGGCAGCTTCCTCCGCCATGTAAAGCGGGTTCTCGTAGCGTCTTAGTAAGCTATTCCCATGAAGACTGTTAGCCAACCAAGAGCCGTGCTGTACCTACGTCTTTCGGCCGTTGTCGACGACTCGACCTCCATCGACCGGCAGGATCGCGACCTCCGCGCCCACGCCGAGCGCCAAGGCTGGACCGTCTCCGGCATCCTGGTCGACGAGGGCATTTCCGGCCGCAAGGCCCGAGCTAATGCGACTGAAGCCGTCCGGCTGATCGCCGACGACGAGGCCGACGTCCTGGCCGTGTGGAAGCTCGACCGCTTCACGCGCCAAGGCTGGGACGGCCTCGGCGAGCTCTCCCGAGCCCTGGACGCCCGCAAGGCTGCCAACAACCCGGCGCTTTTCGTCGCTCTCCAAGACGGTCTGACCTCCGATCAATCGGCCTTCCGGCTGATCGCTGGTGTTCTGTCCGAAGTGGCCCGTTCCGAGGCCGACAACGCCGCCGCTCGCCTAAAGAACTCGATCGCCTACCGGAAGACGGTCACGAACAAATATGCCGGGGGCGCCGCGATCCCGTTCGGCTATCGTTCCGTCCCGGCGCCTGACGGCGTCGGCCGCGTCCTGATCCACGACGAGGAGGAGGCCGCACTCGTCCGCGAGGTCACCGGCCGAATCCTGGACGGCGCCGAGACACTCAGCAGGATCGCCGCCGACCTCCAGGCTCGCGAGATCCCGACGTCAAAGAGCCCCGCTCGTCGCGCTCTCCGCGCCGGTGAACCTGCCGACGGCCTCGACCGTGGCATCTGGCGAACCTCGACGATCCGCTCCCTCTTCACGTCAGATCTCCTCCTCGGCCGCGTCACTCACGCTGGCGACCTGATCCGAGACGCCGACGGCCTCCCGGCCTCCATCTGGCCACCCCTCCTGGATCTGGCGACCCTGGAAGCCCTTCGCGCCCGCATCGGCTACCCGCTCCAAGGCTCCCCCGACGCCCGCCCAGTGAACCGACGAGCGGCCCGACTTCTATCCGGCATTGCCTTTTGCGCCGTCTGCGGCTCGAAAATGTACGTTACGAGCTCCAGCGGTAAACCGATCTACGCCTGTCGGGCCTCCTGGAATAACGAGCCCTGCCCGAGCCCGAAGATCCACGCCGTTGCCCTGGAGGACCTCGTCAGCCAGCGCTTCCTCGCTTTCGCCGGACGCTGGCCGGAGTTTGAAACGATCGAGAGCTCCGACTCAACATCGACCGAGGCATCCTTGAAAGAGATCGAGGGCGCTCTCCGAGAGGCTACGGCCGCCATGCTAGACGACGGCTCAGACGTTGCCGCCCTGGCGGCCCGTATCGGCACGCTGAAGGCCCGACGGGACGAGCTCCGGGCCTTACCGGCGACCAAGACCGCGACGAACGTAAGGACCGGCCGGACTCTGGGCGAAGCGTGGGACTCCGCCGTGGAAGACGCCGCGAAGCGGAAGATTCTCGCTGTGGGCCTGGACTCCGTCATGGTGGCGCCGACGACGAACCGGCGAGCGCCGATCGACCCGGATCGAGTCTCTTTCAACTGGCTTTCGTAGCAAGGAGCTCCCATGACTGAACAGCCGAACCACGCACGCGACCGCATTTACGGCAGCGCCGAACCAATGGAACTCACCTACAAGCCCGATGTCGCCGACTTTCGGCGCTGGCTTCTGACCGACGCCGAGAGGACCGTTCGCGCCGAGGAGGAGCGTCTCGCGTCAGGCGATGAAGGTATCGACCGCGTGTAAACGCTCTGAAGGCCCTTGCCGTTACCGGCAGGGGCCTTTTTCGTGCGCCGAGGTGGCCGGTGACGGCGCCGAAGAGGGTCAACTGACAGGCGTCATGGCGGAACTATGACGAAATGACGGTTCTTTCGTCATTCTCTATCTCCCCTTAAAGACTCTCTCTGTTAAAGCCCTAATAGGAAATGACGTTTCTTCCGTCATTTCGTCATGGTTCCGTCATTGGCCCTTCCCGGCGACGCCCGCCACCGGCCACCGACCCTCCCTGGCGAAACTTTTCAGAAAAGTTCCCTCTCCGGTGAGCAGAAACAGCCTCCCTGGCTCTCTCTATGGATAGGGACACGACTCCCCCTCGTGGCTCGTCGGGGATACAGAGCAGCCACTCAGACAGGCGTCGAGCCTCCCCGGCATGTTTCCACCGGGTGAGCGCTCGCCCGTCGCCATGCTCCTAGCCGGTTCGCCGAAATCGACCGGCCTTTTTCTGCCACAAAACCGTGACATTGCCATTTACGACCGACCCGCCGAGAGGAGCGACTCCATGCTCTGCCCAGTCTGCAAGAAACAGCCCCTCACAGGCCGCCGCGAAACATGCTCCGAGCGATGCCGCCAGCGGCGTTCCCGCGCGGACCGAGCCAGCCGCGTCGCCCGAGCGCGCGAGATCCTCACCCAGCAGAGCGCCGCACTCGCTAGCGGCGCCGACCCGGTGCTGATCGCCCAGCTTTCCCGCGACGCCCGCCGCCTACTCGGCGGGTAAGCCCCCGCCCCGGAAAAGCCGGCTCGCCTCCAACCCGCCTAGAGGCTAGCCCGAGCTACTCCCAACCGTCACCAACCTCACCCCGGCGTAGTCCCCGCGTCGGTAACCCTACGAAAGGAACACCCTTGACCATTTCCCAATCCGAATTGTCTGGCTTCATCAACGTCTACGAAGGCGTGGCAGTCATTGGGCACGGCAAACAGCCCAACGCAGACCAGAGAGCGCTTATCCCTGGCGCCGATGAAGCTTTCGCGGCTTTCGAAGCTCAGAACTCCGCAGCTATCCCGCTCCGTGCCGAACGCAAGAAGCTCAGCCAAGAGCTCACCAAACTTCGCCGAGCCAAGCACCCGGCTCATGAGTACGACCAGAACCTTGACGATGAGCTCACTCGACGACGGGCGCAAATCGACCTCGAATTGAGGCGAAACGCCTTGGCGGCCAGGAAGCTCGGCACGGATTACCTCGATATCGTCTGGAATATTCCGAAGCCTGATGAAACCCGCCGCCGCGCAGCGAAAGCCGCACTCGAAGCCCACGAGGCCACACTTGCCGCCCACGCAGCGCTAGAGGCAGCTCTTACTAAGCGGGACAGTCTCTACGCCAGCGCGGGCCACCCCTCAGCTCACGAGTTCCACCGGCACACTCAGCGTCACGCCCACAACGACGGCCGTATCAGTCAGGTCCGGTACTACCTGTCCAAACTGGTCTCTGACTTCCCCACGGAAGCCGTGAAGACCGTGGCAGAGGGCGGCGAAGTCCCAACCGCCGAACAGATCGAAGCGATGGCACGTGAGAGCATCCGAGCCAATGAACAGCGCACTATAGCCGCCGCGCGTGAGCGCGGACGCCGCCAGGAAATTATCGACCACAACTCTTCGAACTAACACAACACACTCGCATCATCGGCGAGTCTCGAACTCCGCACGGTGTCGAACTTGTTCATCCGATATCGACTCTTGATGCGCTTCTCAGCACTGCATCTCTCACCCCCACAGAAAACCCCAATGGAAAGTGATCATGGAACGCTACAACATCACAGAAATCGTCAAGGCCGCCAAGCGCAGAACCAAGCTCCCCGAGAACTTCAACGACCTCGACGAAATGACCAAGGAACGCATCCGGCGCCAAGCACAGGCCGATGACATGACACCCGAAGCCCTATACGAAGTGATCAAGACCCAGCGTGCCAGCGACCTCAACCCTCACGGCAACGGCTTCGACCCGGACGCGATCGCCAAGGCAGCACTCGCCCGATAAACGCTGGCGGCGCCAGACCCCAGACAACCACCGAAAGGCACCGGGAACACAACCCCGGCGCCCTTCGGCGCCCCGTCCCTCACAGAAAGCCTGCCTGTCCTACCTTGGAAACCACCAACACCGCCGCCCCTGTCCCCGCCGCAGTCCTCCGCGACGTCGAGAAGCGTATGAGCGGGCTCGCCCGATTCGCTGGCGTTGATCATCGGATCGCCCCGAACGCATTCCGCAAGCCCTTCTCCCATAAGAATTGGCGGGCGCTCCCCGAGGACATTCGCTTACAGAACATCCGCGCGCGGCTGACCGAGCAGATCGCAGGGCAACACGCCGAGCGCAGTAGCCGCCCCGCCGAACCCAAGGCCGCAGAAGCCAAAGCCAAGACCGCAGAACCCTCCCCAATCCAGGCGAGCCGTTACCTAGTGCCATGCGCCGACGGGTGCGGCAAATTCCACCCGGCGAGGAATGCCAAGCCGGTCTTGATCATGTGCCGCAACCGGCGTGCGGACCTGAAGCCACGCCCAGCAGACCGAGGCGACAAGACTATCGAGGAGAAACTCGCGCAGTTACGCCGGAGCCAGTCGTCGAGGGACTGACCTCACTCGCGACCTCATGTAAACACGGGGACCTGAACGAGGCGCCTTCGCTGTCCGGCGTCGGCGCCTCGGCCCCTGGGGGGTGACTCCTCCTCCGGCCCCTCTTCTTCTCCCGATAAGGCATAGCTCGAAACGCCAAGCGTGCGTCCCGCGTTTTTTGAAAAAAACACTCTGCCGTGTCCCCGGCGACCTCCGAAAGGACCATTCCGTGACTAATTCCCAGGCCCGCACGGGCAACAGTAACGCCTACGGCCCAAACAGGGCCAAGAAGAAGAAATCCGACGAGCTCCCCGAGTGGTTCAAGAGCGCCCGCAAGCGGTATGGCACCGCAATGACACTCCACCAGTCGCGCGGCCACTACAGCAAGCACAATGGCAAGTACATCGCCGCCGAGGGGCGCGTGAGCATCTACATGCCTGCCGACTATCGCAAGATCAAAGACCCAACTAAGCCGATCGTCGTGAACACTCCCGACGGCGCTTTCGAGGTTCGAGATCCTCTGACAGCTCACGCCTTCGCTGCCCGCGCTACTGCCAAAATCCATGACGCCGAGCGGGCCCGCCGACTGGCGGCAGCCCCCGCCCCGCTGCTCCTCTCCGCCCTCCACCGTGCATCCAAGCCCTATAGGAGTACACATGATTAACGAAATTCCCGCCCATCTCGGCGCCGCTGGCCGTAGCCTTTACGTCGCCGCCGTGGAGGAGTTCGAGCTAAGCCTTCCTGAACTCGCCGCCTTGCTCCAGGCCGCCGAAACGATCGATACCTTGCGAATCATCGAGGACGAGATCCGCAAGACCGGCCCGGTACTGCCGACAGGCAAGCCCTCGCCGCTCCTCAGTGAAGCCCGCCAGCAACGTGCGATCTTGGTCCGCCTCCTGGGCCTCCTCGATCTCCGCCTAGACGAGGAGGAAGCGCCAGGAGAAAACGGCGTCCGCCCCTCTGTTTCCCGCGCCGCCCGTAAGGCCGCCCGCGCCCGCTGGAGCAAGTAAATGGCTAGACGCAAGCAAGCACCCGCTCCACCACTCAGCTCAGCGTCGCTAGCGTCCCTGGCCCCGCTGAAACTCAGCCCCACCGAGGTCGCCGCAGCAGGAACCGTTCGGGCAGCAGCGGACGCGGTCCGTGCTCTCCCGCTTCACGGGGCGAGCTGGGAAGCCGCACGAGCGACTCGCCAAGAATCACCCCTAGCCCAGCATATTGCAGCAGCGGCAAGCCTTGTCCGGCGCACTGCCGAAGCCCATGCCCTAAAAACTTCCACCGCGTCCAAAGCACCATGAAAGGACCAACACAATGCCTATAGCCCCTGAAACCAAAGAATGCGCTCACTGTGGTCCGCGCCTGGTGTCCCAGTTCCGGCGACGGGCCGGTGGGCGACGAAACTCAATTTGCCGCCGCTGCACAAAGCTCAACACCCGCCGCTCGCGTTGGGAATCTCGCCGACAGAGCGGCTAGAAGCCGCTGTAACAAAAGGCCCCTCCACAACCTAGGAACCTACTTCCTAGTCTGCGAGAGGGGCCTTTTCTCATTTCTCAGCAGGCACTTCAGGACATGCCGCGCTCTGCGGACGCTCCATGCTCTTCACGAAGGACCGAAGTGCCGGAAGGGCCGGAAGATCGACCCAAAGGTTGGACGAATTGGGGGAAACCGAGGCCCCGCCGACTCTGAAGGCGTCATAGTCGAGCGCGTCAAAGATGGGCGCAAGAGCTGCCGCCTTTGCCGCCGAAAGGTGTCCAACCTTGCGACCTTTGCCATAGACGGCGACGGCGTCCGCGTCCCATTCGTTCTTGGGCTCTCGCAGCAAGAGATACTCCGTGCCGCCATGCTTCGCCCGCCCAGCATCAGGAACCCAGTACGACAAGCCAACGATCCGAGTCCGCGTTGACTTGATCCCCGTCAGATCCAGGATCGACAAAGCATCCTTCGGCAATAAAACCTTCTTCACCCTCGGCGCAGACCGTTCTTTCGATTCTCTCTCGGAGAGCTCTGCGTGATTGCCACTCGGAAGCGGCACAGCTACTTGTGTCGGCTCTGACGTACGGACCATGGGCGACTCTGACAGCGCTGTTAAATCGACATCTGCGGGCTCCCGGCTTACCTCGGCGGCTCCGCGTTCCACGCGCGCAAGGTCTGTACCGTGGACTGACGAGCGCCCCCAAAATCGTCTAATAAATCCCATGAGCGAAGCCTATAGCTCTTACGTCAACGGGCTGACCATCATGACCCGGATAGCTTCTGGGTCATCCCTAATCATCTGCCGCAACGAGCCAGACGATGTGCGCTGCCAACGGACTCCGCTGCCGTCGCTGAATTGCACTTCACGCTCGGGATGGTAGAGGTGTCCATCATAGGGCCGCTCGACCTGCCGTTCCCCGCCCGCTTCAATCGCTTGCCACGTATGAACGAGATCAACTCTGCCCGTTAGAGATCCGTCCTCTGGGTTGATCTCTCTGCGGGCCACGATGACCCTGGAAATCGGTTCGTCTCCCCCGTTGTGTACCCTCCACACCAAAGGAGGAGGTTGCGGGAGGTTAACGTCAGCCTTGGCTTTATCGGACGGCTCGACAACGATTGTCACTTGCGCGGCGAGTCTCCGCCGTGCCACAGTAAGTGCTTCCTCACGCTGCTTGGCATACTCCGCACGCTCATTCGCTGCGGCTTCACGGTCAGCTTTCGCTTCGAGACGCTCCTCCGCCAAACGCTTCCCGTCTCTACGACCCAAGTGAAGCGCCAGCATGACGGCACTAATGGTTCCTATCGCTGCCAACCAATCAGGAACCGACCCCCAATCCCAATCCAAGTTTTGCTCCTTCTTCGATGTCAACGTCCAACCTAGATAACCACGCCGCCCACGTTCCGCGTGCAGTAGGACCCGTCAGGATAGACCTGAACCTGAAACCCCTCCCCACGTGTGCTTTCGTCGTATGACGCCGTGCCGACACTTCGTGGTTACCAGTCCGCTAATAGACTTGGTCGACACTGCACAGCGCGCAAATAATAAGGGGGATCACATGAAGGTACTGCTCAAGGGCGAATGGGAAGCCGGGGCAGAGCTTGGCCGTGGGACGTTTGGATACGTTCTCGAAGCTATTGGACCAAACAACGAGGTCGGTGCTCTAAAGTTCATCCCTAAGACCGCTGGTGCTGAACGCGAGATGCTCTTCGAGACGAGGCTCGACGGTGCCAAGAATGTCGTTCCTGTCGTAGATTCGGGAGAGGACGCAGATAACTGGATTATTGCCATGCCGAAGGCGGAACACTCACTCCGCGACGAGATAAACAAGGGGCCAATGGACCTGTCCGCGGCTAAGAAAGTCTTGGAGGACGTGACTGACGGGCTCGCCGACATTAAGGCACGTGGGGTTATTCACCGGGATCTGAAACCGGAAAACATCCTGTTGATAAATGGTTCTTGGTGCCTCGCCGACTTTGGCATTGCACGCTACGCTGAAGCCGCAACGGCAGCTGCCGGGACACACAAATATTCGTGGACGCCAGCCTACGCTGCTCCCGAACAGTGGAGGCTGGAGCACGCGACCCCCGCTACGGACATGTACGCTCTAGGCGTTATGGCCTACGAGCTTGTTACTGGAGCCCGGCCGTTCATCGGAGACGCCGCCGCACTCCGTGAAGCCCATCTCCACGACGCCATCCCGGCGTCCACCGCGCCTAAAAAACTAGCTTGGCTTATCGAGGAGTGTCTCGCGAAGGCCCCGGCATCACGTCCCTCCCCTTCCGAGTTTCGTAAGCGCCTTGACCTGTCGTTCAAGGAGCAAACTTCTGCTGGACTCGCACTCCTGCAGGAGGCCAACCAAGCCGAGGCACAAAAGCAGGCCGAACTGGCCCGCCAGCGCTCTGCCGCCAAAACAGAACAGGAACGACAGTCCGCCCTCGCTGACGCAGGCATTCATGCGTTCAAGCGGCTCTCGGCAGAGTTCTTGGAGGTTCTGACAGAGAATGCCCCAGGCAGCAAAGTCGCTGAAGGAAAGGACGGCAGCTGGCAAATTACCCTCAACAATGCACGCCTTCGCTTAGCCCCACCCAGCCGCACGTTGGGTTCTTGGGAGAAGGGCTACTACGTCCCATCGTTCGAGGTAGTCGCCGCCTCTAATTTGACGCTCGAATGCCTATCGCCGGTCCGAGGTTACAGAGGTAGGGCCCACTCGCTGTGGTTCGGCGATATACAAGCAGCGGATGACTACGGTTGGTTTGAGACGGCATTCATCCAGACCATCTTCATGCGAGACAGCCAACCCGCCGTTCACCCCTACGACTTGCCGCCCACGAGCGATGGAGCAAACGCTATCTTCGGTCAAAACGAGCATCAACATGCCTGGCCGTTCATGAAAGTCGATCACTACGACTTGTCCGAGTTCTCCGACCGTTGGGCTGCGTGGTTTGCAATGGCCTCTCAGGGACGGCTTGGGTCTCCACACATGCTCCCCGAACGTCGTCCTGAAAATAGTTGGCGAAGCAAGTAATCCGCACTGATTTCCCGAGTCGGCCGGTCTGAGTTGCTAAAATGCGAGCGACTCATACCGTGCCGACTTTTCGTTTCTGCCTGCTAATTCTCCAAGCAGCAAGAGGACCTTTTGGCTTCTGGCCGTGATTAAGGCGAAGCTCTCGAACGCACCACTGATGTCGCCTCCCTCTGCGTTTCTGGCACTCTGAGGCAGATCGCTGTGATCCTAAACATCAGGACTATTCTTCTAATTATGATTGACCCCGTCTACGAACTTAGCTGGCCGCGATCGCTCTTTGAGTGGGAAGCCCGGCAAATTTTGAACGTCAGCGGTTCCGATAAGTGGGTCAAGATGGTTGAGCACCTCCTTGCAGAGGCGTTCCACGACGCTAGCGTTGCTGAGTCGTTTGCTCGAAGGTTTGCAGTGACTACATCCAGCTGGGGATCGTCGTTTGACATGCATGAAGACGATGCCCGTACCTGGCTGAAAGCTCTTCTGCGCGATGAAGCGCGGTTGCGTCCATACAAAGAACCCGTCTATTGGGCCGAGCGCAACTCTAACGACGGCTCGGTGGACGTCCCGCAGCTGGACTTTACATTTCCTAGGGCGTTCCTGGATCTGGTCGAGACCTTCCAGCAAACAGGCTATTTCCCGAAGGTTCTTCCCGCATTCTGCGTTGACGAATACAACGACTACTCGGAAAGTTTTCGCCTAGCGCTCAGGCGAGCAACGAAAATCGAGATCCCCTGGCCCCTGAGTCCTGATGAAATCGAACAGCTACCTGACGCGGCCCTTTACTCTCTGATCGAATACCTTCACGATCAGGCAGCTCGGCCGCGCACGACGTGGTATCACGAGCACGCAGACTGCGGCCTACATTATGAGGACTTCAACCCCGCCTCCGGACAGATCGTCTACCGCTGGCGCGTAAACGGCCTGCTTGAGGCTCACAACCTCCCGCTGCGCCTTGGCTCATCCGACGAAGAACGTGGGCGGCTCATTCGGCATTTCAACTCGCCCCTTGACGACCTCGCGGCTGAGCAGATATCCCGCCGGGCTGCAGTCCCGCGCGACGAAGTAGCCCACGCTGTGAGAATGTACCGGCATCGGAGCGCAACACTCACTGACAAACGAGCGGCAATCACTCTTCTGTTCGGCGAACTGGAGCCCAGAAAAGAAGTGATTGAAAAGAAGATCTCCTCGAAGGATGCAAACGATCTGTTCCACATTGCGAACAAGTTCACGTTCCGTCACCGCGACAAGGCCCAGAAGTCAGAATACGGAGAAGAGTTCCTCGACTGGATCTTTTGGACGAACCTAGCAACCGTCAGACTCCTCGACGAGATCGATTCCCGTGCAGTCGGCGGAGACTAGGTATGGAGCTGGGCTGCTAGCAAGCAAATACCGAATAGCTCAAAGCTACGCTAGGAATTCTCGTAGCGCATGTCGATCACGCCGGTGCCCATCTCGATCCTGCTGGTCCTTGCCGCGATCGCGGCGAGCAGCGGGAACGGGGACGCTTGCTGCCGGGCAAAGTGGTGCACACGGAAGAACGCTCCATCGATCCCCAGTTCCTCTGCGGCCACGGCCAGTTCGATGCCCTGCTTGATTGCTTCGCCGGCCGACGGCACCAGCGAGCCAGGGACGCGTGCCCAATGGCCGAAGGAAAGGAAGCCGATCCGTTTGTTGTGCATGTCCGGGACAACTCTTGAGGCGGCCCAGGAATTCCTCGCGAAGAAACTTATCCAGCGCGTCGGTAGTGCATGGCGACCGCGCCGTTGCTGAGCGGCTGCGCCGAGATCAGCTCAAGTCGCCGGGTACTGGGCAGTCCGCCTTGGTACAGGGTTGGGCCGTGCCCCGCGATCATGGGGTGGACGAGGAATTTGTACTCGTCGATCAGGTCCAGCCGGTCCAGCGCTGTGGCGAGTTTGCCGCTGCCGAGAAGCACTCCGCGGGGAGTCCGATCTTTGAGCTCCTGCACCGCCGTGCGCAGGTCACCGACGACGTGGTGGCTGTTTGTCCACGGGAACTCGCTCCGCGTCGCCGAGACGACGTACTTCGGCTTGGTCTCCAACTTGAGCGCCCACTCGCGCATCGCCGGCGGGGCATCGACGTCGCCGCGGGCCACCGCTGGCCAAGCGCTCTCCATCATCTCGTAGGTGGTGCGCCCCCAGAGCATCGCGCCGCTCTCGTCCAAGAGACGGGTGAAGTGGGCGTGCGTTTCGTCGTCCGCGATGCCCTCCCGGTGGTCCACACAACCGTCCAAGGTGAAGTTGATGCTGAACGTTAGAAGGCCCATGCGCCGATTCTAGGCCCCCAAAAGCAACGCGGGGTCAGTTACGGCCCATGTTTGGCTTCAACATCGGCCGTATCTGACCCCGCGTTGCTTTAAGGACTAATCCCTAGCGGCTGCTCCCCGCCAGCAAACCACGACGCTGGAGGAGGCGCTTCTCAATCGGGCCGAAGACGAGGAGCTCGATCAGGATGCCCACGGCCAGGATCAACAGGATCGCAGACATGACCACGGCCATGTCTGACAACGCACGTCCTTGGTCAAGCAGGGAGCCCAGGCCGAAGCCAATAGTGCCACCCACGGCGATGATTTCCGCGGCCATCAACGAGCGCCAGGAGAAAGCCCACCCCTGCTTCAGCCCGCCGATGTATCCGGGAAGTGCTGCAGGAAGGACGATCTGCAGGGCCATTTGCAGCCGGTTCGCACCCAGGACGGTGCCCACGCTGCGGTACTGCGGTGGGATCTGGTCAACACCGGAGATCAGGCCATTGATGATCGAGGGAATGGCACCCATGAGGACTACGAAGTACACGGTGCCGTCGGTCAGGCCGAACCAGATGATCGCTGCAGGAACCCAAGCCACGGACGGCAACACCTGGAGCCCGGAAATCAGTGGCCCAAACGCACGGCGGAGAGGAGCAACCTGCGCCAACAACAAGCCCACAGGCGTAGCAACCACAACCGAAATCAGGAAGCCGACCAAGCCACGCTGCAGGGACGTCCATACCGATTCCTGGACCTTGCCTTCGCCCCAGAGCGTCACGAGTTGGTTCAGCACATCAAGGGGCCCGGGTACCTGGTCACGGCGCTTGAGGCCAAGGGAAACGTAGAACTGCCAGACGAGGACGAGTACAACCAACGCTGCGATCGGTAGCAGCACGCGCTTCCAATCGATGCCTGCTTTGCGTGCGGCGTCGGACTGGAGGTTGTCCAGGCCCGCTTCGAGGTCGCGGAGTTCGGAGGGGTTGCCCTTCAGGGACGGCGACGTAATGTGCTCGCTGGATTCGCTCACGGGAAGGGTCCGCTCTTGGGTGGTGGTGGGGTTACTTGGCATGGCGGCGGATCTCCTCGCGTAGCCGGCGGGTAATGACTCCGGTCAGCTCCCCAGCGCGACCAGCATCGGTTCGGTGTTCCTCGGTGACATCCCATTCCGCTACGACACGACCCGGACGCGAGGACAACAGCAGCACCCGCTGGCCCAAGCGGACAGCCTCACGAACGTTGTGCGTCACAAACACGATGGTGCGGCCGGTTTCCTTCCAGATCCGCTCGAGTTCGTCGTGAAGGAGGTCGCGGGTAATCGCATCAAGTGCCGCGAAAGGCTCGTCCATCAACAGCAGCTGCCGGTCCTGCGCCAGCGACCGTGCCAAAGCAACACGCTGCCGCATGCCACCGGATAGTTCGTGCGGACGCTTGTCGCCAGCACCGCCGAGGTGGACCAGCTCCAGCAGTTCCGTTGCCCGTGCGCGGCGGCTGGCCTTGGTGCTGGACTTGTCAGCCAGCTGAAGTGCGAGCTCGATGTTGCCTCGCGCCGTCAACCATGGGAACAGTGCCGAGTCCTGGAACATGAAAGCCGCGCCGTCGCTGGGCACCTCAAGAGCGCCCGACGTCGGATGCTCAAGTCCCGCCATGATGTTCAGCAGTGTGGACTTGCCGCAGCCGGACGCACCGAGGAGGGCAACGAACTCGCCCTTCGCGATGGTGGCATTGACGTCGTCCAGCACCGGGGCGCCGTCGCCGAAGCGCTTGCCCAGGTTCTCGAGTACGACTGGCATGGTCCCGTCCTTCGTGTTGATGTGGTGGAGCTGATGTGGCTGAAGGCTGGCCCGCTCCCCCACCCGTGTTTCGGAGGGGAAGCAGACCAGCCGTTTGGTGCTTAGTCCTGGCCGAGACCTGCAGCGGAGGTCTTCTTACCCTCTACTTCGTTCAAGGCCCGGAGGTCGAAGATGCCGTTGATATCGGCAGCCTTGGTGGTGCCAGCATCTACGCCGTCCTGCAGGAGCTTTTTGTATGTTCCGGCGAGCGGGTCCGTGGTGAAGGTGATGTTCTTCAGCGCTCGGTCGATCACGTTGGCGGGGAGCGGCTTTCCGGCCGTGTCCTTGAGGACAGCATTGATAGTGCTCGCCTTCTCCTCTGGAGTTGCGGAGTTTAGCCAATTCACGGATTCAACATGGCCCTTGAGCAGTGCCTTCACAGTTTCCGGATGCTCAGCGGCGAACTTCTTGTTCACGATCAGGATGGTGGTGGTGAATTCGCCCTTGTCCCACAGGTCCTTCTCGTCAACCAGGACTTTCGCGCCTGCTTCCAGGACCAAACGGGAGGCCCACGGCTCAGGCAACCACGCGCCGTCGAGCTTTCCGTCCTGGAAGAGCTTCAGTGTCTGTGCGTTTTCGGTCGGGTTGATCGTGACGTCGCCGCTGCCGTCCGGGTTGGTCTTGTAGCCCTGGTGACCCAACCAAGAGCGGAGAGCAACGTCCTGGGTGCCGCCAAGCTGCGGCGAGGCGAGGACCTTGCCCTTGAGGTCGGCCGCGGAGTTGATGCCGGGCTTGACCACCAATTGCGCTCCGCCTGCTGCTGCGCCAGCGATGATGCTGACGGACTCGCCGTTGCTCTTGACGAAGGAGTTGATGGCCGGGTTCGGACCGATGTACGTGGCGTCGATAGCGCCGGCGTTCAAAGCCTCGATCGCGGCAGGGCCTGCGTTGAAGATCTGGGTGCTGAGCTTGGTATCGCCGAGGTCCTTGGCGATGATGCCCTTGCTGATGCCTACCAGGGCCGGGGCGTGCGTCACGTTGCTGAAGTAGCCAAGCTTGAGCTCAGCAGCGGGCGACGTCGTGGGAGCCGGAGCGGCCTCGTTGCTGCGGGAGACGGCAGAGGCAACCGCAGCGCCTGCACCGATCAGCAGGACAAGGCCGACGGCCACGCCGATCTCAAGGGCGCGGCGGCGCTTGGGCTTGTTGGTCTCACCGGCGACGATGCGGATGGTGCCGGAATCGGGCTTCTGTGACTCGGGGGTGTTTGCCATGGGGAGGTCCTAATGAGATGTGGGATGCGAAGGGGCGAAGATCAGGCCCCGTGACATCGCCCGCTCGGGGCAAGGAAGGACCATTCCGGAAAGGTCATGCCTTCACAGTAGGGACTGTCATATTTCGGCTTCAATCCCACAGAAACCAACGTTCACGCAGGGTCACGTGACGTCATATTCGGCGTCAGGCCTTCAATGTTGCGCGGGGTTGTGCGGCACTTGCGTTCACGAAGGGTCACGTGGCGTCATGGTGGCGGCGAGCTTCAGGATGTCCTGCGGCGTCGTGCGGCAGCAGCCACCGATCAGCCGGGCTCCCCGCTCGCGCCAATCGGGGGCATTCCCGGCAAGAGTGGTTGTGCCCAGGCCGCCCTCGGAAGGACCCCACGTCTTCGTGACGGCGTCGTAGGTCTCCCCCGAGTTCGGGTAGGCGACCAACGGTTTGTCCGCGAACCCGCTCAGCGTCCCAAGAGCGGGCGTCACCAGTTCCAACGGCACGCAGTTAACCCCGACGGCGGCCACCCGCGGCTCCGCGCGGAGCAGCGCAGCCACTTCAGCCAGGGGCGTTCCATCGCTGATGTGTTCCGCGTCCCGCAGGGTGAACGTAAACCAGGATTCGACGTCGAACTCCGCCACGAGCGCCAGCAGGGCCTCCGCTTCGGCGAACGACGGCAGTGTCTCGCACGCCAGGAAATCAGCCCCGGCTTCCACAAGGGCGGCAATACGTGGACGGTGGAAATCCATGAACTCCGCGGTGCTCAGCGTGTAGTCCCCCCGGTATTCCGAGCCATCAGCAAGGTAGGCACCGTACGGTCCCACGGACCCGGCCACGAGAAGAGGGCCGCTGGAAGGGTTCGCCTCGGCATGTTCGCGTCGTGCCTCGTCGGCCAGCCGCACGCTCCGCGCCACCAACTCCAGCGACTCCTCCATCGAAAGCCCGCGCCTCGCGAACCCTTGGGGAGTGGCCTGATAGCTGGCCGTAATGGCCACGGAGGCACCGGCGTCGAAATAATCCCGGTGGACCTGCTTGACCAGGTGTGGCTGCTCCAGCAGGACCTTGGCCGACCACAATGCGTCCTCAAGATCGCAGCCGTGGGCCTCCAATTCCGTGGCGAGGGCCCCGTCAAGGACGAGGTCTTCGCCGGAGTCCAACAGGGTGCTGAGTGCTGTGTTCTGGGGCATGTAGTGATCTTCCTGCTAAATCGCTCAATGAAAAAACCGCAGCTTGTTCGAAATCCCCGCCGTACAAGGCCGGGAATTTCGAACAAGCTGCGGTCTATCTGACTCTTCGACCTTAGATGACGTAGCGCTCGTCTTCGTGATCGCCAGGGTGGTCCTTGACCAGACCGGCGGCAAGGGTGTTGCCGTCGACCGGGTCGATCACCAGGAAGGCGCCCGTACGGCGGTGGTGCAGGTAGTTCTCCAGCGGCAACGGAGCCGCCAGGCGAAGCTGGGCATGTCCGATGTCGTTGAGCTCAAGGCTTGAGGCGGGCTCCACGTTGAACGTGGCCAGGTCCAGCTTGCCGGTGACGTTGCGAACCAGGGCCTGGACCGTGCGCGTACCGTGCTTCACCAGAACCTTCTGGCCTTCACGCAGAGGCTTGGGCGAGAGCCAGCACAGCGACGCGTACAGGTCAGCCGTGCTTTCGCGGACCGTGCCTGCGGCAGCGATGGTGTCGCCACGGGCAATGTCGATCTCGTCAGCCAAACGAACGGCAACCGACTGCGGAGCAGCCGCTTCCTGAAGTTCCTTGCCGGCGAAGTCGATGCCAGTAATCCGGGTAATGCGCGGCTCGTGGCCAGGGCTCAGCACAGTGACTTCGTCGCCAACCTTGACGGAGCCCTCGGTGATCTGGCCAGCGTAGGCACGGTAATCACGGTAGGCCTCGACGTCCAAGCCACCAGCCACAGCATCAGGCGCCAGGGCACCCTGCGGACGGATCACCAGCTGCACTGGGAAGCGGAAGCTCTCCAGTTCTGCCTCAAGCTCATCGGCTGCCGGGAGGGTTTCCAGGACCTCAAGCAGGGCAGGACCGGTGTACCAAGGAGTGCGCTCGGAGCGCTCCACCACGTTGTCGCCATCCAGTGCCGATACGGGAACAACCAGCAGGTCAGCCACGCCATCGGACCCAAGACCCAGCTCGCGGGCAACCTTCTGCACATCAGTTTCGATGTCGCGGAACACCTGCTCGCTGAAGTCAACGAGGTCGATCTTGTTCACCGCCACAATGACGTGGGCAACGCGCAGCAACTGCAGCACGGACAGGTGCCGGCGGGTCTGCTCAAGAACACCCTTGCGGGCGTCAATAAGTACGACGACGGCATCCGCAGTGGACGCACCGGTCACCGTGTTCTTGGTGTACTGAACGTGGCCGGGGCAGTCCGCCAGGATGAAGCTCCGGCGATCCGTGGCGAAGTAGCGGTACGCGACGTCGATCGTGATGCCTTGCTCGCGCTCGGCACGCAGGCCATCGGTCAGGAGGGCGAGGTCAATCCCACCCTTGTCCCCACCAAAGCCGCGGTCGGCAGAAGTGCGGGCAACGGCGTCGAGCGTGTCAGCAAGAATCGCCTTCGAATCGTGAAGGAGGCGGCCCACCAAAGTGGACTTGCCGTCGTCCACGGATCCGGCAGTGGCGAAGCGGAAAAGCGTGGACGGAAGCGGCGCGGACTCCAGTCCGGCCTGCAGGAATGCGGTTTCGGTGCTCATTTAGAAGTAGCCGTCCTTCTTGCGGTCTTCCATGGCTGCCTCGGAGATGCGGTCATCTGCGCGGGTGGCGCCACGTTCGGTCAGGGTGGAGGCAGCGACTTCAACTACGACGTCGGCCACGGTGTAGGCGTCGGACTCGACGGCACCGGTGCAGGACATGTCGCCCACCGTGCGGTAGCGGACAGTCTTGGTGATGACGTCCTCGTGCGGGAGCGGCTGGGAAACCTCGCCCACAGCGCGCCACATGCCGTCACGGGCGAAGACCTCGCGCTCGTGGGCGTAGTAGAGGCCGGGCAGCTCGATGTTCTCGCGCTCGATGTAGCGCCAGATGTCCAGCTCGGTCCAGTTGCTGATGGGGAACGCGCGGACGTGCTGGCCCACCGTGTGGCGGCCGTTGTACAGGTTCCACAGCTCAGGGCGCTGGTTGCGCGGGTCCCACTGGCCGAACTCGTCACGGAGGCTCAGGATGCGCTCCTTGGCGCGGGCCTTGTCCTCATCACGACGGCCGCCGCCGAACACGGCGTCGAACTTGTTGCGCTGGATGGCATCAAGCAGCGGAACGGTCTGCAACGGGTTGCGGGTGCCATCGGCACGTTCGGCCAGCTCGCCGCGGTCAATGAACTCCTGGACCGAACCAACAACCAGCTTCAGGCCGAGGCGCTCAACAGTGCGGTCGCGGAACTCCAGGACCTCCGGGAAGTTGTGGCCCGTGTCCACATGCAGGACCGGGAAAGGAACCTTGCCTGGCCAGAAAGCCTTGGTGGCCAGGTGCAGCATGACCACGGAGTCCTTGCCGCCGGAGAACAGCAGTGCGGGCTTCTCGAACTCGGCAACCACTTCACGGATGATATGGATCGCTTCGGACTCGAGGGTGTCCAGGCTGCTCAGGCGTTGAGCTGAAGGGGCGTCGACTGCCGCTGCAACTTCCACTGTGGACTCCTCTGTTGTGTACGTGCTCATGTGTGTAGTCCGCATTCTGTCTTGTCGGATCCTGCCCAGCGGCCTGCGCGGGGGTCTTCACCCGGGGCCACTTTGCGGGTGCAGGGCTGGCAGCCGATTGACGGGTAGCCCTGGCTCAGGAGGGGGTTGACGGGAAGGATGTTGTCCTCGGAGTACTCGACCAGCTGGTCGAAGGTCCAGTCGACCATCGGGTTAACTTTGACCAGGCCAAAGCCCTCGTCCCAAGTGATCACCGGCGTGTTGGTGCGGGTGGGTCCTTCGTCGCGGCGAACACCGGTGAACCACACTTCGTAGCCGGCAAGCGAGCGGCGCAGCGGCTCTACCTTGCGCAGCGCGCAGCACTGGGCGGGGTCGCGGGCGAACAGGTCCTTGCCCAGCAGGCGGTCCTGCTGTTCAACGGTGTTCTCCGGGAGCACGTCCACCACGTTGACACGCAGGTTCGCCGCTACTTCGTCGCGGGTCTCGTACGTTTCCTTGAAGTGGTAGCCGGTCTCCAGGAACAACACGTCGACGCCGGGAAGCTGGTCCGCGACCAAGGCCGGAAGAACGGCGTCGGCCATGGAGCAAGCCACGGTTACTGCGGGGAGCTCAAAGTTCCGTGCTACCCAGGCGATGACATCGCGGGCGGGCGCGTTCCAGCCAAGCTCTGCAGCTCCGGCTTCGGCCAGTGCCTTGAGTTCTTCGTTGGACCGCTTGAGGGCTGTCGTCACTGGAGGTCTCCTTCATCTGCGGAGTGTGCCCACTCAGCGAAGGTCTGGCCCTCGGCGCCAACAGCGACGAACTTGCGGACCACACGCTCCACGTAATCAGGCAGGTCTTCGACCGTGACCTTGAGGCCGCGGACAGTACGTCCCAGGCCGGCTTCCTCACGCTCGTTGTTAGCCAGTCCGCCACCGAGGTGGACTTGGAAACCCGGGGTGGGGTCGCCGTCGGGCGTTGGCAGCATCATGCCCTTGAGGCCAATGTCCGCGGTCTGGATGCGGGCGCAGGAGTTGGGGCAGCCGTTGATGTGGAGGGAAAGTGCCTGCGGGAGCTGCTTGGTCTCCACGAGGTCGGCCAGGCGGCGTTCCAGTTCAGCAATGGCGGTTGCCGCCGTGACCTTGGTTTCTACGATGGCCAGCTTGCAGAACTCGATGCCCGTGCAGGCGATGGTGCCGCGGCGGAACACGGACGGACGGGCGGAAAGGCCCAGCGTGTCCAGTTCTGCGATGAGCGGCTCCACCTGTTCCTTGGCTACGTCCAGGATGACGAGCTTCTGGTGGGGAGTAGTGCGCAGCCGGTAACTGCCGTGCTGTTCCAGCGTGTCGGCGAGCTTCACCAAGGACTCACCGGACGTACGTCCCACGGTGGGGGTCACGCCGATGAAGAACTTGCCGTCCTTCTGCTCGTGGACGCCGATGTGGTCTCCAGGAGCCGTCGGCTTGGGAGCGGCGGGGCCGTCCGGAAGCTTGAAGCCAAGGTATTCGTCTTCCAGGATCTGGCGGAACTTGGCCGGACCCCAGTCGTTCATCAGGAACTTCAGGCGGGCCTTGGTACGCATGCGGCGGTAACCGTAGTCGCGGAAGATGCTAGTGACGCCGAGCCATACTTCAGCGGCGACGTCGGCCGAAACAAACACACCCAACCGCTCGGCCAGGCGGGGGTTGGTGGACAAGCCGCCGCCAACCCAGAGGTCGTAACCGGCACCGAGTTCGGGGTGGACAACACCCACCAGGGCAAAGTCGTTGATCTCGTGGACCACGTCCTGGGACGGGTGCCCAGTGATCGCAGTCTTGTACTTGCGAGGCAGGTTGGCCAGCTCGGGGTCGCCGATGAAACGCTCGGCGAGCTCGTGGATGAGCGGCGTGGGATCGATGATCTCGTCCTTGGCGATGCCGGCAACCGGCGAACCCAGGATGACGCGGGGAACATCACCGCAGGCCTCGGTGGTGGACAGGCCGATGGATTCAAGGCGGCGCCAGATTTCCGGCACGTCCTCCACGCGGATCCAGTGCAACTGGATGTTCTGGCGGTCCGTGAGGTCGGCCGATCCGCGGGCGAAGTCCACGGAGATCTGGCCGATAACGCGCAGCTGCTCGGTGGTCAGCGCACCGCCGTCAATGCGGACGCGAAGCATGAAGTACTTGTCTTCGAGCTCGTGCGGCTCAAGGGTCGCGGTCTTGCCGCCGTCGATCCCGGGCTTGCGCTGGGTGTACAGGCCCCACCAGCGGAAACGGCCGTGAAGGTCGGTGCCGTCGATCGAGTCGAAGCCCTCTTTGGAGTAGACAGACTCAATCCGCTCACGGACGTTCAGCCCGTTGTCTTCCTGCTTCCAGGTTTCATTGGCGTTGAGTGGCTCAGTGCCATCAACTTTCCACTGGCCGTGAGGCTTGGCGGCAGGGCGGGTGCGTGCTGGGCGCGAGGGGACTGCGGAGTCCGCGGGCGCACCGGCTACAGCTGTATCTGTCATACGTCGACTTTAGGTCTGGCCAGTTTTCGTCAGCAAAGGTCCGGAAACGCTAAGTCACCTAGGGAAACATTTCGTCACGAACACGCCAGCGGCCTTGTCCCAAGGGCATGTATATGCAGGTCCTTTTTGTGCTCCCACCCCGCAAATAAAGGTTAGGACGCCCTTGCCAGAACGGCGTCGTAACGCTCCAGCGCTATCTCCGCGAGAACCGGCGAGGGCAACAGCGGAGCCGTAACAATGTCCGCTCCAGCCTTGGCCAGCTGATCGTGGAAGTAGCCAGTTGCCAACAGGTACGAGGACACGAAAACCCTCCCTGTTCCACCGTCTTCGGCGAGTTCGGCACGCAAAGAGGCGACGCCGTCGGGCACTGTTGGCTGCGCGCTGGCACCATAGGCGACGCGAACCTTGTTCGGCAGAAGCTCGGCCAGCTGCCGCGCCTGCTCCTCGGAGTCCACCGAGCCGTCCGGAAGGGACGATCCCGCGGCAGCCAGCAGCACGCCGTCGTTCTCCTTCAGCCCGGCAGCGCGCAGCTGCGCAGCGAGCATCTCAGCCAAGCGCGGGTCCGGACCCAGCGGCCTCGCGGCCACTACTTCCGGCCGGCTCTTGATCGCCTTGGGCACGTCCACCTTGATGTGGAAGCCGGTACTCAGCAAAAGCGGTACGACGACGGCGGCCGTCCCCTCAGGCAGGCCTTCCACCACGCCGGACAGCTCAGGCTCCTGCACGTCCACGTACGCCTCAAGCACCTGTAGGCCGGGGCGCAGGGCTTCGATTTCGGCCATGACCTGGCGGATGGCGGCCTGGCCTTCGGCGTTGCGGGTTCCGTGGGCACAGGCGATCAAAACGGGGCTGTTCATGGGAGCTAGCGTAACGTTGAGCCAGCACCTACTGAGAGTCGCAGGCAGAAAGAACCCGTCCACTTGATTTCCATCGACATTGTCCTTCTGTGGCTTGACCTGGTCGGCGTGTTTTTCTTCGCGGTCTCGGGTTCGCTGCTGGCAGCCCGCAAACAATTCGACATCGTGGGTTCAGTGCTCCTCGCGTCCATTGTGTCGCTCGGTGGTGGTGCGATCCGCGACGTGGTCATCAACGCCGGACCCCCTGTTGCTTTCACAAATCCGGTCTATCTGATCCCGCCTCTGCTCGCTGCACTGCTGGTGTACTTCCTGTTCTCGTCCGTGCAGCGCTTCACGTCCCTCTTAACCCTGTTCGACGCCGGCGGGCTGGCCCTGTTCTGCATCACCGGGACGCTGAAGGCACTCACGTCCGGCATGAATCCTGTGGCTGCGATCCTTTTGGGAGTGACAACAGCAGTGGGCGGCGGCCTGCTACGCGACATCACGGCCAACGAGATTCCTACCCTTTTTGATGCCCGCGACATCTACGCGCTACCCGCGTTCGTGGGGGCTGGATTGACCACCCTGCTCTGGCACCTTGGCCTGTTTAGCGGGCTCACTGCATGCCTGGTGGCCGGCATCGTTTTCGCCTTCCGCGTCACAGCCTGGAGGCGCAGTTGGTACGTGCCATTGGCCGTGCGCGGATGGCAGCGTGGAGGCACCGGAGCGGGCGCAATTTCGGGTGCCCGCGATTAGCTAGGATAAGAGCATGACTGACATGTTCCTCGAGAAGTTCCGTGCGCTGGTCCCAAAGTATCTCGAGGATGAATGGCAGGAAGAAGACGGCCTCACACCAGGGGAACTTGACGAGGCCCTCGCCGATCACTCCTTCACGATCCCGCTGGCATTGCGCGAGTTCTACCTCGCTCTTGGCGGCTGCGAAGACCTCATGGAGGCGTACCACTACTTCTGGGATCCCGAAGAACTCGAGGTGGACGACGACGGTTTCCTCATGTTCCTCGAGGACGAAGAGGAACAATTCACCTGGGGCTTCCGCATCGCCGATGTCAGCATCCCGGACCCCATCGTCTGGCGCCGCAACAACGCCCGCGGGCAATGGAAGAGCGAAGAAGGCACGTTCTCCGAGTTCGTCTTCGACATGTTCGAGTGGGCGTTCAACGACGAAGACTAGGTTTTGACTGGCAGCCCCTGCGCTCCCTTTGTTGGGTGGTGTGGGGGCTGTTTTTGTTTGGGGGTTGTTTCGGTGGGCTGATTTTTTTTGGTGGGGACCGTTGCTTCCCGACCAGGTTTGGCTGGGCCAGGGCCACTTTGCACCCTATTTCGGTTGCATTAGAGCAGCCCGTCCTCCAAAGAAGGTCCCGAAGCCACGCCTCCCCCGCCGCCCCGCCAGGCTGTTCTCCGGAGGTTCTGGCTTCCCGACTATGTTTGGCTTGGCCGCAGCCCCTTTGCACCCTATCCGGGTTGCATTAGAGCTGCCCGTCCTCCAAACAAGGTCTCGAAGCCACGGCCCCCCGGCCTCCATGCCCCACCAACAACCACGACGGCGGCACTCACCCCGGCCCCCAGCCCGCGCCAATCGCTGGGGGCTGTGGCTTCCCAACCAGGTTTGGCTGGGCCACGGCCATTGTGCGGGTTATAGGACAAAACGTGTGTATGGGAGAGGCCTACTTCCCAGTATTGGCGGGTGAAATCCAGGGTAGCTAAGCTTTTGGAGCTTAGTGTGGCTGGGGTGCTTGCATATCGCTGGAATGTTTGGTCTGCGGTCAGAGGCTGGTGCGGAACGGGAAAACGGCTGCGGGGAAGCAGCGCTTTCGATGTCTGGGCTGTGGGTCGAGCCGGTCTGGGGAACGTCCGGATGTGAGCCGCCGGGCGGAGTTGGAGGCGTTCCTCGGCTGGCTTTTGGGTACGTCCAGTCAGGCATCACGTGGATCGTTTGGTACGGCCCGTTCCTTCCGTCGGCGTACTGCCTGGTGTTGGAACATTGACCCGCGCATTCCCGTGACCGGTGAGGTCCATGACCAGATCCAGGTCGATGGGATTTACGTCGGTTCGTGGTGTTGTTTAATCGCCGTTGCCGGTGATCATGTGCTTGGCTGGCAGTGGTGCGACACCGAGAAGAAGGCTGCGTGGGCGGCTCTGCTGCAGCGCTTCCCGGCACCGAGGGTGGTGATCACCGACGGCGGGTCAGGGATCGCCGCTGCCTTGTCGGAATGCTGGTCCGAAACCGCAGTCCAGCGCTGCCTGGTCCATGTCCAGCGGAACGTCCGCACCTATCTGACCAGCCGGCCCAGAACAGAGGCAGGAAAGACCTTGCTGCGGCTGGGACGGGCGCTGACAAGGATCACCGCCCCGGCCGAAGCAGCAGCGTGGCTGGCAGGGTTGAACGACTGGCATCAGGAACACGGGCATCTGGTCAAGGCGCGCACTTATCGTACCTCTACGGCGGTGGCGCCGGGATGGGTCCGGTCGAATCAGGCCTGGTGGTACACGCACGACAGACTCCGCAAGGCCTACCGGCTCCTGGAACGACTCGGCCGGGCCGGGACGCTTTTCACCTATCTGCAGGCCGAGTACACCGGGCTGGACATCGCCTCGACGACCAACAGGATCGAAGGAGGCACGAACGCGCAACTGAGGCTGATCCTGCGGGCACACCGGGGGATGAGCGAGGACCACCAAAAACGGGCCATTGAGTGGTACCTCTACCTCCACAGCGAGCAACCCCGCCCGCCGGCCAAGCTCATCGAAACCCGCCACTACCGACCCGCCAAGACAACAAACCACACCCTGCAGGAACAGGAACCCGGCCCAGATCTCTACAGCACCGGGCTCAGCCCCGACGAAGGCCTCTGGCACCGCACCGGCTGGGCCGGACGATCCTGACACGCCCGGAATCTACACACGTTTTGTCCTATAACCCCGCCTCCACTGAGGTCTTGCTGTTAAACGGAATGGCCCCGGTCCGCTGCAACGTTACGAGTCATACGCTGCACCGAACCGGGACCACAATCTCCGTTCGCATCAGACCCACCGGAGGCATTTAGTGGATCCGTGAATAGCTTATGACAACTCTGTCACATATGCAACTTTTGCCGTCAATGATTTTCCAACAACCAAGATCTTATTTACGGACCCGTGCAGTTATCCACATAGCTGCAAAACACAGCACATTCAGGACTGAAAGCACGGAAGCATGACCGAATGAACCTCATCGAATTCCTTCAATCCCGGCACGGAGCAGCCAGGACTACGGATCTAAAACGGGCCGGTTTTACAGAACGCTCCCTGTCCGATGCCACACGATCGGGAGCTATCGAACGTGTACAGCGCGGCGTGTATGTCACCAAGGGAGCAGACCCCGACGTCGTTGCGGCCTTTCGTGCGAATGGTCGTCTGACGTGCATCTCGGCTGCGCGGTTCTACGGGTTTTGGACGCTTCACGATCCGGACATCCTGCACCTGACTTGCGGTAACGGTCTGCCCAATCCAGCAGTAGTTAATCACGCATTAGCCCTACATCCACACCACCCATATCTTCCGGTAGTCGGAGTGGCCGACGTCCTGATGCACGCCCTTCGTTGCTTGCCTGAGTTGGAATCATTGGTCATGGTTCAAAGCGCGATCGCCCTGGCCCTGCTCACTCCCGACTACCTCCGTTCGAGGCTGACCGGGAATCGGAACGGCAAGGCCCGGGCAATCCTCGATCTAGTCCTGCCAAGGGCGGATTCCTTGCTTGAGGTTCTGGCCCACACTCACTTTGTGCGGGCGGGACTCCGCGTCCGCATGCACGTGCAGCTGCCCCGGGTTGGGGAAGTCGACTGTCTGATCGACGATTGTCTGGTCATCGAACTCGACGGCGGTACACATTTGGAAGGGAAACAAGTGAAAAAGGACCAATATCGGAACAATGCCAGTATCCGGGGCGGCCACTTGGTCCTTCGTTACTACTACGCGGACGTCGTTCATAACCCTGAACGAATGGTGTCCGAGGTGCTCGCTGTCTTGGCCAACAGGGAAGCCGGCCGCTTCGGACCGTCACGCTTGCAATCCAAGTAGCCCCCGGCGTCGTGAACTATCACCACGCCCGTGGCGTCCTGACCATCATTGAAGCCAAATCAGCCACCAGGCAACCCAAAAAGGGTGCACAACGGCTGGAGGGAAACCAAACAAGGTAAGGAACCCACACCCCAGACGCCCAAGTAGCCCCCGGCGTCGTGAACTATCACCACGCCCGTGGCGTCCTGACCCTCATTGCAACTAAATCAGCCAGCACGCAACCCAAAACGGCTGCACAACGGCTGGAAGCAAACCAAACAAGGTCAGGAACCCACACCCACAAAGAGAAGGCTAGCTACTCCGGTCCACCACTGCATGCGCGAAGTTCGTCAGCGACGCCTTCACCACACCCTCAGGCAGCGGGGCCAAAGCGGCAACGGCCTCGGCGGACCATTGGCGGGCGATCTTCCAGGATTCGGTGGTCACCGGGTGTTCGCGCAAACCGGCCACAGCATCGGCAAGGGCGGAATCAGACGTCAAGTCCCCGTCCACAAGCTTCAAGAGCTCAGCCGCTGACGAATCACCGGCAGCAGCATCGCGCCGCAGCAGCAGAACGGGCAGCGTGGGAACACCTTCGCGGAGGTCGGTGCCCGGGGACTTGCCGGACTTGACCTTGACGCCGGTGACATCGATGACGTCGTCGGCAAGCTGGAAGGCCACGCCAACCTTCTCGCCGTATTCAACCAAGAGGTCCTCGAAGGCGGGATCGGCACCGGCGAAGATCGCGCCAAGTTGGCCAGAGGCTGCAACCAGGGATCCAGTTTTGTCGGCGATCACGGAGAGGTAGTGCTCCACAGCGTCTTCGTCCT
The DNA here is from genome assembly GCF_042788025.1 of Paenarthrobacter sp. YIM B13468. Lineage (NCBI taxonomy): Bacteria > Bacillati > Actinomycetota > Actinomycetes > Micrococcales > Micrococcaceae > Paenarthrobacter > Paenarthrobacter sp. YIM B13468. The sequence goes on along the minus strand of NZ_JBHZPI010000002.1, from coordinate 17,277 downwards.
CGCGCGGGCCGACCGTTTCGTGGAGCTGGCCGAGGCAGAGGCGTTCGAAGGTGCGGGCCTGGATGCCGAGGGCACGGGAGCCGAGCTCGGAGACGAGGATGGAGGCGCGGGCAAAGATGAGGTCGCCGGTGAGGATGGCCACTGAGTTGCCCCACACTTCGTGGGCCGTCGGGGCGCCGCGGCGGAAGGGTGCAGAGTCCATGACGTCGTCGTGGTACAGGGTGGCGAGGTGCGTCAGTTCAACCACAACCGCAGCCTGGACCACCTCGGGACGTGAAGCATCTCCAAGGTGCGCGCACAGCAAAGTGAGCAGCGGACGAATGCGCTTGCCGCCGGCTTCCACCAGGTGGCGCGACGTTGCGTCAGCAAGGGGATCCGAGTTGGAGATGGCTTCGCGAAGCTTCTTTTCCACGCGGGCAAGGTTGGTGGTGATAGCCGGGCCGAGTTCGGCGTCGCCGGCGATAGCGGCAAAACCGGCGGGCAGCTGGAGACCCGTTGCGATCGCGGTGGTGTTGGGGGCAGGCTCAACAGTGTCCGGCAGGCCGTGCCCGGCATGCGTCCAGCTGTGTTCGGCAGAGTTCGTCACGGCTTAACCCTAACTAGTTGTTGCGGAAACCGCGGTGTCGGAGTCTGCCGCCTTAAAAGGACGGACAGAGGAAGTGTTGGACGTGGCCGGGACGAGCATCTCAAGGACGCGGATCACGCGGTCTTCGAAGCCCTTCGCGGACGGATCCGTGAGGTTGGCGAGCATGCGCACTACAAAACGCATCAGCATCGGAATCGGCATTCCCGTGCGTAGGGCAAGCTTCATCACGGCCGGCTTCCCGATCAAGGACGCAAACATTCGACCCAAAGTGAAGTGCGATCCCCACTGGTCCCGCACATAGTCCGCGTAGCGCGATAGGTGGGCGTCGGCGTCGTCGGCGGTCCAACCGGCGGAGGCCGAACGCGAAGCAGAGTCGATCAGGAACTCGGCGGCGTAGCGCGCCGACTCCATGGCGTAGGAGATGCCCTCGCCGTTGAACGGGGACACCATGCCACCGGCGTCGCCTAGCAGGAGCAGCCCGGGCGAGTAGTGAGGTGTGCGATTGAAGCCCATGGGCAGCGCAGCGCCGCGGATCTCGCCTACCTGGTTCTCGGGTGTAAAACCCCAGTCGGCGGGCATTCCGGCGGTCCATTCGCGCAGGACCTGCTTGTAGTCCAGCTTGCCGAATTCTTTGGAAGAGTTCAGTATCCCGAGGCCCACGTTGGACGTTCCGTCGCCGACGCCAAACACCCAGCCGTAACCGGGCAGAGGCTTGCCGGACTTGCCGGGAAGTTCCAGCCAGCCTTCCATCCAGTCGTCTTCATGCCTGGGAGATGTGAAGTAGGTGCGCACGGCGACGCCCAGCGGGCGATCGTCACGCTTGTGCATACCCAGCGACACGGCGGTTCGCGTGGAGTTGCCGTCCGCGGCGAGTACGACGTCGGCATGGAAGTCGCGCGTCTCGCCCGTCTTGCGTCCGGACTCGTCAAGGATGGATGCACGTGCGCCGATGACGCGGCCGTCGTCGGACTGCAATGCCGAGGTGACGCTGTGGCGTTCAAGCACGACGGCGCCCGCGGCCTGGGCGTGACGGGCCAACTCTTCGTCGAAGCCCAGACGTGTCCGAATCAGTCCGTACGTGGGAAAGTCTGAAACCTCGGGCCAAGGCAGCTCAATGGTACGGCCGCCCGCGATGAGTCGAAGCCCCTTGTTTTGGCGCCAGCCCTCGGACTCAGCATGCGGCAATCCGAGCTTCTGGATCTCACGGACCGCGCGCGGGGTGAGACCGTCCCCGCAAACTTTTTCGCGGGGAAAGGAAGTCTTTTCCAGAACTGTGACATCAATGCCGGCCTGGGCGAGGTAATAAGCGGCGGTGGACCCGGCGGGTCCCGCGCCAACAATCAGTACTTTCACGTCGTCCTAAATAAGTGGCACGTCAGCTGGGCTGGCTGCCGGACCGGCGCGGCTTGATCTGGCGGCGAAGCTTGGCAACGGGAACGCTTTCGCGGTGCTCGGCCGGCTTCTGCGCACGGTGAACTGCCACGATGCCGCCGCTGAGGTTGCGGTAGGTGATGTCCGTCCAGCCGGCGTCGCTGAGCCACTGGGCCAGGTGGTCCTGGTCCGGCCAGGCGCGAATGGATTCCGCGAGGTAAACATAGGCATCCGGGTTGGAGGAGACCTTGGTGGCAATGGCCGGCAGAGCGCGCATCAGGTATTCGGTGTAAAGGTTGCGCCACAGCGGCACCACGGGGTGCGAGAACTCAGCGATGACCAGCCGGCCGCCGGGCTTGGTGACGCGCAGCATTTCCTCGAGGGCCTTGCGCGGTTCCACAACGTTCCGCAGGCCGAAGGAAATGGTGGAAGCGTCGAAACTGTTGTCCGCGAACGGCAGGCTGGTGGCATCTCCGGCGATGAAGTCGATGTCCGGGCGGCGGCGCTTGCCTACCTTGAGCATGCCCAGGGAGAAGTCGCAGGCCACAACATTCACGCCAGCATCGGCATACGGTTCGCTTGAGGTGCCCGTTCCAGCGGCGAGGTCCAGGACCTTCTGGCCCACCTTCACATCCATTGCATCAACCACGATCCGGCGCCACCGACGCGTCTGCCCCATGGAGAGGACGTCATTCACGACGTCGTATTTGGGGGCGACATCGTCAAACATCGTCGCAACTTCGTCCGGACGCTTTTCCAAGGATGCTCGGTTCACCTTGTAATTGTCTCAGACATTCAGCCGAGTTTGCTGCGCTGTAGAACTCGGCTCAGGTTCTGGCGGCACGCGGGAGTACTGTTGTTCCATCATGACGAGCACGCTCCGTACCTTGACAGTCCCCCTCGATGTCGAATCATCCTCCGGGGGGCTGCCGTCGTTTCTGGTCCGGGACGATGTCCTTTGCTGGTCACGGCGTGAAGCCGGCCTTGTTGGCTATGGCGAGCTGACCCGGTTCAATGCCTCCGGTCCGGAGCGCTTTCTTGAGGCCGATATCTGGTGGCGGCACCTCATACTTGAGGCCGAGATCACCGATCGCGTTGAGGTTCCGGGCACTGGCCCGGTTGCGTTTGGCTCGTTCGCTTTTTCCAAGATGTCCCCGCACGTTTCCCGGCTGATCGTTCCTGAGATGGTGGTTGGCATCCGCGATGGCCGCGCCTGGGCCACCCGATTAACGTTCGACGACGCCGAGCTCACCGAGGCGGGCGTCCTCGCCGCCTTGGACCGCTGGCTGACAAGCACCGAGCCATTCGAAGGCGATGGTGAGGCCGTTGCGGCAGGAGGGTCCGACGTCGGGCTGTCACCGGACGCTTTTTCGCCCAACGGTGCCGGTGGTTACCTCAGCCGGGGGTCGTTGAGCGAGACGGATTGGATGCACGCCGTCTCCAACGGCGTGGCGGAAATCCGCACCGGCAAGCTGGAGAAACTCGTCCTGGCGCGCGACGTCGTGGCCAACCTTCCTGCCGGCGTGAACGCTGCGGAGGTGCTTCGCCAACTGGCGGCGAGGTATCGGGAATGCTGGACGTATGGTGTTGACGGCCTTGTGGGCGCGACACCGGAAATGCTGATCCAGGTGGAGGGCCGCACGGCTCAGGCCCGCGTGCTGGCCGGAACGTTGGATCGCCGCGATGCCGAAGGTGTGGACGGATCCCCCATGGCCTACGCCGAGCGGGTATTGGCCGGATCTGAAAAGCAGCGCCACGAGCATGAGATCGCAATTGATTCGCTGACCCGCCAGCTGGCGCCGTTTTCCGAAGCGATGAACTCGCACAGCGAGCCCTTCATTCTTGAACTGCCCAACGTCTGGCATCTGGCCTCGGACGTCAAGGCCGAGCTTGCTGATATCGAAGGTCATGTGCCCACTTGTTTGGCCTTGATCAACGCGCTCCATCCCACTGCGGCAGTGTGCGGAACACCTACTCTGGTGGCCGGCGCGCTGATCCGAAAACTGGAGCACCTGGACCGTGGTCCCTACGCCGGACCGGTGGGTTGGCTCGATGCAGCAGGCAATGGCGAGTGGGGCATCGCCTTGCGCGGCGCGGTCATCGAGGACGCCAACACGGTCCGGCTTTACGCGGGTTGCGGGATCGTGGAAGGTTCACAGCCGGAGGCCGAGCTCGCCGAGACGTGGGCTAAATTCCGGCCAATGCTTGAGGCCTTGGGAATCCAGCGCTGAATCTGGGATCTCAGACGGGGACCCGCGGGAGCCGCTTGCATATTCGCTAAACTAGTTATCTGATAGTGAAACTAAGTTTCCTGTGATGCACATCTCAGGTTCGGCGCTACACTAAAACCGACTCAGTTCAGCATCCCCTGCAACAAAAGGTAAAAAACATGCAGATCTCCCGTTCGGTTCTGTCCGGCACCAAGATGGCCGCCGTGCTCGCAGCTGGCGCCTTGGCCCTGACAGCCTGCGGTGGCTCCTCCACCCCGGCTGCCTCCAGTGGCTCAGGTCCCCAGCTCATCAACGCCGGCAAACTCACGGTGTGCTCGGACGTCCCCTACGAGCCCTTCGAGTTCCAGAAGGATGGCAAGATCGTCGGCTTCGACATGGACATCGCCAACGAACTTGCCAAGGACCTCAAGGCCGAACTCAACGTGGTTGACAGCTCCTTCGAAGCCATCGAGACCGGCACGGCACTGACTGGTTGCGACGTCTCCATCTCCTCAATCTCCATCACCGACGTCCGCAAGAACGTCATGGACTTCTCCAACCCCTACATGGACGACGACCTGACTCTCGTGGCTACCTCGTCCTCGAGCATCAGCAACCTGGACGGCGCAAAGGGCAAGAAGGTTGGCGTCCAGCAGGCCACCACCGGCGCCCAGTACGCCAAGGACAAGGGAATCGACGCCCAGCAGTTCGAGGACTCCGGTCTCCTGGTCCAGGCCCTCAAGGCGGGCACCATCGACGCCGCGGTCGGCAACCAGTCGGTTCTGGGTTACGCCATCATGGACGATTCCAAACTCAAGCGCGTTGAAGACTACGCAACGGGCGAGAAGCTGGGCATCTCCATCAAGAAGGGCAACACAGCCATGGCTGATGCCGTCAACGCCACCCTGAAGCGCATCACCGATGACGGCACCCTGAAGAAGTTCGAGACAACCTGGTTCGGCGAAGCCACCAAGAAGTAGTCCGAGCTCCGGCTCCCAAGAATCACGCAGGCGGGCCCCGCAACGATCTGTTTAGGCAGTCCGTTCGGGGCCCCTCCTGCGCAACACGAATGTGAGAACACCATGGCAATGACTGCACGTCAACGAGCCAAAGTCAGTCTGTACGTCCAGGCCGGGATCTTCGTTGTGGCCGTGGCCGCAGTGATCCTCGCCGTGGATTGGAAGACCGTTGGAAACAGCGTCTTCAACTTCGCCAAAATCGGCCCGATGTTCCCCGACATCTTCCTCATCGGCCTCAAGAACACCCTCATCTACACGGCACTTGCCTTCGTTGTGGGCCTCTCCGGTGGTCTGCTGCTGGCCCTGATGAAGCTCTCCTCTTTCCCGCTGTACCGCTGGATCGCTACTGGATACATCGAATTCTTCCGCGGCGTCCCCGCCCTGCTGGTGTTCATCGCCTTCGGTTACGGCGTACCCCTGGCCTTCGGTGTGCAGTGGGACGTCAACATCGTGGTCATGGTTTCCCTCGGTATGGTGGCTTCCGCGTATATCGCCGAAACCCTGCGCGCCGGTCTCCAGGCCGTTCCCAGGGGGCAGATGGAAGCCGCTCGGTCACTGGGCATGCCGCACTGGCGCGCGATGGTTTCCATTGTCATTCCGCAGGCTTTCAAAATCGTCCTGCCGCCGTTGACCAACGAGATCATCCTGCTTACCAAGGACTCCTCGCTGATCTACGTGCTGGGCCTCACCGCGTCCCAGTATGAGCTGACCAAGTTCGGCCGCGATGGCATCTCCAGCCTCGGAGCCGGCCTGACTCCGCTGCTTGTGGCCGGTGCCTTCTACCTGGTCATCACCATCCCCTTGAGCCTCCTGGCACGGAAGTTCGAAAGCCGCTCCGCGCGGACGAAGCGATAGGCAGGACAGTCATGAATAACTCCACTGGGAGCACCGCAGCTGTTCGCGCCGCAGGCGTGGACATCAAGGATCTCCGCAAGTCCTACGGCAACAATGAGGTCCTCAAGGGCATCTCGCTGACCGTTGAACCGGGTCAGGTTGTGTGCCTGATCGGGCCGTCAGGCTCCGGAAAGTCCACCCTCCTGCGCTGCGTGAACCTGCTTGAACACCCGAACGCGGGCACCATCAACGTAGGCAAGTTCGAGGCCACCGACCCCGACGTAGACCTTAACCGGATGCGCCAAAGCGTGGGGATGGTGTTCCAGCACTTCAACCTGTTCCCGCACCTCAGCGTGCTGGACAACTGCACCATCTCGCAGATGAAGGTCCTCAAGCGGTCCAAGTCCGAGGCCGCCGAGGTGGCACGCCGCAACCTTGAACGCGTCGGCCTCGGCCACCTGTCCGACCGTTTTCCGGACCAGCTTTCCGGTGGCCAGCAGCAGCGCGTCGCAATCGCCCGCGCCCTGTCCATGGACCCGCAGCTGATGCTGTTCGACGAGCCAACGTCCGCCCTTGACCCGGAGACGGTAGGCGATGTCCTTGCCGTTATGCGCAAGCTCGCCCAGGAAGGCATGACCATGCTGGTGGTCACGCACGAAATGGGCTTCGCCCGCGAAGTGGCTGACCGCGTGGTCTTTATGGATGCCGGCGTGGTTGTGGAGGAAGGCCCGGCGGAGCATGTCATTAGCGCCCCGTCCCAGCCGCGAACCAAGGAATTCCTGCGCCGCGTCCTGGACCCGACGCACATCGACGTCGTGGAGGACTGACGCTTCACCGTCGCGCAGATTCGCTGGCGCCACGCAAACGGGAGGGCGACACCTATATGTGGGTGTCGCCCTCCCGTTTCTGTGTCCTCTACGAATTTGCGCGGCCCGCAGAAACACGACGACGACGGGGAACCCCTGCTGCCTCGAGCTCGGCTTCCAGCCGAGCGGGCGATCGGAGATCACTCCACACCAACCGGACAACGCCATGGCCCGTAGCGCGAATGGCGTTCACACGGTTCTTTCGTATCCCCAGCAGGGCCACAAGCAGAGCACGGCCATAGCACCACGGCTGGCTAGCCCGCGGTCAGGACCTTGCTCACGGCGCCGGAGACCGCTTCCTTGATGCGGGCGTGCAGTTTCCGAAGGCCTGCCCGGTCCACGCGGACTTCCACAATGGTGCGTCCCTTCAGCGGTGACTTGAGGGCCTCGGCAAGTTCCGCCGTCGTACTTACCGCCTGATGTCCGACGCCGTACGCCGCCGCGAGTGCCGCGATGTCCACTGAGTGTGGGGTGCTGAAGAGGCGTTCGACGGCGGTGCCGTAGGCCCCCGAGTCTTCCACTGCCCCGTGCTCGAGGAGGCTAAAGATTGCGCCACCGGAGTCGTTAAGGACCACGATGCGGAGATCAGGCACGGGTTCCCCATGGCCCAGAAGTAGTCCACCGGCATCATGGAGGAACGTGACGTCGCCGAGGAGAAGCGTGGTTTCGCGTCCGCTGCCGAGTGCTATTCCGGTAGCGGTGGCGATGGTGCCATCGATGCCCGCCAGGCCGCGGTTGGCGTAGACCGTGGCGATCGGGTCAGGGTGCGGTTGGCCGGCGAGGTCGACGTCACGGATGCCGTTGGAGGAGCCGAGAACCAATTTCCCGCGCGAGTGCTCCCAGACGGTGGCACCGACGGAAGGACCGTTGGCAGCCGACTCCCCAGCCAATATTCCGTCCAAAGCATGTTGGGCGGCAGCCCCGGCCAGGAGCCAGGAATCCAGCCACTCGGCAGAGCCCCGGCCAGCAAATGCGGCTAACTCAGGGAGGGTTTCCAGGGGTGTCTCGCGGCGACGGCCAGCTTCGTACCAGGCCACAGGAACCGGCTGGTAGATTGCGGTTTCGATGGTGGGGTGGGCCAACAGCGATGCCACGGGCCGGGAAAGGGTAGCCCGTCCGAACAGGACCACGCGCTCGATCGGTGTGGCCGAATCCGGGCCGAAGTGCTCCAGCAGCACCCGGTATGGGCCTACGGCGTTGGGGCCGAACCGCGCGTTGGATGAAGGTTCCGCAAGCAAGGGAAGGCCGTGCGCGCGCGCGAAAGCCTCAGCTACGGGACCGGCGTCGTGACCTGCGAGGACCACAGTGCGGCGTTCGGGGAGTTCCTGCGAAGCGGCCGGAAGATCGAGCGCCTGGGGGCCGGCGTCGTAATGGAACACGCTGTGTCCTGCGACGGCGGGAAGTGCATCCCCAACCGCCGGAACCAGTGGGTCGCGGAACGCGAGGTTCACTTGGACCGGTCCCGGTGGGGTGTCCTCCAGCGCACCCGTGGCTGCGTAGAGCGCGGTGGCAATCGCGCGCTGCGGGCTTGCTCCCGCGGCGACGTCGACGGCGAAGCGGACGTGATCGCCGAACAGATCCAGTTGGATTGTGGTCTGGTTCGCCCCGGTCCCGTGAAGCTCCTCCGGCCTGTCCGCGGAGACGACGATGAGCGGTACGGCCGCATGATTGGCCTCCATGACGGCCGGCATCAGATTTCCTACTGCGGTGCCCGAGGTGGTCAGGACTGCGACAGGCGCTTCGGTTGCGAGGGCGAGGCCAAGCGCTGTGAATCCGGCATCACGTTCGTCGATCCTGACATGGAGGAGAACCTTGCCCGCCGCTTCTGCCTCAGCAAGGGCGTAGGCCATGGGTGCAGAACGCGAACCCGGCGCCACCACCACGTGCCGCACACCGCCGTCGAGCAGTGCAGTCACGGCGATCCTGGCGGCGGCGATGGATGTCAGAGAGTCCTGTGAAGTCACGGTTCCAGTCTATTGGCGCGGGCGGGACCCAATCGCTCTCTCACATCCCGGCCCGTTCCCACCCGATGCTCGATCACATCCTGCCCGTTCCCACCCGATGCTCAATCACATCCTGCCCGTTCCCACCCATGCTCAATCACATCGTGCCCGTTCCCACCCGATGCTCGATCACATCGTGCCCGTTCCCACCCGATGCTCAATCACATCGTGCCCGTTCCCACCCGATGCTCAATCACATCGTGCCCGTTCTCACCACGGAGTTGAGCTAAGCGCATAGACTCGATGTAGAAGGAGAGTCATATGGCAAAGGGTCCAACGGTCTACCACGTCGCAGAACGGGCAGGCGTCTCGATCGCGACGGTTTCGTTTACTTTTCGGCAGCCGGACAAGGTCAAAGCCTCCACCCGGGATGCCGTACTGGCAGCTGCCGAAGCACTGGGCTATGTCCCCAGCGCGAGCGCCCGCGGGCTGGCACGCGGCAGGACCGGCGCCCTTGGCCTGTTTGCCTACGACTATCTGCTGGATCCTGCCCATGGACGGAGGGAAGAAGGCATTGCCGCCTCGGTCCCGGCCCCGACAGAGGGTCTTGGCAACGAGGACCTCCGACTCTTCCCCTTGTATGTGGACGAGGTGCAGCGCGGGGTCGAATTGGAATGCTGGCGGCGCGGCCAGGCGCTGCTGGTAGGCGGCGGAAATCCGGAAAACAACGAGGCGGTGTTGTCCGACATCGCGGGCCGTGTTGATGGTTTGGCCATTTTTCCCAGGTCGGTCCCCAGCGAGGCTCTGGCCCGCATTGCCCGACGCATTCCCGTGGTGGAAGTCTCCGAGAGCGACCTCAACGCGGATCTGGACCATGTAACTGTGGACAATGAGTCCGGCATTCGAGCGATTACCGAACATCTCTTGACGGTGCATGGCATGACCCGGCTTATGTTCCTCGGCGGCATGCCCTCCTCCGACAATGACCACCGGCTCCAGGCGTTCCTCCGAACGTTGCATGATGCAGGACTATCGTCGGCCCGCGGCCCCAACTATCCGTGCGGCAGCGATGAGCGCGTGGCTGAGGTCGTGCGCTTGCTTTGCCAAGGCGGGAACTTGCCCGATGCCATTGTGTGCGCCACAGACCAGGACGCCCTGGTGGTCCTGGATACCTTGGCGGCAGCTGGAGTCAACGTCCCGAAGGACGTGGCTGTGACGGGGTTCGACGGCATTGCTGCTGGCCGCGTGGTCCGACCATCCTTGAGCACCGTGCGCCAACCCCTGGAACAAATGGGCCGGTCCATGGTGCAGCTTCTGCTGGATCGGCTGGACAATCCTGAGAAGCCGCCCGCCAACGTACATCTCCCCGTCCGTCTTGTGGTGCGGGAAAGCTGCGGCTGCCAGGCGGCCTAGCCAGGTCGTCAACATTACATAAAGTCAGGCGGGGCATGTTCCGCCGGGCTTTTCTTTTTCCACATTGCCTCACCAAGCTGTTGCCAAAGTCACAGTCAATGCGCTTAGATTGGGCTTGTTGGCAAATCAAAGCGCTTAGATATCTATTTTGAGGCGCAAGTATGACCCTCCTCCGCGATATTCCCTTCCGCAGTTGGCAGAGAAGATCGGGACCCACGAAAGGAACAACGATGATCCATCCGAACGCCACCAAGGCAGCTGCGGTAGGCCTCGCTGCAGCCCTGCTGCTCACAGCCTGCGGTCGGGACGCAACGGCTCCGGCCGGTGATGCGTCCGCCGCACCCATTGCCTCGGGGCCGGCTACCGGCACCATCACTCTGTGGGCGCAAGGCAGCGAGGGCGAAGCACTGCCTGCCCTGCTGAAGGAGTTCGAGTCCGAAAACCCTGGCGTCAAGGTGGACGTCACAGCAATTCCCTGGGACGCGGCTCTTAGCAAGTACCAGACGGCCATTGCCGGCGGGACCACTCCGGACGTTGCACAGATGGGTACCACGTGGATGGGCGACTTCAGTGACTCTTTCGACGCCACTCCCCAGGAAATCGACGCCAGCACGTTCTTCCCAAGCTCCGTGAAGTCGACGGAAGTTCAAGGGACCAGTTATGGGTTGCCGTGGTACGTTGACACCCGCGTCGTCTATTACCGCAGCGACCTTGCAGAGAAGGCCGGGATCACCGAGGCCCCAGAAACCTGGGACGATTTCAAAACCCTGGCCAAGGCTCTCCAGGAAAAGGCCGGGGCAAAATTCGGAATCCAGTTGCCGACTGGCGTGGCCGGATCCTTCCAGGACACCCTTCCGTTCCAGTGGTCCAACGGCGCAAAGCTCATGAACGACGACGGCACCAAGTGGACTCTCGACACCCCGGAGGCTGCCGAGGCACTGAAGTTCTACTCGGGCTTCTTCACGGACGGAATTGCGTCCAAAGCGGCGTCAACAGGGACCACAGCCGAGGCTTCCTTCGTAGACGGTTCTGCGCCCATGATGATCAGTGGTCCCTGGCATGTGGGGCTCCTGAACAAAGCCGGCGGGGAGGGCTTCGCGGACAAGTACAAGGTTGCGCCGATGCCCAAGGCCAAGAGTTCCACGTCCTTCGTGGGCGGCTCCAACATGGTGGTCTTCAAGAAGTCCAAGAACAGGGACGCATCCTGGAAGCTCCTGCAGTGGTTGTCCAAGCCCGAGATCCAGCTCAAGTGGTACCAGGCAACGGGCGACCTGCCCTCCCAGGAGAGCGCGTGGAAAGATCCGTCCCTCTCCGCCGACAGCAAGCTTTCCGTGTTCGGAGAGCAATTGAAGAACACCAACAACCCGCCATCCGTCAGCACCTGGACCCAGGTAGCCGCAGCCGCTGACACCGAAATCGAGCAGATCGTCAAGGCGGGCAAGGACTCCGGGGAAGCGTTGAAGTCCCTCCAGCAGACTGCGGAGTCGATCGGAACCGGGAAATAGCAGTGGCAACCACCACAAGCGTCAGGCCTGCCAGCACCAAGGTGGCTGGCAGGCCTCCTGCCCGGGGAGGACGCGCACGTCGCCGGCGCAATGCGTTGGTTGCCTGGCTCTTCGCGTTGCCGTTTGTCCTGGTCTTCTCGGTCTTCATGCTGGGACCATTGGTGTCATCGTTCTTGATGTCCTTCACCGACTTCACCAGCCGCGACATCGACAACCCGTTTGCTGTGGGATTCGTAGGTTTAAACCAGTACTCTGCCCTCTTCAAGAATCCCCAGTTCCTGCATTCCGTCCTCAACACTGCGTACTTCGTGGTGGCGGGGATACCCTTGACGATCGTTCTGGCTTTGGCGTTGGCCGTAGCCCTCAACAACGGCATAACACGTTTCCGCACTGCGTTCCGCGTCGGGTTCTACACGCCGGTGGTCACCAGTATCGTGGCTGTCGCCGTCGTCTGGCGGTTCATACTCCAGCCCGATGGCCTGCTGAACATCATCCTGGGCTGGGTAGGCGTCGCGGGCCCAGACTGGCTCAACAGCACCACGTGGTCTATGCCCGCACTGATCATGCTGGCAGTCTGGCGGAATCTAGGGACCCTGATGATCATCTTCCTCGCCGGCCTCCAGCATGTTCCAGCCGACATTCTCGAAGCTGCAGCAGTGGACGGTGCCAATGCCTGGCAGCGCTTCATGCGCATCACCTTGCCCATGCTGCGCCCCACCCTGCTTCTGGGGACGGTCCTGCTGTCCGTGGGCTTCCTGCAGTTCTTTGAAGAGCCTTTTGTGATGACCAAGGGCGGCCCACTGGATTCCACGTTGTCAGTCAGCTACTTCACGTTCAACCAGTTCGGGTTCGGCAAGTATGGACTCGCTTCGGCCGCCAGCTATGTCCTGTTTGTGGCGATTGCGCTCCTGAGCCTGATCCAATTCCGAGCCCTGCGATCCAAGGACTGAGGACTTCAATGACAACAGACCAGATAATGCGCAAGCCCAGGAAACGAACACCGGCTGCCCGCCCGTTGACCTACGCAGTCCTCCTGGTGGCAGTAGCTTCCACTCTCCTCCCCTTCGTATGGATGTTCCTTGGCGCATTCAAGACCCAGGGTGAGCTTCTCCGCCGGCCCATCACCTGGTGGCCTGAACAACCCACGCTGGAGAACTTCCTGACGTGGTTCAACGAACTCCACATCGGCACGTTTTTCCTCAACAGCCTGGTGGTGGCCGTGTTCACCGTTCTGGGCAATCTCCTGTTCTGCTCCATGGTTGGATACGCCTTGGCCAAGATGGACTTCCCCGGCAAACGGTTCCTGTTCCTCCTGGTCATGGTCATGCTGATGGTTCCCGGTGTGGTGACCTTCGTCCCACTGTTCGTGATGGTCAGCAAACTCGGCCTGGTGAGCACCTACCCGGCACTCATCCTGCCTTTCCTGGCAGCACCCATGGGTGTGTTCCTTATGCGCCAATTCATCATGGGCATTCCGGATTCGCTGATCGAGGCAGCCAGGATTGACGGTGCCGGTGAGTTGCGCACCTTCCTGCGGATCGTTCTGCCCCTCTGCGGACCTCCGCTGGCAACCTTGGGGATTCTGACTTTCCTTGGATCATGGAACAACTTCCTGTGGCCGCTTGTGGTGGCCCAGAGCGAAGACATGTACACCCTACCGGTGGCTCTCTCGCTGTACTCCACGGGCCAGAACGCTACCGACTACGGACTGCTCCTGGCCGGATCAGTCCTGGTGATCACACCCATCCTTCTCTTGTTTGTTGCCCTGCAGCGCTTCTTCATCCAGGGCGTCGCTGCCACCGGCATCAAGTAGCCCCTCCGGGCCGAACCACAACTGACCCCGAAAGTACCCATGACATCACAAACCCACACCAGCCCCCTGACCTCCGTGTCGGACCAAGGAACGCACTACCGGGACCTTAACGGCAACGGGATCATGGATCCCTTTGAGGACCCTGCCCTCACCCCGAAGGAACGTGCAGCTGACCTCACCTCCCGCCTCAGCCTCGAGGAGAAGGCCGGCCTGATGTTCCATACGGTGATAGAAACCGGTCCCGAAGGTTCGCTGCTGGAGACACCGGGGGACATCAGCAAATCGCCCACCAGCACCGTGATTCTTGGCAAGTTCATGAACCACTTCAATATCCACAGGCTGGGAACGGCCCGCGAGGCCGCCCGCTGGAGCAACGCCCTCCAGGAACTCGCACAGCAGACGCCTCATGGGATTCCCGTGACCATCTCCACTGACCCACGGCATGCATTCATTGAGAACTCCGGTGTCTCCTTCACCGCCGCCCACTTTTCGCAGTGGCCCGAACCTATCGGGCTCGCAGCTATCGGCAGCTCCGAACTTATTCGCCGTTTTGCAGGGATTGCGCGCCAGGAGTACACGGCTGTTGGTATCAGGGCAGCCCTTCATCCCACCGTTGATCTGGCAACCGAGCCGCGGTGGTGCCGGCAGGCAGGGACCTTCGGCCAGGACTCCCAGCTCAGCGCCCAGTACGTGGTGGAGTACCTGCGCGGGTTCCAGGGAGAGAATCTGGGGCGCACCAGCGTCGCCTGCACCACGAAGCACTTCCCCGGAGGAGGCGCACAGCGCGATGGTGAAGACGCTCATTTCCCCTATGGGCGGGAGCAAGTTTATCCGGGTGGCCGATTCGATGAACATTTGGTTCCCTTCCGGACTGCCATTGCGGAGAAAACCAGCGCCATCATGCCCTACTACGGAATGCCGGTGGGCGTGGAACTCGACGGCGAACCCGTGGAGGAGGTGGGTTTCGGCTACAACAAGCAAATCATCACGGGCCTACTCAGGGAAAAGCTCGGATTCGACGGTGTTGTTCTCAGCGACTGGGAATTGGTCAACGACAACATCGTGCGAGACCAGGTGTTGCCGGCACGGTCCTGGGGCGTCGAAGAGCTCACGGCACCGGAGCGTATGCTGAAAATCCTCAACGCCGGTGTGGACCAGTTCGGCGGCGAAGAATGCACGGACTTGCTCATCGGTCTGGTCAGGGATGGCCTTGTCAGCGAGCAACGCATAGATGAGTCCGTACGCCGCCTGCTTCTGGTCAAATTCCAGTTGGGTCTGTTCGACAACCCGTTCGTGGACGAGGATGCGGCGGCAGAAATCGTCGGGAACACAGAGTTCCGGCGCGAAGGGCACTGCGCGCAGGCGCGGTCCGTTACGGTGTTGGCAAACAGCGATGACGACGCCGGAAGCACCCTGCCGCTGACGGGGTCACCTTCCATCTACGTTGAGGGAGTGGACCCCGCCAACCTCGCCGGGTTTGGAACACCCGCGGTAAACCCGGACGAGGCGGACATTGCCATCATCCGACTTCACTCGCCATGGGAGCATCGCGACGATCTATTCCTTGAGAAGCACTTTCACGCCGGAAGCCTGGACTTTCCGCCGGGGCTGGTCTCGCGGCTTATGTCCTTGGCTAAGCGCGTTCCTGTGATCATCGACGTTCGCCTGGACCGTCCCGCCATTTTGACTCCCCTGAGGGGATTGGCTTCGGCTTTGGTAGGCACCTTCGGCGTCTCGGATACAGCGCTCCTGGACGCATTGTTCGGACGGATCCAACCCGAAGGAAAGCTGCCCTTCGAAATTCCGAGATCCATGGATGCTGTCCGGGCTTCCCGACCGGACGTACCCAGTGACACCGCGAATCCCCTATTCCCCTTTGGGCACGGCCTTCGCCTGACTTCCGAAAATCCATCCCTATCCGGCCCCGCGTCCTCCAAAACCGAGTAAAGGACAGACCTCATGAACCAGCACATTGCACCAGCCCATGGCCTGTCCGTCACCACCCGTCGCCAGCTCCTAGCCGGTGTCGCGGCCGTCGCCGCCACCGGACTCACCGCTGCCGCAGCGCAACCCGGCTTGGCCACCTCAACCACAGTTCCGGCGTCGAACGCATTTCGGGTATCCACGGCGAAGAACCAAAGCGGCATCGACCACAAGGTCATCAACCGGTGGGCCCATGACACTTGGCAATCCTTGGTGGCCATGACGGATCCACGGACAGGACTGCCTGCCGACTACATCGGCGATTCGATCACCAACCCTGAGCGCAGCGGCTTCACCTCCCCCACCAACATTGGCGGCTACATGTGGAGCACTGTTGTGGCCCGTGAGCTGCGGCTCATTAGCGCACGTGAGTGCAGGGACCGCCTGACGCAGACCCTGACAACGTTGATGCACCTCAAACACCACCAGCCCAGCGGCATGCTCTACAACTGGTACAACGAAGCCACCGGCGACGTCATCACCATCTGGCCGGAGAACGGCAACGTGGTTCAGCCATTCCTCTCGAGCGTGGACAACGGGTGGTTCGCCGCGGCCCTCATGGTGGTCCGTAACGCCGAACCTAAGGTTGCCGCATTGGCGAACAGCATCCTCCAGCGAATGAACTTCGGCATCTTCTACAACAAGGACGCACGGCCCGGCGTTGCGGCGGGTCTGTTGCGAGGCGGCTTCTATGACGTCAAACCCACGGTGGAGACTGTGCAAGGCAACTACCTTGGTAACGGACCCGACGTGTTTTACACGCTCAACCACTACGACGTCACCAATTCCGAACCCCGCATCGCCACCTACATCGGCATCGCTTTGGGTCAGCTTCCGCCGGCACACTACTTCGCCACCATGAGGGCGTTCCCTGATAGCTGTGACTGGTCCTGGCAGGAACAACAACCTGTGGGTGAACACCGGAGCTATCAGGGGATCGATGTGTTTGAGGGGGCATACACCTACCGTGGCATGCGCATAGTTCCCAGCTGGGGCGGGGACATGTTCGAGTCATTGATGCCGGACTTGTTTGTCCCCGAATCCAGTTGGGCCCCGAAAGCCTGGGGTATCAACCATCCGCTAACAGTCCGGGCACAGCGAGAGTTCGGCCTGGACGACGCCAAGTATGGATATTGGGGATTCTCACCGGCGAGCCACCCGAACGGTGGCTACTCGGAGTGGGGCGTGGACGCGCTGGGGATGAGCAGTGACGGCTACCCATCTGATGTCGAGCGGACCACCGTGGACACCGGGTTTGGAGAATGCCGACCGGCAGCCGACCCCACTCCGACGTGGGGCGACGGCGTGGTGACACCCCATGCTTCGTTCCTTGCGATGGAGTACGAGCCTCAGGAGGCCTACCAAAACCTGGTAAGGATTGAAAAGGACCTCGTAGCATACGGTCAGGGCGGATTCTTTGATGCAGTTGCCGTAAAGTCCGGAACTATCGCGCGGCGTTATCTCTCCCTTGACCAGGCCATGGTGCTCGGAGCATTGGGCAACGTATTTGGAGACAACGTGATCCGCAGGAACTTCGTAAAGGGAGAGGTCCAGAAAGTCATCCAACCACTTATTGCCGTAGAGGAGTTCGGTGCAGGCTTGGTCGGTTGATTTCGGCTCCCACCGATCGGTAAGTGAGAGAGAAACACGCAAAACCCGCAGGCTGTCAAGCTGTGTGGAGTCAGTGGGTTGGTTGTTTGTTTGGTTCGGGGAGGTTGATTCCTACGTAGGTTT
>NZ_JBHZPI010000019.1:0-127138 GCF_042788025.1 Paenarthrobacter sp. YIM B13468 | reverse complement strand
GTTCACCCCACCCCCACACATCGACCCCAAACAAACACCACGACGCAACCACCACCACACACCCCTCAGAACATAAACCTGCCTCAAAAGGTAGAGGTGGTGATGGGGTATCGAATGCTGCCTATTCGGCTGCCGTGAACTTGGCCTCAACAAACTTGAGGAGCGGACGGGAGTTCATGCAGACCAGATAGACCAGCAAGCCCGCAACAAACAGGATCAGCCAAGCAGTAGTGGCCATCAGCACGAATCCTGAAATAAAAATGATTCCGGCGCTGCCCAGGGACACCCTCCGCTGCACACCCAGGGTGTAAAGGGAGAGCCGATAGATGTCGCTGCTTCGGAAGGCGAACCGGGACAACAGGAGCAAAGCATTTACCGCAGCGGTAGCCACTATGACTCCGACGCCCAACAACCCTATCCGGGCAGCGATCTGCACTGGGCTGGCTCCTGGGCCAGGTCCCAGGTTCCCGGGCAGGACACTCAGATTGAAAGCAATGACCGCAAGGAGCGCGAGGTACGGAAGCCAAACCACCAACGCCTGGCCAAAGTTGCTGCGGTACGACTTCACAAAGTCATGGAAAACCCCGGTGTCCTCGTGTGCAAGCAGCCGGTTGAAGGCGTAACAGGCAGCCACGAATGAAGGGCCTGCCAGGATCAGGGAAATCAACGCCAACGGCCCAATGACGCCAACCAGCACCGGAGTGAGCACCAGCAGCGCATTGACGAGAACCAG
This sequence comes from Paenarthrobacter sp. YIM B13468, assembly GCF_042788025.1. NCBI lineage: Bacteria > Bacillati > Actinomycetota > Actinomycetes > Micrococcales > Micrococcaceae > Paenarthrobacter > Paenarthrobacter sp. YIM B13468. The sequence goes on along the minus strand of NZ_JBHZPI010000019.1, from coordinate 126,405 downwards.
CAAAGCATCGCCAACCATGATGCCGTACACAGTTCCAGCTGCCTTGAACAAGGTCCCGGATCCATACTCAGCTTTCGTGGCTGCCATCAGGACTACTTCTTGTCCGCGTAGGCCTTGTATGCCTTGTTTGCGAGCTCGACGTACTTACTCTGCCCCTTGCTGTCGAGCTCTTTGACGTACGCACCAAACTCGCTGACAGCACGCTGCCCCGTGATGAACTTGAGAGTGTTCTGCTTAACGTGATCCTTGAGAGGGGTGAGCGCCAGCGTGGCCTGCTCACGATCGACGTCGTTGAAGGGCACAGGCGGTGCAACCGGGCGTGGCTTTTTGGATTTCATGGCCTCTTGGAACGCCAATTCCTCGTCGTTGAATGTGGAGTGCAGGAGTTCCGTCGAGCCGCCGTAGGCGAAGTTTCCTCCAGAGAATCCGTAGTCCACCCGCAGGTCCTTGGTGCCTGCGGGATTGAGACCCTGGAAGTTGATATCGGCTGCCAGCTTCCGTTTGCCGCCTTCCTTGGTAAAGGTTGTTCCCTCAACGCCCCACTTGCTGAATTCCTGGCCTGCATCGCTGTAGAACAACCAGTCGATGTATTGGATGAGAGCCACAAAGCTGTCCTTGTCTTTGACGGACGAGTTCAGCATGATGCCGTTTTCCAAGCGTGTGCCACCGATGACGTCGCCTGCAGGACCTCCCGGAACCGTGATCTTGCCGATCTCGAAGTTGCCCTTGCCCAGTGACTGTTCCATGGAGGTCCGGTAGGTGATGACATTCTGCGAATTGGCACTGATCACGAACGACTTACCGGAAACGAACTTTTGGATGGCAGAGTCGTCGGTTTGGGTGAAGCTCTCAGGATCCATCAGTCCTTCAGACACCAGGGAGTTGAAGTAGGTCACGAGGTCCTTGAACTTCTCTGATCCCGCAGCAAATCCGAACTCCTTCTTGTCCTGATCGAACAGGAGCCCATCCACCAGGCCCCAACCCGCGGCCGTGCCAAAGGTTGGTGCCGCGATGTTCAGCACACTGTCGCCTTTGAACCTGTCTGAGAAAGGCACGACGTCGGGATACGCCTTCTTGAGCGACCGCAGCACTTCACGGAACTCGTCCCATGTGGTGGGCTCAGCCAAGCCTTCCTTCTTCAGTACGTCCTTACGGAAGCACAGAGAATAATCCGGCCACAGTTCCTCGTGCAGTCCGGGAAGAACGTAGTACTTACCGTCTTCCTGGGTGAGGGCTTCGATCTCTGGCTCGAGCTTCCATTTCTTGACCTTCTCTTGGAAGTGCGGCATGAGTTCCACGTAATCGCTAACTGGCAGCACAGCCCCGGCAGATACAAAAGCGGCTTCCTGCCCGGGATAGGTCTTGGCGATGATCTCCGGAGCGCTGCCGGAACTGATGAGAAGGCTGCGTTTCTGCTCGTAATCACTGTTGGGAACGATGGTTGGTTCCAGCGTGACGTTGTTGTCGCTGGCCATCTTGGTGAAGAGCAGCCAGTCCTTCTTGTACGGATAGGTTGGCTGGTCGGAGAACAGGAAGGTGAAGGACAAGGGCGTCGTCGCCTTGAATGTGTCACCTACCTTGAAGCTGTCCATCGCACCATTGCGGGACTTTGACGTATCCACCTTCTCGGCGGCTTCAGAGTCGCAGCTGGTCATCATCAACCCGATGGTGACAACGGAAGCAAGGCCGAGGAAGTCTCTTCTGCGGAACTCTCGTTTGGCGATCATTGGATGTCCTTTCATAAGGGTTATTCCTTGACGGAACCGAGCATGACGCCCGAGAAGAAGTACTTCTGGACGAAGGGGTAGACACAAAGGATGGGAATGACGGTTAGCACGATGGTGACCGACTGGATGTTGGCCGCGATTTGGCCCACGTTTTCCGCGGTCCCGCCGGCGGAGCCTGCAGTAGTGACTCCAGCGATCATGTTGCGGAGGTAGATGGTGACCGGAAAGAGGTCGGGGTTATCCAGGTACAGGAAGGCCTGGAACCACGAGTTCCAGTTTGCTACCGCGTAGAACAGGACCATGGTGGCCACGATTGCCTTACTCAGTGGAAGCACCACACGGAAGAGGATGCCGTATTGAGTGAGTCCGTCGATGGACGCCGCTTCTTCCAGCTCACGCGGCATGTTTTCGAAGAAGGACTTCATGATGAGCAGGTTGAACACGCTGATGGCATTCGGCAGGACCACAGCCCAGATTGAATCCCGCATGCCCAGCGAACTGATGAGCACGTAATTGGGGATCAACCCGCCGTTGAAGAACATGGTGAAGACGGCGAGTCCAATGAAAAGACTGCGGCCCTTGAGGTCCTTCTTGGCAATGGCGTAGGCGAATGAAGTGGTCAGGACCATTGAAATCGCGGTAGCCACCACCGTGTACAACAGGGTATTTCCGTAGTTGGTCCAGAACGTGGAGTCGGCCAGGATCAGCTTGTACGTCTCGGTGTTGAAGCCCATCGGGAACAGGTTGACCTGCCCTGCGTTGATGAACCCTTCGCTGGAGAACGACTGCGCGATGATGTTCAGGAACGGATAGACCGTTAGGAACACTACGAACAGCAGGAACACCAGGTTGAAAGCCCTGAAGATCCGCATTCCAGTGGAAACCCTCATGTCTTTCAGGAGGACACCGCCGGCAGCGCGAGGACGCAGAGAAGGAGCGGACTTGGTTGCTGTCTTGTTCACCACAGGCTCGTTCCTGCGAGGCGCTTGGATAACGCGTTCGCTGAGAGGATCAGCGTGAGGCCGATGACGGATTCAAACATTCCGATCGCCGCCGCATAGCTGAAGTTGCTGGATTCAAGGCCCACCCGGTACAGGTAGGTGGAGATAACGTCTGACGTTGCGTAGTTGAGCGGGTTATAGATGAGCAGGATCTTCTCGAAGCCCACTGCCATGAAAGTGCCGATGTTCAGGATCAGCAGCGTGATGATGGTCGGCCGGATGGCGGGCAGCGTCACGTGCCAGGTCTGTTGCCACCTGTTGGCGCCGTCGATCCTTGCCGCCTCGTACAGTGATTCGTCCACCCGGGTGAGCGCGGCCAGGTACAGGATCGCTCCCCAGCCCATCGTTTGCCACACCTCTGAGCTGATGTACATCGGCCGGAACCAGCCCGGATCCTGCGTGAAGTTCATTGTGTTGCCGAACAGCGATTCAGCGATCTGGTTCACCGTGCCGGTCATGGAGAAGTTCTGCAGGATCATGCCGGCGATGATCACCACTGACATGAAGTGCGGCAGGTAAGCCACAGTCTGCACGAACTTCTTGAACTTCTGGGACCGGAGCTCATTGAGCATCAGCGCGAAAATGATGGGCATCGGGAAGCAGAACACCAACGTCAGGATGCCCAGAACGATCGTGTTCTGGAAGGCCTGCCAGAAGCTGGGGTCGTTGATGAAGAGGGTGATGTATTTGAAACCCACCCATTTCTCGCCGAAGATGCTGCCGCCAGGCTGAAATTGGCGGAAAGCAATGACGTTCCCGGCCATTGGCAAGTACCTGAAAATGAGGAGGTATGCCAGTGGTAGCGCTAACAGTGTGTACAGACGCCAGTCCCGTTTGAGCGCCAGCTTCCAGCTTCCAGGCTTGATGCGCCGCTTTTTCTGTTTACTCGGCTCAGCGCCCGGCACAACCTCGGGTGGAGCGTCCAGCCTCAGTGCCATGGTTTTCCCGCCTTAGTTGTCGATTCTTCAAGGACCGAGACTTCTTCGAGGACCAGGACGCCGTTCGCTGGAAGCTCCACTTCCCCGCGAATCGGCTGTCCACTGATGCGGTCTATCCCGCCGTCGAGGACGTTCACCCTGGAAGGCGCATCGTTGTGGTTGAGCACCAGGAGGAAACTTTTGGCGGCGTCTCCAGAACCGCCGGTGCCTGAACCGCCGGCGCTATGACCCAGGTCAGCCGGTTTCAAGCCAGTACGACGGCGGACCTGGACTCCCGTAGGCGCCGTTAGTTCCGGTTCCACGCCTGCGCTTCGAAGTTCGTCCTCGAGCAATTGTTTGAGCAGCCCGTCCTCGACCCGGGCCGAAAGATAAACCGCGGTTCCTTGCCCGAAACTGTTGCGCGTGATGGCAGGAGCTCCCGCGAGGCGCCCGGAAGAGTAGCTGGCCAAGACGTCCGCCGTCTCGGCGTGCAAGTGCTCTGTCCAGTAACTCGCCGAGGAGGTACCGCCGTCGAGCGTGGAGAGCTTCACCTGTTCGCCGTCCCCGGCAAGTGGATGCATTTCTTCGCTCCACGCGCCCAGCACGTTGCGGAGGGCGCCGGGGTAGCCACCCAAGCGGATTGTGTTGTCCTGGTCCACGATGCCGGAGAGGTAAGAGACCACCAGTCGGCCGCCGTCGGACACATAGTTTTCGAACTTTTCGGCGGCGGCGTCCGTGAGCAAGTACGAGGCCGGCATGATCACCAGGCTGTACGCGGACAGCTCGCTGTTGGCATTGACGAAGTCCACCGTGATGTTGGCGTCGAACAGCGGGCGGTAGAAACGCAACACTTCCTGGGTGTAGTTCAGGTCCGAGCGCGGCGAGTTGCCCAGCTCCAGTGCCCACCAACAGTCCCAATCGAACACAATCGCCACTTTGGCTGTGGATCGTGTGCCCGTGAGGCCACCCAAGGATTTGAGTTCCTGGCCGAGTTCGCAAACCTCGCGGAAGATGCGGGTGTTCGGGCCAGCGTGGTTCACCATGGCCGAGTGGTAACGCTCGGTTCCACCCTTGGCCTGGCGCCACTGGAAGAAAAGGATCGAATCGGCACCCTGCGCGATGGCCTGGTAAGAGCCGAGCCGCATCTTGCCTGGAAGCTTGGAGACGTTGACGGACCACTGGCTCACAGCGCCAGTCGCTTGCTCCATGACCATCCACGGTTGTCCGTGACGCAAGGAACGCATGAGGTCAAAGTTCAACGCGGCGGCGACGTGTGCATCATCTTCACGGGGATCCGGGTAGATATCCAGAGCTGCGGCATCCTCCTGGGCGGCCCATGCCCAGTAGTCGTTGGTCTTGTAGAAGCGCATGAAATTAGTGACAATCGGCAGGTCCGGGCTGTGGCGCCTGAGGACGTCCCGTTCGGCCTTGAAGTGTTCCAGCATGCTGTCCGAGGTGAAGCGGTGAAAGTCCAGCCGCCGGGAAGGGTTGGACCACGTGCGGGGCTGCGCGGGAACGCGTACCTGGTTCCAGTCCGTGTAGATCTGGCCCCACACTGCAGTGCTCCATGCCTCGTTGAGCTCATCGAGCGATGAGTACTTTCTCCGTAGCCACTGGCGGAACGCCTTCTCGGCCCACGGCCCATACGAGGTAGGCCCGTATTCGTTTCCTACATGCCACATGCGCAGCGCAGGATGCTGTGCGTAGCGCTCCCCCATCTTTTCGGCGAGCGCCAAGGACTTTTCCCTATACACGGGGTGGGAGACGTCAAAGTGTTGGCGGGATCCGAAGCCGAACGTGGTTCCGTCGGGACGTTCCGGCATGATGTCCGGGTACTGCTCCACGAGCCACGCTGGCGGAACGGCATCCGGTGTCGCGAGATCCACGCCGATACCGTGCTGGTGCATCAGATCCATGACGTCGTCCAGCCATTCGAAGTCGAAGACGCCGTCGCTGGTTTCCAGGCGGCTCCAGGAGAAAACAGCGAGGGTTACGAGATTCACCCCGGCCTGCTGCATGAGTTTCGCGTCCTCAAGCCAGACCTCGCGCGGCCATTGCTCCGGGTTGTAATCACCGCCGTAGGCGATGCCGCCCAGTTGTCGATGCAGTTGATGCAGCCGCTTTTCAGCAGCCCGTAAGTCCTCAGGGTCGATGGTCATCTTTGTCCTTCGCTAGGCATTGGTCGCCTGGAAACCACAGTGCGACACAGATCACAGAGAGAAAGTATCGTAAACTTTACGCAATAACAACAGCCCACTACCCGAAACTGGAGAGTAACTTATAGGCTGTTGTTGCAGCCAAAAATTAGAGAATCTCGGACTTTGAAACCTCTATGAAGCCGTAATGCCGCGCAAATAGACGGTCATAGCTAGTTTTGTTTCCGATGAAAGTAAGAAACTATCGGACTTGACCAGCCCTACTCAGTACTCAACGCCCAAGCGCAGGGTGCAGATGCTCACTCTCAATCGCGACGCGGGCTTGACCTGCCGCCGCTTCGAGGGCATCAAAAACTGGTGCGCCCCGCAAGGTCGCAGCAAGGAAGCCGGCCATGAAGGCATCACCTGCCCCGTTGGTATCCACCACTTCGGCGGGAACGGCTGGGACCTCATGCTGGGTGCCGTCCGCTTCCAAGGCGACCGCACCTTCCGCCCCGAGTGTGCAGACAGCCAAGCGAGGCCCCCGTGCAAGGCAGGAATGCATGAGCGCCCACGGATCGTCTGTCCTGTCGTCATTCATGAAAACCACACCGGCCGCACGCAGAAAGGGTTCATGGAACGCCGAGGATCCGTCGTAGTCATGAAGGTCCACCCATAAAGGCGTCTCGTGAACCTCTTCGCGCTCCAGCAGCATCACCCCAAATTCACTTAGGTCAATAACGGCAAGATCAGCGGCAGCCACTACGACGGCCGCCGTCGCGAGATCCTCCTCGGCCGGGGCGGACGGCACGGAGACGTAGAGCGATACGCGGCTGCCGTCGTCGGTCATGAGGTTGACGTGGCGCTCAGTTCGGTCGGAGGCAATCTTTTCTACGGTGACGCCGGCGTTGGTCAGTGCGCGCAGGATCCGCCCGCCGTCGTCGTCCGCGCCAAGTGGCGAGCACAAACGCACACCGATGCCCAGAGCGGCAAGGTGCACCGCTTTCCCCGCCGACGTTCCGCCGACTGTCTCCCAAGCGCGTCGCGCGAACTGCATGTGCGGGACGGGCTCGGGGAGGTGGTCCAGGAGGATGAGCTGGTTCCACGAGGCCGGGCCGCAGACGGCAACGCTCGGAGTAGGAGGCATGCGACTATCCAAGCACGGTCAAATGCCCCCTCAGCGGAAACAAGACGGCAAGTCCAAAACCGTTGACACGTGACCAAATGGTCACCTATTCTGAACCCATGGACGCCGTGTTCAAAGCACTGGCAGACCCCACCCGGCGGGAGTTGCTCGATGAGCTGTTTCGCGAGGATGGGCAAACCCTCACCGCACTCGGAGCCCGGTTCGAGATGACCCGCTTCGGCATCGCCAAGCACCTCAAACTGTTGGAGGATGCCGGACTGGTGGTCACGCGCCGCCGAGGACGTGAAAAGCTGCATTTCCTGAACCCCGTCCCCATCAGGCTCATCCATGACCGCTGGGTGAGCAAATACGCAGAACCATGGGCCGCTGCACTCAGCGACCTCAAATCCAGATTGGAAAGTCCCATGGAAAAGATCTTCGAGATTTACATCAAAACCACCCCGGAACGGCTCTGGGAAGCCATCACCAACAGCGAAATCCGGAGCAAGTACCAGTTCGGTAACACGTTCACGGCGGACTGGACTCCCGGCGGCCGGTTTGAAATGCGGAACGTCAAAGCAGACGAGCCCCTGGGCGAAGGCGAGAACATCGAGGTCGATCCCCCGCGGCGGCTGGTCCAGACGATGCAAGCGTTGTGGGGCGAGGACGTCAAAGCGGAAGGAACGTCGCGGATCACCTGGGAAATCGAACCCGTGGGCGATTCGTGCCACCTCACCGTGACGCACGATCAGCTCCGCGAAGGCGCCAACGAACAGCTGTACGGCGGCTGGCCCATGATCCTCTCCGGGCTTAAGACGTGGCTCGAAACAGGCGAAACACTGACAACGCCCGGCTCGCTCATGTATGCCTAGGCACGTTAAACCACGACGACGGCGGGAGCTTCCCGCCGTCGTCGTCGCTATGTATTGCCTCCCGCCAGTTAGGCGACGGGAGCGGTGAGCTCCTCTTCCGAGAGCCAGGCCGCCTGCATGGTGCCCAGCAGGTGCGGCGCGAAGTCTTCGCCGATTTCCAGCACCACGCGGCACCGCGCACCGCGCTGGTCCGGGAAGCCGAGGTACTGTCCACGGAGGTCGCACACGGTCTGACCGCGGCTGGGACCGCTTGTTGTGTCTACCTCTACGCGTACTGTGGGCGCTAGCGTCAGCTCCACTCCCCTGACGGCGATGGCTGCAGCCAGGGGATCGTGCATCGCCGAACAAGCGCGACCGAAGATATCCACATAGAACCCGAAGTAGTAGCCAAGCATCTCGCCGAGGGCCTGTGAAACGGGGTGCTCGGATGCCAGCAGCTCTTGACGGTGGGTTTCCTCAAGGACGTTGGTCATGGTGACGTCCAGCGGCACCAGTGTCACGTTCCACTCGGCGGCGAGTACTTCGGCCGCAGCCTCTGGGTCGTTGGCGATGTTGGCTTCAGCAACGGGAGTGATGTTTCCCGGGGCCAATGCGGCGCCGCCCATGATGGTGAGTTCGGCGACGAGCTCCGTCAGCCTGGGCTCCAGCCGAAGGGCTTCAGCGATATTTGTCAGCGGCCCGATCGCCACAACCCGAAGCGCCCCAGCATGCTTGTGAGCCATCTGCACCAGCAGTTCGGAAGCCGTTGCCTCAACGGGTTCACCATCCGACGGAGCAAGCTCCACCCCACCGATTCCGTTATCGCCATGGACATGCGGCGCCCCACCGTGGAAGCTACCGACCTGCGGATCATGTGCACCGACCGCCACGGGGATGTCCGGATGCCCGGCCAGTTTGAGCAGGTCCAGGGTGTTCCGGGCACCACTGGCGGCGCTGATATTGCCGCTCACGGTGCCGATGCCCACGAGTTCCGCTCTCGGGGTTGCTAGCAGGTAGGCAAGGGCGAGGGCGTCGTCGATTCCCGTATCGCAGTCGAGGTAGAAGGGGGCGGCGGTGGGCTGGATCATGGTCTCTCGTTTCAGGTGTAGCGGAGTGTTGTGAAGAGGAACGGGGCGGACGCGCGGTGCTGCGTACCGGCGTCGGGCGTTAGATCTTTTCGCCCTTGGGGGCTGTGATGAACAAGCTGACGAGGAAGGCGAGGACGGTGATGGACACCGAAATCCAGAGCGCCGTCGAGTACCCGGCCGCGGTGCCCTGACCGGCGAACGGTGCAACAACCACGACGCCGAGGCTCGCCCCGATGCCGAAGGAGGCGCCGTTGATTCCCGGCAGCGCGGCAGGTGCTTCCTTGGGCGAGAGCAGGACCGAGAGCCCGTTGATCGCAGTGAGAAAGAAGCCGTTGTAGAAGATGCCCAAGGCTGCGATCGCGATGAGGACCGCCACCTGGTTGTCGGCGAACAACGCAGCAGCAATGGCGCAGGCCAGGCTCGTGGCCGTGCCGACGCGCACCGTCTTGATCCAGCCACGCCGGTCAGCAATCCAGCCGGCGAGCGGGGCTGCGAACACACCGATCAGGGCTGCCGGAGTCAGGAACAGCAATGCTGCCACCGAGGCCGGCAAGCCGAAGCCATTTTCCTTGTCCTGGCTGATCAGCACCACGGTGAAGTTGATGATGGCGAAGATTCCCGCGAGCGTCAGCACAGTGGTAACGATGACCGGCCATACCTGGCGCGAACGGAGGTGGTGGACTGCCACCAGGGGCGTGGAGCGCTTCTTCTCGATGAGCCAGAACGCGGTGAAGGAAGCGATGCTACCGGCGAGCAGGCCAAGCGCGGCAGGTGAGACCCAGCCTGCAGAGGAACCCGTGGAGACGAAGTATGTGATGAAGACCAGGAACACGGACAGCGAACCTGCGCCCCACCAGTCCATCCGGCCCGGAGCGGCAGCGGACTTCCCGCCCGGTACCACTTTGATGACGCAGACGACGGCGATCGCGGCCAGGGCGAGGACGGCAACAAAGATCGACTGGAAGCCGAGCGTTTCAGCCAAGAGTCCACCAAAATAGCCGTCTACGCCGCCCACACCGCCGTTAATGGCGGCGATGATGCCGATGGACGTGCCGAAGAGTCGGGCAGGCAAGTATTCGTTAAGGACGATGTAGGAGAGCGCGAAGATGGCGCTCGAGACACCCTGCATGAAACGGCCCGCGACCAGCAGTGGCAGGCTCGGAGCGAAGATGCACAACACCGTGCCAGCGCCCATGATGGCCAGGACCAGGAGCAGTGCAGTGCGGCGGCCGATGAAGTCGCTCCAGCGTCCAATCACCGGTCCGGAGATGGCGCCCGCAAGGAAGAACATGGACTGCACCTGAGCCACAGCCTCGGGCGTCTCGCCAAAAAAGGAACCAATGTGCGGGAGTGCCGGGGTGATCATGCTGGCGTTGAGCTGGAACGACAATACGGCCAGGACCAACGTGGTGATCAGCAGGACTGCCGCACGACCGCCGGGCCGGGTTTCCGACGTCACTTCTACGGCTTCGGAAGGCTGCGCCTCTACCGCTGTGTTGGGGATATTCACATCAAACTCCTTTGTCCGAGGGCGCAGGCGGCGCCACGAGATGTGAGTTGTTATACAAGCATGTATTACGAGCTTGTGCAACCTATCACATTTTTCCGGTACAGTGTCCGTAACCAAACCCAAGCGAGGCACCCTTGACCGACAATGCCGTCCAGTTCCTGTCCCGTCCCATTGCGCCCCAACCCGGCCAGCCCTTGCGCGTTGCAGCATACTCACGCATCGCCGAGGCAATCAGGACCAAGCTCCTCCCTCCCGGCTCGCTGCTCCCCACCGAGACCGAGCTGGGCGTCATGATGGACGTCAGCCGCACCGTGATCCGGGAAGCGCTGATGTTGCTGGAGGAAGACGGACTCACCAGGGCACGGCGGGGAGTCGGACGATTCGTGGCAGATTCGCTGCCACGGATCGGCATCGAACACATCCGCCCGTTCGATCAACTCCTTGGCGGGCCGGACCAGGACATCCAGGTCAAGCGCGTTGCTGCGATCAAACAGCCGGCCTCCGAATTTGTTGCCCCCGGAATCGGCGTGGAACCGGGCCAGGACGTCTGGTTCTGGGAAAGCGTGCTGATCCGCAATGGCGAGCCTGTGGCACACCTGCAGGAAAACGTGGCAGAAAGCATCCCCGAAGCCGAGGCACTCTCAGAAGCAGCGGAAGGTCCCACCCTTTCGGCTTCCACCCTTTTGGAAGTCCTCAGCGGCTTTCCGGGGGCGTCGCTTGGCCCTGGCGAATGCGAAATCAGCCTGAGTACCGCGGGTCCCAGCCGCGCTAAGTTGCTGGATCTTCGGCCGTCTGAGCCGGTTCTGGTCCTCACCCAATACGTCCGCCGCAAGGGTTCCCCGTTCTACCTGGCCAAATGCCTCGTGGCCGCAAAAGCCGGGCACCTCTCCGTTATCCAGTCCTCCTGAATCCTCCCGAAAGGGTCCTCCCATGAGCTCCTCCCCTCAGACTTCCGCGCCCATTTTGGCTCCGGCGAGCACCGCGCTCACCGTTGTAGGCAGCATCAACCTCGACATCACGGCTACCGCCAGCCGCCTCCCGACGCCGGGCGAAACCGTGGGTGGCGCCGCCCTCCGTCAGCAGCCCGGCGGCAAGGGCGCCAACCAGGCCGTGGCTGCAGCCCGGCTCGCTGGCGCTTCCCGCATGGTGGGGGCGGTAGGCCGGGACGAAGCAGGCCGGAGCCTCCTCGAAGCAATGGCAAGTGCCGGCGTCGACGTCCAGGACATCGCGCAAGTGGATGCCGCGACGGGGACAGCCCTGGTCCTGGTGGACAGCGAAGGCGAAAACCAGATTGTTGTGTGCCCGGGCGCCAATGGGCAGGTGTCCGTGGAAGGCGTCTCCTTCGCGGAGGAAGAAGCCGTCCTGTGCCAACTCGAAGTTGACCAAGACGTGGTGCTGGAAGCCGCCCGCCGAACCAAAGGCTACTTTGCCCTCAACGCAGCGCCTGCTGCGCCCATCATCCCGGAACTCCTGGAACGCTGCGACCTTGTGATCGTGAACGAGACCGAGTACGCGCTGATCCCTGCCCTTCGCACGGCACCCTTGGTTGCCGTGACGTATGGGGGCGAGGGCTCGGCGATCTTTGAGCATGGCGAACGCGTGGCCGAAGCTCCCGCGGTTCGGGTCACGGATATCGCCAACACGATCGGAGCGGGCGACGCCTTCTGCGCAGCGCTGGTCTTGGCCCTCCGCTCCGGACTTGAGCACAGCCATGCTCTGGCCGTGGCCAACGCCGTGGGTGCGGATGCTGTCCGGGATGCTTCGTCACAGCCTGCGTTGAAGTCGTTGCAGCACTACGTTGGGGCGACGCGCACGTCTTTCGCGGTCTGACCTTTCGCGGCCTGACCTTTCGAGCCTGGCTAAGCCCGGTTTAGCCCACGATCCGGAACTCCTCGAATTCGCCGGTCGCATCGGAGACGTCAAACTCCATATTCTCAATCCGACCAGGTGCCCGCGCCGAATGGAGCCAACTCACCAGTGCCTCGGCATCGGATACCGGTCCCTCGGCAACCAATTGCACGGATCCGTCGCGATTATTCCGGACCGTCCCCCTCAGCATTAGCTCATCCGCTTTGCGGGCCGTCCAGTAGCGGAACCCCACGCCTTGGACCACGCCGGTGATGCGGGCAGTGATCCGTACCTCGTCATCGGCAGAGCGGTTTTCCAGCGACTCAGTCATGGACCCAATCTAGCCCGGCACACCTGCGATGCCGAGTGGGGAGCCCAACGAAACCCGCCCTTGTTCACACTACTCACCGCACAAGGGTGAGTGGAGCGAACAAGGGCGGGTCCGGCGTGCATCAGGGGACCAGTGCGGCAGGAACCAGGTCAGCCCACCACGATGTCGTGCGTCGCGTGGTCGTACGTAAAGGTGACCGTGCCGCCGTCGTGGTTCAACTCGTGGTTGGCGCCATCGCGGACGCCAAACGCGCCATAGTTCTCATCCCACGAACGGTTCAGCGCGATCTTGTACGTATAGAAACCGGCCGGCAGTTCAGCCGTCAGCGTCCACAGCTGAACCAACGGGTTGAACTCCATCTGGACTTCGTCGTACTGGGGAGCCCAGTCTTCCGGAGCTCCCAGGATCTTGTTGAAGTCGCCCGCAATCGCGACGGCGTCCGGCTGGGGCAGGGTCTCGACGGCGGGAGCCGCCGCTGCCTTCGCAGGAGCCTTGCGAGTGGAAGGCTTCTTCGCGGCTGGCGCGGCCTTAGTGGTCGCAGCCTTAGAGGTCGCAGCCTTAGTGGTCGCAGTCTTGGCGGTCGCAGCCTTCGGAGCTGCAGCCTTCTTCGACGTTGCCGCACGCTTCGTCTTGGCCTTGGCCGGAGGGGCCGTAGGGGCCGTAGGCACGGGAACATCGGCTGGTACCGGTGTTCCGGCGTCGAGGGCCTCTGCGAAAGCCGAAACGTCAGGGAAGGCGACAGTCGCCCGCAGTCCGTCTTCCGGGATGGTCCATCCCGAACGCCCCTTGACCAGCCAGCCGGCCTTGACCAGCTTTGCCGATGCCGACGTCAGGGTTTTGTGGCCGCGGGGAATGCCCCCACTGAGAAGTTCAGCCTCATGATCGTTGAAAGGAACGCGTCCGATGGCCTCTGCCAGGACTTCCCCTGCGTTCAGCGTGGCTCCAGACCATACGCCCTCAGCGAGGATGTCCAGTACGGCCTTCAGACGAAGGTTGGTGTTCTCGGCGGTGTTCGCGCCCATGCTTCTCCTTCTACGGTGGATATCCCTTGCAGTTTGCCAATGAATTGTTAATTCGCGCGACTGCTAATGGTAAACACCGTGTGTCGTGACCGAGTATGACATTCCCGCGGCCGGAAGTGATCGATGAGTCTCGCCTCCAGCACCAATTCCGGGTTTATTGGGCAGGTGCAGACGCCTTAACCCACTCCGTCACTTCGTCCAGCAATACGGCTTTCCGGGCATCGCTGGCAAACGAGGAGCGGATCGAGTTTGCCGCCAACGTGGCCTGCTCTGGAACCGAGAACTCAAGGACCTTGGCCAACTGCTCGAAGTTGTCGTCTACGTAGCCGCCAAAGTAGGCGGGGTCATCCGAGTTCACGCAAACGTTCAAACCGATGGCAAGCATCTCCGGCAGTGGGTGGTCGGCCAGCTTGTCCACCGCACGCAAACGGACGTTGGACAGCGGGCAAACAGTCAGGGGGACCTGCTCGGCGACGAGTCGCTGCACCACCTCCGTGTCTTCCATGCAGCGGATACCGTGATCGATCCGCTCCACATGCAGCACGTCCAGTGCCTCGGTGATGTAGGCGGCCGGCCCTTCCTCGCCCGCGTGGGCGATCCTTCGCAGCCCGGCCTCGCCGGCACGCTGGTACAGTCGCTCAAACTTCGACGGCGGATTGCCCACCTCTGCTGAGTCCAGCCCAATGCCGACGATGGGGGCGTGCATCGCGAGCAACTGGTCCAACACTTCAAGTGCGGATTCCTCGGACATGTCCCTGAGGAAGGCCGCTATGAGAAGCGTCGTAACACCAAAGTCTTCCTCGGATGTCGCCAGTGCATTTGCGACGCCATTGACGCACACCTCAAGCGGGACACCCCTGGATACATGCGCCTGGGGATCCATCATGATCTCCGCGTGGCGCACTCCCCCGGCTGCGGCACGCTGAAGGTAAGCGCGGGTCATATCGGTGAAGTCCTGTTCAGTCTGCAGGACGGCCATGTTGGCGTAGTACAGGTCAAGGAAGGACTGCAGATCCGTAAATTCGTACTTCTCGCGCAGTTCCTCGATGTCTTCGTAGGGCAGTTCGATGCCGTTGCGTTCGGCCAGGGCAAAGATCAGCTCTGGCTGGAGAGTCCCTTCGATGTGCAGGTGCAGTTCGGCAACCGGGGGCGCCGTCGTCGTCGTTTTCTCGCCAAAAGTTTCCACTCGACAACTCTAGGCCCCATATCCGCACGTGTCCCGGAGCACTCAACTTGGTTCTTCGCCGCGGGACCCCCAAACTGAAAGGATGCAGACTTTCCTCCCTTTCGCCGATTTCCGTGAGAGCGCCGCGGCGCTCGACACCTCAAGGCTCGGCAAACAGCGCGTCGAAGCCCTCCAGGTCCTCCGCGCACTGGTCATCCCGGAGTACGGTTGGCAGCAGCACCCCGCCGTCCGTATGTGGATGGGCCACGTCCCCGCCCTCACCATGTACGGACTCGCAATGGCCGACGAGTGGATCCAGCGTGGCCACCCGGACAACACCCGCAACAACATCGCTGAGTTCGCACCCCAGGCGGCACACCCGGACTACGCCTCCAGGATCGTCATGCCGCCGTGGCTGGGCTACGAGGACCTGCACCTCAGCCACCGCTCCAAGCTCCTTGGGAAAGATCCCAAGTTCTACGGACCGCTCTTCCCCGGCGTCGAAGAAAAGCTCGAGTACATATGGCCCGAGCCCAAGCACGAGTTCCACCCTGAAGACCCTGACGAGGACCGACTCTGGATCCTGCGGGCCAACGTGGAGGACCTCCGTCCGGAGCAGCTCACCACGGTAAGCATGCCCCCTCACGGCAAGGCAAAGGCCGTTTCCAACGCCGATGAGTATGAGTTCGTGTACGCCGAGGAGAAGTCCCGGCGTCAGGTGGGCGGGCCCAAGAAGCGGCCGGTGAAACAATTGGAAAAGAAGCCCACGCGGAAGCGCCAAGCCCAGGAAGCTGCGTTCAATACGCTTCCCGGCAAGACCGAGATCGCCGTCCCGTTCGACGTCGGCCAGATCTTCGCCGTCGGCTTGGTCCAGGGACGGCCTATCACGGTTGACGGCAAGTTCGCCCGCAACTTCGAAGTCACTGACGTGGTCAAGCGCTCCGATTTCGACTACCCGGCCCTGTTGCAGGACCCGCGGGTCTTCTTCCCGATCCCCGCACCGGCACAGTAGCAGCGAGGGAGGGCCATGGATTTCCAGCACATCATCGAAGAAGTCGGCCGGTACATGGACTTCGCCGGCGTGGCAGTCATGGTGGTTGGGGCGCTGGTTTCCATCCCGCTCGCGTTGCGCGGCTACCAACCCAAACGCGCCAGTGGGCTCGCACCATTTTCGCCCTACCGCGCCTACCGGCAATTGCTGGGACGGTCGATCCTCCTGGGCCTTGAGCTCCTGGTGGCCGCCGACATCATCCGGACAGTTGCTGTGACGCCCACGTTTGAAAGCGTGGGCGTGCTTGCGATCATCGTGCTGATCCGGACGTTCCTGAGCTTCTCGCTGGAGTTGGAGATCACTGGCCGTTGGCCGTGGCAGAAGGAAAAAGAGCACGACGGCGGCAGCTCAGTTCCGGACGGCTCGTCGGTTCCGTCGTAGGGGCTCCGTCGCAGCAAATCCCGGTCTTGTTCGTTGATCCCACCGTTGTAGGTGAGGTTTAGCGAACAAGACCGGGATTTGTGGCTCGGGTGAAGGGCTACTTGCCGAGCCCTGCCCGACGAAGTGCTTCGGCCATCGCTGTGTTGGCGGGAGCCTCAGACTGCTGGGGTTTGGCCTGGCGACGATCACCCTGGCCCGGCTGACCACCACCACGCTGGCCCGGCTGCCCACCCGAACGTTGGCCTCCAGCATTCCGTGCACCCGGGTTTCCTCCGCCCGAGGAGCGTCCTCCGGAACCGCGGCCGCCCCCGGTGCCGGGTTCGTCGTCGAGCCTTAAGGTCAGGGAGATGCGCTTGCGCTCGGGATCGGCTTCAAGCACCTTGACCCGCACTACCTGCCCGGACTTCACGATCTCGCGGGGATCCGAGACGAATTTGTTGGACAGCGCAGACACGTGGACCAGGCCGTCCTGGTGCACTCCTACATCCACAAAAGCACCGAAAGCGGCAACGTTGGTGACGGTGCCTTCCAGGATCATGCCCGGTTTGAGGTCCGAGATCTTTTCGATGCCCTCCGAGAATGATGCCGCCTTGAACGCAGGACGGGGGTCGCGGCCCGGCTTCTCGAGCTCGGTCATGATGTCCTTGACGGTCGGCAGGCCGAACGTGCCATCCACGAATGCCTGCGGATCCAGTGAAGTGGTGGGCCCGCCACCGGCCGCGACGAGGATCTTGCGCGCAACGGAGTAGGCCTCCGGGTGCACGCTGGAAGCATCCAACGGCTCCGCTCCCCCAGTGATCCGTAGGAAGCCTGCACACTGCTCGAACGCCTTCGCTCCCAGGCGGGGTACCTTCTTGAGGTCGCTCCGCTTGGCGAAAGGGCCATTCTCATTGCGGTACGCCACAATGTTTTCGCTCAGCAAAGGTCCGACGCCGGCCACTCGACTCAGCAGGGCAGGAGACGCCGTGTTAACGTCCACGCCCACGGCGTTCACGCAGTCTTCCACCACGGCATCCAGTGAGCGGTCCAGCTTGGCAGCCGTGACATCGTGCTGGTACTGGCCAACCCCGATCGACTTGGGTTCGATCTTCACCAGTTCGGCCAGCGGATCCTGAAGCCGGCGGGCAATAGAGACAGCTCCGCGGAGTGAAACGTCCATGCCGGGGAGCTCGGAAGCTGCCAGTGCCGACGCAGAGTACACAGAAGCCCCCGCCTCGGAGACAACGAGTTTCTGGACACCCTTGGAACCTGCGGCCTCGAGGGACTTGATGAGCTCGTTGGCCAGCTTGTCCGTTTCCCGGGACGCGGTGCCGTTGCCGATTGCCACGAGTTCCACGTTGTACTGCTTGGCGAGGCGGCCGAGGGTGGCCAATGCCTCGTCCCATTTCTTTGCCGGCGCGTGGGGATAGATGGTGTCCGTGGCAACCACCTTGCCCGTGCCGTCCACCACCGCCACCTTGACCCCCGTACGGAGCCCCGGGTCCAGGCCAAGAGTGGAGCGGTTGCCCGCAGGCGCAGCGAGCAACACATCACGCAGGTTGGCGGCGAAGACGCGGACAGCCTCATCCTCGGCGTCTGCAAACATCCGTCCCCGAAGATCCGTAGTGAGGCGGTCCAGGATGCGACCGCGCCAGGCGAGCTGGGCAGTCTGGGTGAGCCAGAGATCGGCGGGACGGCCGTGGTTGGCGACCCCAAGGCACTTGGCCACAGCGTTCTCGTAGCGGCCGCGGGCGGCGGCCAGGGCGTCGTCGTCGGCGGGATCCGCTTCGGCGAGGTCCAACTCAAGTACGCCGTCCTTTTCACCCCGCAAGAGGGCGAGCACCCGGTGCGACGGCATTCCGGACGGGACTTGCGTGAACTCGAAGTAGTCCTTGAACTTCTGGCCCTCGGCCTCCATGCCCTTCTTGACGCGGGAGACCATCCGCCCCTGCTTCCAGAGCCGTTCGCGCAGGTCCTCGGCCAGGTCGGGGTCCTGGGCCACGCGCTCCACCAGAATCGCCCGGGCACCTGCGAGCGCGGCGGATGCGTCCTCAATGGAGTGCTCGGCGTTGAGGTACTTGGCGGCTTCGGTTTCGGGGTCCAGCTGTGGGTTGGCAAGCAGGACGTCGGCCAGCGGCTCCAATCCGGCTTCGCGGGCAATCTGAGCCTTGGTGCGGCGCTTGGATTTGAAGGGGAGGTAGATGTCCTCCAGCCGCGCCTTGGTGTCAGCACCCACGACGGCGGCTTCCAGTTCCGGGGTTAGCTTGCCTTGGGCTGCTATCGCCTCCAGGACGGTCTTGCGCCGTTCTTCCAGCTCTCGCAGGTAGCGGAGCCGTTCCTCAAGATCGCGCAACTGGGTGTCATCGAGCGTCCCGGTGACTTCCTTACGGTAGCGGGCGATGAAGGGAACGGTGGATCCGGCGTCGAGCAGTTCCACCGCGGCCTTGACCTGCCAGGCCTTGACGCCGAGTTCGTTGGCGATGAGGTGGTGGATGGCAGAATCGGCTGACTGGTGTTGGAGAGATTGAGTCACCCTGACAGTTTGCCTCACATGACCGACAGTTTTCAGGTTCGGGTTCCGGAAAGCCTATGCCGGGAGCGCTGTTAGTGCTGTAGTTGGAGCATGCAGGAACTGCTCATCATCCTTCAGGACGGGTTTGTTTCCGATGACGTGAGCGTGACCGTCAACGGCAAGGAAGCTGTGTCCGAACGGGATGTGTCCACCAAGATGCTGTTGGGAATGGCCGACGAAATCACGGTGGAGCTGCCGGCGAAAGGCGCCACGGTGGGAGTTGAAGTCCGAAGCAGAAAGCTCAGCGCAACGAAAAAGCTCGCTGGTAAACCCAGGAGCCTGATTGTCTCCATAGAGGACGACGAGCTCGTGCTGCGCGAAGGAACGGGCCGCGAGGCGTTCCTCTGACGAGGAGCGCTTCGCGGCGGCTGGATGTACGTGCCGGATCGGCAACTTAGTGTGCCATGTGCTCCTTGGCCGAAATGTGCTCCACCAGTTCGCCAACGCGGTCCTCGGTGTAGTTCCGTGCAATGTCACCTTGGCTGATGATGCCAACGAACTTGTGGTCGCTGATGACGGGAAGCCGGCGAACCTGGTGCTCCTCCATCATCCGAATACATTCATCGATGCTGGCGTCCGCATCAATCCAGTAGGGCTTGCCTTGGGCGAGCTCGCTGGCACGTACTTCACGGGCGTCCTTGCCTTCGGCCAGGACCTTGACCACGATGTCGCGGTCGGTGATGAAACCGGAGAGCTTGCCGTCATTCCCGCAGATAGGAAGTGAACCGCAGTCCAATTCCTTCATCTTGCGGGCGGCGTCCTGGAGAGTCTGGTCTTCAGGAATGCACCAGGCATTCGTTGTCATGAATTCACGTACGACACTCATGGGTCCTCCTTCATCGATTGGGCTTTATCGACGCGGGGTCCTTCGGGATGGTCCTTTCGGCACCGACGCCGATGATGCCAGCCTACGCTCGGCGGCTGCGGCTGACTAGGCGATCCCGCAGGTTGCCGGGCGGAATTTTTGTCAGCCCCCTAGATATAATCCATTCGCTGGAGTATCCTCCATTTTGGGTTACACACGGCTTCTGGGCATCGGCCACTCACATCCTTCGGGACTCCCCACATGCATCGCCTCCGCCCTGAACCGTCATGCCGTCCATCTGCTGTATCCAGTGATGGACGAACGCATTGTTGACTGCTTGCAGAGCGAGAAAGATCCTCCCATGGACACCCCCAACGTCCCCAGCACCCGCTACTCCCCTGTCCCCCACCACACCAATGAAACCCCGTTCCCGACCGCTTTTGGGCCCCACGCTTTTGGGTCCCGCGCTTTTGAGCCCCAACCCAGCACCTTGACATGGCCCTCCGAAGATTGGTGGAGGTGCTGGCGCTCTGCACCCGTCAGCGGCCGTTATGAAGGCAACCAGGCAAGCAGCGGCCCTGTCGGCAGCGCGCTGGACCTCCGCTTGGACGTCGATCCCCGCCAGGGCGTGGAATCCCCGGTGCTGAACAAAGTCAGTGGCGATCTATACAACACCCGCTGGGTCAAAGCGGATGGCGTCAACCAACTCGTGAAGACTTATGTGGAGTCTTGGATCGTGGACGCGCCGGTAGTCACCATGACCCATGCCGATGCACACATCACTGGAACGGTCCGCTACTGGAAAGGCACGCACCCGGCCACAACCGTGGAAATCACTGTGTCCTGGTCCCACGGGGCCATCACTGGCGCAGTAGCCACATTCACGGCAGGCGGCGTTGCCGGGCAGCCCTACGCCTGTGCCTACCGTTCGGGCTGTTTCCGGGACGTCAACCTTGAACTGGACTATTGCAGTTCCGTGGATGTCGATCCCAAAGTCCCGATCTACAACAGCCACGCCCACAACAACCGCCCGGCCGATCTCTCCGAGCGGACCCTCAGCATCGAGTCCTCGTACAAAGACGCAGGGGTGGCCGTCACCATCGACCCCGTGCACACGGTGATCGACGACAGCGCCGCGGGCTTCGCCTCCTGGAACGTCGGCGAACTGCACGATGCCATGGAAACTTCGTTCGGCAAGTTCAACTCCGGCTGGCCAGCATGGAACTTGTGGGGCGTGCAGGCCGGCATCTTCGACACTGCCGGAGTGGGTGGCATCATGTTCGACGCCGCTGCGGGCTTTGGCGGCGCAGGTCGCGGTCCGGATCGCCAGGGTTTCGCGATATTCCGCAACCACACGTGGTTTACGAATCTCGTCTCCAATCCGACCACCCAGGACCAAGCGTGGGCCATGCGCCATTTCCTCTACACCTGGGTCCACGAGGCAGGACATGCTTTTAACTTCCTGCATGCGTGGGACAAAGCCAGGCCTGATTCCCTTTCGTGGATGAACTACGACTGGAAATACGATCAGCGCAACGGCACGGACACCTTCTGGGCAAACTTCCGCTTCCGTTTCGACGACGACGAGCTGCTCCACATGCGTCACGGCGACCGGGCCTCCGTGATCATGGGCGGTGATCCGTGGGCTTCGGGCGGACATCTGGAATCTCCTCCGGGGGCTATGACGGTCTCAGGGCCCGGCAGCGATGTGGAGCTGACGCTCACCGGCAAGGACTACTTCGATTACATGGAACCCGTGGCACTCGAATTCCGGCTGCGGAACACCAGTGATGCACCTGTCCCGGTGGACGGGCGGCTCGATCCGAGGTACGGCAACACCACCGTGTACGTCCAAAAACCCGATGGGACCGTGGTGCTCCACGAATCGGTGGTTTGCTTCTACGGGATACCAGACATGGTGATGCTCTCGCCGGCCGCCCCTTCGGGTGGGAGCGACGGCAGCGACCGATACAGCCAGCTCGTCCAGTTGGCCTATGGAACGGTGGGGTTCGTCTTCGACAAGCCGGGCCAGTACTTGGTCAGGGCCGTTTACAGCACGGACGGGCTGGTCCAAGCGTCCAACACGTGGCCGTTGCGGGTGGGCTTCCCCGTCACCAAGGAAGAAGACCGGTTTGCGCCGGAGTTCTTCACCCGGGAGGTAGGCCTGACGCTGGCGTTCGAAGGGTCCATGTCGCCCCATTTGAGCAAGGGACTGGATACCCTGGTCGAGGCTGCCGAGCGTTTCAGCGGTGAGCCTTTGGGCGTCAAGGCCGCTACCGCCGTCGCCCAATCCGTGGGAGACGACTTCTTCCGCCGCAAGGACGACAAGATGGTGAAGCACCACAGCGCCGATCCTGAGCGGGCGTTGGCGCTGACGGATGCGGGCCTGGCCAAGTACCAGCAAGAAGGAGCAGCGAGCAGCAACCTCGCCTACCGCAACCTGGTTGAACTGCGCACGGAACTGCACGTCAAGGCCGACAACCCCGCGGCCGCCAAGTCAGAGGTGGAAACCCTAGCCAAAGATCTTGGCTCCCGCGGCGTCAACCCCACGGTCCTGGCTCAGGTCAAGGAGCTGGTTCCATCAGCTGCGGTCCGATCCACTGGAACCCCACCAACTCCGGCGGCCCGTTCCCGCCGGTCGGCTCCGAGGAAGCCTGCCAAATAGTCGTCGGATGACCGTTTGGCATGTGGCTACTCCGCAGCCGGCGACGGCGGCACGCTCCATCGCTCGAAAGGTGGGTGCCGCCGTCGCTCCTTTTAGCAGTTGCAGTTATTCCGCTATGTCCTCGGCCCACAGTTCGGGGTGATCGTCCTGGAAGGTGCGCATCATGTCCACGCAGCGGGGGTCATTGAGGACCACTACTTCAACGCCACGCGAACGCAGGAGCTCGAATTCCCCCGGGAACGTCTCCGCTTCGCCCACCACGACGCGCGGGATCTTGAACTGGATGATGGTTCCCGTGCACATCGCGCACGGCGCCAGCGTGGTGTAAAGCGTCGTGTCCCGGTAACTCTTTTGCCGGCCCGCAGCGCGCAACGCGGACATCTCGCCGTGCGCGATTGGATCGCCATGCTGGACACGTTCGTTGTGCCCACTCGCGATGACCTTCCCAGCGCGGGCCAAAGCGGCGCCGATGGGAATCCCGCCCTCGCTGAGACTCTTTTGCGCGGCTTGGTACGCGGCCTCGAACGCTGGGTCCGCAATGGTGAAGGCTGATTCAGTCATGGGGGCAGTCTAAGTTGCCCGCACGCCAAATTGCCCGCACGCTAAATTGTCGGGGGCCGCTGATAGCTTGGCTTCATGGTCCACTTCGCAGTGGTTCATCCGGCAACAGGGAGTAGGTCACGGTGTTCTTTCTCGATTCGGAGATAGCGGGCGCGCCGCAGGATTTGGTGTTCTCAGCCAGCGATCTTGTCATCGCGGCCACCTGTGAGTACCAGCTCCTCCGGAAACTCGACGAAAAACTGGGCCGCTCCCCCAAAGCCGAGTTCGCGGCAGATGCCATGTTGGATCGCACGGCGAAGCTCGGCGATGTCCACGAGCACAGGGTCCTGGACGAGTTCATGGCAGAGTTCGGGCCCTGGGATCCGGCTACAGGACAGGGCGTTTACGACGTCGTTCCCGCCTCCGCCATGGACCGCGCCACCCTTTTGGCCAAGCATGCGGAATCCATCGAGGCCTTGCGCTCCGGGGCGGACATCGTGTTCCAGGCCGCGTTCTTCGATGGCCAATTCCACGGCCGCTCCGACTTCTTGGTCAAGCGTCCCGGCGGTCAATACGCCGTCTTCGACACAAAGCTTGCACGCCATGCCAAGGTCACTGCGCTTTTGCAGCTGGCTGCCTATGGCGATCAACTTCTTCAGGCCGGTATTACGCCGGATCCCATTGTCACCTTGGTCCTGGGCAATCGCGTGCACAGCGATCACCCGCTCGCGGAGATTTTGCCCGTCTTCAAGGAACGCCGGGAACGCTTCCTCGGAATGACCACGGCCCATAGGGCTGCTTCAGGACCCATCGAATGGGGCGACTCCCGCTTCTCGGCGTGCGGCCGCTGCGATTACTGTGCCGAGCAAGTAAAACTGCACCGTGACCTCCTCATGGTTGCCGGCATGCGGATCAGCCGCCGCAAGAAGCTGATGGAGGCCGGGGTCACCACGATCGATCAGCTCGCGGCGCTCCCCGACGCTGGTGATCCCACCTTGCTGCGGCTGCGCGAGCAAGCGCAGTTGCAGACCGGCGTTGGGGCTCCGGACGGGACGGTGAACTACACGGACAAAGCCGGGGAAGCCAAAGCAGTAAGTTACAAGATCCTGCCGGACAACACCCTCGGCAGGCTCCCCACGCCGGACCCCGGGGACATCTTCTTCGATTTTGAGGGCGATCCCCTTTGGCAGGATCCAGTCACAGGGAAATGGGGCCTTGAGTACCTTTTCGGAGTCATCGAAAACCCCTTGGAGCCTGGCTCCGAACCGGTCTTCCGCCCGTTCTGGGCGCATTCACGAGCTGAAGAAGGCCAGGCATTCGTAGACTTCCTGGAGTATGTTGCCAAGCGCCGTGCCAGCTACCCCGGCATGCATATCTACCACTACGCAGCTTACGAGAAAACGGCCCTCCGCAATCTCTCCCTGACGCACGTGACGGGTGAAAACGCGGTGGACGATCTCCTGAAGCAAGGCGTGCTGGTGGACCTCTACGACACCGTCCGCCACAGCATCCGCGTGTCCGAGAACTCGTACAGCATCAAGAAACTGGAGCCCCTTTACATGGGTCAGCACCTGCGCTCCGGAGACGTGACCGACGCCGGAGCCTCGGTGGTTGCTTATGCCGACTACTGCACGGCTCGAGACACCGATAACCCTGACCAGGCTGCGGCCATCCTCGAAAGCATCAGGGACTACAACGAGTACGACTGCCTCTCGACGCTGGAGCTCCGCAACTGGTTGTTGGCCCGTGCCGCCGAGCGGTCCATCGTCCCGGGCGGCTCTGCCGGCGACGACCCCGGGAATGCGCAAGATTTGGGGGACGGGTCCGATGATTCCCAGACCGCAGCCGAACCGACGAAATATGAGGCTGCACCGGAAGAAACCGCCCTGCTGGACTACGTTGCCGAGCTGACGGAAGAGGAAAAGCTGTCCCGCGATTCCCGGGCGATTGCGATTGTGGCCGCGGGCGTTGGATATCACCGGCGTGAGGACAAGCAATATTGGTGGGGGCACTTCGATCGCTTGGAAAAGCCAGTGTCCCAGTGGGAGGACGGCCGCGACATTTTCACGGTGGAGCAGGCTGTGGTTCTTCAGGACTGGGCCAAACCAACGCCTCGCAGTAACCCCGCCCGGATTGTGAAACTGCTCGGCCGTTCAGGTGACGGCGCGGGTTTGGAGCTGGGCAAGACGTATTTCCGCATGTACGGTCCGCCCTTGCCTGATGCCTTGGCGGCTAAGGAATCCTCCGTCCTCGGCCGTGCTGGCTGGAACAATACCAAGATCATCGAAGTCGGTGAAGATGGGGACTTCGAGTCGGTCACCATGGCCGAGGGATTACGGAATGACTCCACGGAGTTTTCACAGACTCCAATGGCGCTGACGCCAGACAGCCCGATTCCGACGAAGGGCCAGAGGGCGGCGTTGGCAGCGTTGGCTGGCAGGCTCAGGGATTCGCTGCCGGAATGGCCGCAGGATCCTGCATTGGACCTGGTGCGAAGGAAGCCGCCAAGACTGCGTACCCTGCCATCCTTGCCCGCCGTGGAATCCGGTCCTGATGGCTATATCGACGCCATCACTGCTGCTGTGAAGGATCTGGACCATTCCTACTTGGCCGTCCAGGGTCCTCCCGGCAGCGGAAAGACCTATGTTGGTGCCCATGTCCTGGCCAGGCTCGTAGCCGATGGCTGGAAAGTCGGTGTCGTGGCGCAGTCCCATGCCGTAGTGGAACACATGCTCTGTGCGGCAGTGGAGAAAGCCGGTGTGGATCCGTTGCGGGTGGCCAAGGAGGTCAAGCACAACGAGCCTGTGCCGTGGAACGGGTGCGCCAAGGCCGACGTCAGCGACATCCTGTCCAAACCAGGTGGAGCTCTGATCGGCGGAACTGCATGGGCCATGGTAGGTAAAGAGGTTCCGCCTGGTTCCCTGGATCTGCTGGTTATTGATGAGGCCGGCCAGTTCTCCCTTGCCAACACCATGGCTGTGAGCCGCGCAGCAAAACGCCTCCTGCTGTTGGGTGATCCGCAGCAACTACCGCAAGTCACCCAAGGCAAACACCCGGAACCCGTAGACGAATCTGCGCTGGGGTGGTTGTCGGACGGTTACAACACGTTGCCGCCCGAACTTGGTTACTTCCTCGCATTGTCATGGCGGATGCATCCTGCCCTATGTGACGCCGTTTCGGAGCTCTCTTACGATCACCGGTTGGAAGCGGCGCCCGCCGCGTCACTTCGCCGCTTGGATGGTGCCGGCCCTGGCATTTCCTGTGTGTATGTCCCCCACACCGGCAACTCGACTTCCTCGCCGGAGGAAGCCGCAGAGGTTGTCCGCCAAGTCCGGGCACACGTGGGCCTGCCGTGGACTGACCCCTCTGAATCATCGGGGAGCCGGCCTCTTGAAGAAACAGACATCCTGGTGGTGGCCGCTTACAACGCCCAAGTGCAACTGATCAAGCACCAGCTCCGCGCAGCAGGGTTGGCAAAAGTGCGGGTAGGAACGGTGGACAAGTTCCAAGGCCAGGAAGCGCCGGTGGTCATCGTCTCCATGGCCGCATCAGCCGCAGGGGAAGTACCGCGCGGCATGGAGTTCTTGCTCTTGCGCAACCGAATCAACGTGGCGGTGTCGCGCGGTCAGTGGCGTGCCGTCGTCGTGCGTTCGCCTGAACTCACCAACTACCTCCCGACGCATCCGGAAGGCCTGGAAAACCTTGGCGGCTTCGTGGCCCTGTGCCATCGTGGGGAGGCCAACTAAGTAGCAGCAGACGCCGTTTTGACGCTCCATAAAGGCATCTGCTGCTACTCAGTTGGGGAGGGACAGGGCTTCGTCCAACACACGGCCGAAATTGGTGGCATCGTGAGCGAAGCGGCCCAGGAAGAGTCCGGAGACACCGTCCAGCCTCGGCAGCAGACCCGGTTTGGCTGAGCCACCGTAAATGATGGGCAGCTCCTCCAACCCGTGGGCACCGAGCAGTACACGCAGTGCAGCTACAACCGTGGACACATAAGCAGCCGACGCCGGCTCTGCAGCACCGATGGCCCATACGGGTTCGTAGGCGATCACCAGTTGGGAAGCGACGGACCAGTCTCCGGACACGGCCGCTTTGACTTGCCGGAAGACGGTACCGGCGGCATCTTCAGGTTCAGCAACCACGCCCTCCCCCACGCACAGCAGTGGCGTCAGGCCAGCGTCGACGGCGGCACGAACCTTCAAGGCCACCATGGCATCGTCTTCTGCAAAGTAACGGCGCCGTTCCGCGTGGCCGATCTCCACCAGGCCGACACCAAGCTCGGCAAGCATCGACGGTGAGACTTCGCCAGTCCACGGCCCGTCCGACCACCCACAGTTCTGGGCTCCAAGGACCATTGGCGAACCCTGAAGCATCGCAGACGCTGTGGGCAGCACCGGGAATGAGGGGATCACAAACGGGACCACCCGCCCGGCCGCAAGGGCCGGACGGGCGTCCACTTCTGCCAGCAACTGCTCCAGCCACGCCAAACTCTGCGCATAACCCATGTACATCTTGGTACTGACCCCGATGAACAAGGCGGAAGCAGGAGCAGGAATGTTCACGGCTACTTGGGCATCCACCTTTACTTGGCCAGCAACTCGTCGGCCTTGTTGCTGAAGGCCCGGGTACCGAACATCATCAGCGCGGCCAGGAACGGCAGGACGCCCAGAGCGTAGACACCCATGGTGCCCGTGTCCGAGGCCGTGACTTCGTTAACCGTGGTGCGAAGGATCGGTGCGACGAAACCGCCGAGGTTGCCCAGCGAGTTGATCAGCCCGATGCCCGCAGCCGCGGCAGTTCCGGTGAGGAACGCCGTCGGATATGACCAGCAAATGGGACCGGTGGACAGGAAGCTGCACACCGCCAGGCTGATGAAGATAATGCCCAGCGCGGGAAGGTGGTTGGCGCCGGCCCAAGCCGAGCCGAAGATGCAGAGCCCCGTGGATACGAATAGTGCGGTGCCCCAGCGGCGGCGACGTGCCACGGTGTTTGCAGCCTTGCCAACGAAGTAGCAGGCAAAGATCCCGAAGAACCACGGGATAGCGGCCAGGAGTCCGACGGCGAGCCCAACCTTTTGGCCGGTGAGCTGGGAGACCTGCTGCGGCAAGTAGAACGTGACGCCATAGACAGCTACTTGCAGGCAGAAGTAAATGACGGTGAAGTACCAGACACGGCCGTTGCGCATGGCAGCCAAGACGCCGCGCGGACCTGATTCTTCCTTGACAGTGTCTTCCAGTGCCATGACATCGGTCAGGGCAAGCTTCTCTTCTTTGCTCAGGAACTTGGCGTCCTGTGGGCTGTTGATGAGGAAGAAAAAGGACGCGATGCCAGCCACGATGGCCAACGAACCCTCAACGAAGAACATGACCTGCCATCCGGCGACCCCGGGAACCTGGTCACCGATGTTGATGAGCCAGCCGGACAGCGGAGCACCCAGCATCTGGGAGAGAGGCTGAGCCAGGTAGAAGATGGCGAACATCTTCACGCGGACTTTGTTGGGGAACCAGGCGGCGAGGAACATAATGACGCCTGGGAAGAGCCCTGCCTCTGTGACACCCAGCAGGAAGCGGAGGATGATGAACGACGTCTCACCTTGCACGAAGGCGAAGCACGCGGACACGATGCCCCAGGTGATGGCGATGCGCGCGAGCCAGACCTTGGCGCCGAACTTGGTGAGCAGCAGGTTGCTGGGGATCTCGAACAGTGCGTAGCCGATGAAGAAGATACCGGCACCCAGGGCATAAGCACCTGCCGTGATGCCTTTGTCCACCCCAAGGGCAGCTTCTGCAAAGCCCACGTTGGTGCGGTCAAGGAATGCCACCACGTACAGGATGACGAGCATGGGCATCAGCCGCAGCGAAGCCTTGGAGATCGCCGACTTCAGGATCGGCGAATCCAGCAACTCCTTGGTGGAAGTTGAGGCAACGGACATTGAAACTCCTCTTTGAGCAATCAGTTGGGGTTGTGATGGCTAAGGAAGCGCGCCATCAGCGCGGGAAGAAAATGAGCACCATGCCCACTGCGCAGGCAAGGATGCCCACGGCAAGGTAGATCTTGCGTTCTCTAGTCCAGGTCTTCATGTGGTCAGTTCCCTTGCGGGGCCTAATGCATGTACAGCCCGCCATCCACATTCAGTGTTTGTCCGGAGATGAAGCCGGAGTCCTCACTGATGAGGAAGGCGATCGCGGCTGCGATGTCCCTGGTTGAGCCCACGCGGTTCACCACGAGGTCCTTGGTCAGTTCGTCCTTGCGTTCCTGGCTCAGCGTGCCGCCCATGATGTCGGTATCGACGGGCCCGGGTGAGATCGCATTGACGGTGATGTCGTATTCGCCGAGTTCCCGGGCTGTGGCACGGGTCAGGCCGATGACACCGGCTTTGGCAACCGAGTAGGGAGTCTTGGAGAACGTTCCGCCACCGCGCTGGGCAGAGACCGAGGAGATGTTCACGATGCGGCCGATCCGGTTCTTTACCATGGATTCGGCCACTCGACGGGTGGCGTAATGGACACCGTTGAGGTTGATGTTCAGCACGCGATCCCACTCGGCGGGTTCGAGTTCCAGGTAGCCGATGGGCGAGCTGACTCCAGCGACGTTGGCCAAGGCGACGATCTGCGGCAGCTCGGCTTCCAGTTCATCGATCGCTGCCCGGACTTCGGCTTCGCTGGCGACGTTCGCACCCACGCCGCGGGCCTGGACTCCGTATTCTGCAGCAACTTCCTTGGCCGCAGCCTTGCAGGCCGCGTCATCCAGGTCGATGATGCCGATGTTCCAACCTTGGGCGGCCAGGTAGTTCACCGTGGCCCTGCCGATGCCGCGCTCGGAAACGGCGCCTGTGACGATGGCGGTGCGTTCAGCGGGGAAAGTCATGTGTTTCTCCTAGAAAGAGTTAGTTGATGGGTGCCGGGCCAAGCTCTTCAATGAGCTTTTGCATGGCGACGTAGGCCTTGTTCCGGTAGGCGATGAGTTCCGGAGTGCGCTCGGCGGGGACGTTGAGGAAACCCGCGCCGGTCTTGGTGCCGAGCTTGCCTGCCTCCACAAGGTCCGACAGGATCTTCGGCGTCGCAAACCGCTCCGGGAAGCCGGTCTGCAGGGACTTGTAGCAGAAGTTGTAGACATCCAAACCGGCCATGTCCGCGATCGCGAACGGACCAAAGAACGGCAACCGGAAGCCGAACGTCGTACGCACCAAGGTGTCGACGTCGTCCGCTGTTGCGATGCCCTGCTCCACCAGCTGCGCAGCTTCGTGGAACAGCGCGTACTGCAGGCGGTTGAGCACAAAACCCGTAACGTCCTTCACGACGGCGGTCTGCTTACCGGCCGCATGGACCAGCTCGCGGGAAGCAGCTACCGTAGCGGCGTCAGTGCCGGCGTGCGGAATAACTTCGACGCCCGGAATGAACGGCGACGGGTTGGAGAAGTGAACGCCCAGGAACCGCTCGGGGTTGGTCACGGCTTCTGCCAGGGCGGCAATGGAAATCGTGGAGGTGTTGGAGCCAATCAGGGCATCCGGCCGGGCCGCGGCGCTGATCCGGGCGAGGGTCTGATGCTTGATTTCCAGGACCTCGGGAACGCATTCCTCGATGAAGTCGGCATCAGCAACGGCTTCCTCGATGTCCTTCGCAGCCCAGAGGTTCTGTTTCAGGATTTCAGTGGATCCCGCCGGGAACAGACCATCGGCGATGAACTGATCGGATTCGACCAGCAGGCGGTCGAAGTTCTTCTGCGCGATCTCTGCAGACACGTCCGCCAAAGCCACGCGCGCTCCGCCGAGCGCCAGAACCTGGGCGATGCCGCCGCCCATGTATCCGGAGCCGACGACGGCGATCTTCCGGGCTGTGCTTTTCGCGGTGCCTTCGCTTGCTTCAGGAGTGGTCATGATCAGACTGCCTTCGTGGAGTTGGGCTCGTAGGAGCAAATGGCGTCCACCTTGGCGGCGGAGGATGAGTTTTGGTCGAAGCGGTGGCCGAGCCACTCCCCTACGAGCTTCTTGGCCAGTTCCAAGCCAATCACCCGCTGACCGAGTGTGAGGACCTGGGCATTATTGCTCAACACGGACCGCTCCACCGAGTAGCTGTCGTGGGCGGTAACCGCACGGATTCCGGGGACCTTGTTGGCCGCAATGGCCACGCCAAGCCCGGTGCCGCAGATCAGGAGGGCCCGATCGAACTCACCGTCAGCTACCTTGCGGGCGGCATCGACAGCCACGTGGGGATAGGCCGTGGAATCGTTGGCACCGACCCCGACATCGGTCACTGATGCCACACGCGGGTCGGATTCCAGCAATGCCACAAGTGCTTGCTTGTATTCCACTCCGGCTTCGTCATTGCCGACGACGATGCGCCAGCCTTGTGTGTCGCTCATTCTCAGGCTCCGTTTCCGGCCGGAGCCGCTGAGGCAGCGCTGGCCAGTAGTGAATCGATGTGGTGGGAGATCCTTGTGGCGATCAAGCCAAAGGAGACTGCGCCGGGATCGGGGTGGCCGAGGCTCTTCTCGGCCAGTGGGCGGGCCCGGCCCTTGAGCGGGCGCAGTTCAGCGGTCTGCGCGGCAGCCATTTCAGCAGCCGCAGCAGCTGCTGCCAGTGCCCTGTCAACGGGAGCACCGCCGTCGAGCTCTGTCAGGAACGCGTCCCGGAACGGCAGGAGGGCGTCCACCATGGTCTTGTCTCCGGGCTCGGCCTTCCCGAGTTCGGTGATGGCCCGGACGAACGCGGAAACGGCGGCCCGGGCGTCGTCCGCACTGTACGTTTCGCGGTTGCCGAGTGCTTGGCCGGCCGCGATGACCGCCGAACCCCACAGCGCGCCGGATGTTCCGCCTGCCCGTTCGCTCCAGGCCTCGCCGGCCGCGAGGAGGATTCGCGCTACCGAAGAGCCGGATGCGGCTTCGCCCGCAGCAGCCGCAGCGTCGACGCCACGACGCATGCCGATTCCGTGATCACCGTCGCCGGCGATAGCGTCCAGCTTGCCGAGCTCGTCTTCGTGTTCGACAACGACATCGCGCACCTGGGCGAGAATCGCTACGGCCTGCCGCCCGAGTTCCGCCGCCGCAGGGGTGGACTGTTCGACGGCGGCGGTTTCGGCGTCGACGATTGCTGCCTTCGCGCGCGCTGCGCGGGGTGCCATGCTGCCCTTGCGGAAAGCCGGTGTATCGGCGGGCGCTGCCCAATACTGTTCGAGTTCATCGTCCAGCCAGAGCAGCGTCAGGGACAGTCCGGACATGTCCAAACTGGTCACCAGTTCGCCGCATTCCGGTTCAACAACGGTGAGACCAGCGGCGGTTAGCAGCTTTTCGACCTTACCGAACAGCAGGAAGAGTTCGTCATACTTCACAGTGCCCAGGCCGTTGACGATCGCCACAACGCGGTCCCCGGCGTCCTCGGGCTTGTCCGCGACCAGCTTGGAAACCAGAAGCTGTGCGAGCTCGGACGCGGTGGGCATCGGGTGTTCCGAGATGCCGGGCTCACCGTGGATTCCGAGGCCCAAGGACATCTGCCCGGCCGGGACGTGGAACAGCGGATCCTTGGCACCAGGCAGAGTACAACCGTCGAAGGCCACCCCGAGGGACCGGGTCCGGTAGTTGGTCTTGATGGCCAAGCGCTCGACGTCGTCAAGATTCAGTCCCGCTTCGGCGGCGGCGCCTGCGATCTTGAAGACCGTCAGGTCGCCTGCGATGCCGCGCCGCTTCTCGAGTTGGTCGATCGGAGCGCTTGCGATGTCATCCGTGACGGTGACCGTGCGGGTTTCGATGCCCTCGGCGTTGAGGCGGAGCTGTGCCCGGCCAAAGTGCAGGACGTCGCCAGCGTAATTGCCGTAGCTCAGCAGAACGCCACCTCCGGCATTGGCCGCTTTGGCCACGCGGTATACCTGGCCGGCGGCCGGGGAAGCGAACATGTTGCCGCAGGCCGAGCCCGTTGCGAGTCCGGGGCCGACCAATCCGGCGAAGGCCGGGTAGTGCCCGGAACCGCCGCCCACCACCAACGCCACTTGCCCGGCAGGTACTTCGGTGGAGCGGATCACGCCGCCATCTACCCTGGCAACGTAGCCGCGGTTGGCAGCCACGAAGCCGTCCAGGGCTTCATCGGCAAAGTCTGCCGGGTTGTCGAAAATCTGTGTCATTCCTTAGACTCCTGCGAGTTCCGTGACGGGCTGTTGCCGGCCTTGCGCCACCTGGCTCGCGCCGAGTTTGTAGCCCTCGGTTTTCGGCAGGACGTGGCGGCGCAGATATTCCTGGTTGCTGGCCGTGACGCTGAGCCCATCGCCACCGTAGTGCTCCGTGCAGAGGATGCCCTGGAAGCCGACCGAGAGAGCAAACTTGAATGCCTCGCGGTAGTTGATCAAGCCGCTTTCCATGGGTGCGGGCATGGTGATGTAGCTGTCGCGGGCCACATCTTCGTCGCGGATGTAATTCTTCATGTGCCAGTAGTTGGAGTACGGCAGGGTCTTGGCCACCATCTCGCGCCAGTCCTCGATGGGACGGTGCAGGCGGATCAGGTTGCCCAGGTCCGGGTTGAGGCCGACGTTGTCCAGACCGATGTCCTGGACCAGCTGCACGGATGAATCAGCGGTGCCGAGGTAGGTGTCCTCGTACATTTCCAGGGAGATGAGGATGCCGGCTTCTGCTGCGTGCTTGCCAAGTTCACGGAGGCGGGACACTGCGTTGCCCCACATTTCCTTGTCGCCTACCGGATCCTTGTAACCCTCCACCGTCCAGAACCACAACTGCTTTTGCTGCTCAGGCGTGATGGCCTGGTGAAGTCCGAAGGAGACAACCTCGCATCCAAGCTCTGCTGCGGCGTCGATGGTGCGGTGGCTGTAGGCGAGGTTGTCGGCCCAGTCCGTCTGGTGGATGACGCTGCGGCGGATTGCGGAGATGACGGGCACTCCGATGCCCACTTCGTTAGCCGTCTGCTTGAACTCGGCCAGACGCTCCGTGCTGAGATCGCCCGGGCGGACCCAGCTGTCGGTGAGGTCCGCGTTTGCGAACCCAGCCTCCTTCACTTCCTGGAGGACTTCAGCCCAAACGGAAGCGTCGGCGTCGTTGATGTGCCGCCCCCCGGCGTCCACACCGGGGAACTGCAGGAGGGCCGCGGTGATGGGCCAATTCTCGGCGGTATACGCCATGATGATCACTCCTTCGTGGAATCCTGTTTCCTATAGGATTTATGAACGAAGCAAAGCTGTCAACCCTTTTCGCGAAACTTCCTAGATCCTATATGTCTTACATATGTCTGTGAAGGGGCTCACTGATCGCACGAAAAAGGCCCGCCGCATTCGCGACGAGCCCTTAGGGAGCGGTGGGTGTTCAGTCTTCAGGCGCGTCAGCCATGGCCCGACCCCGCACCTTTTGCACGTGGTTGACCATTGCCTCGGCTGCTTTCCCCGGGTCTCCAGTGGACATCGCGTCGAGCACGGCTTGGTGCTCGGCGATGGCCTGCTCCGCATCCGTGATGCCCACTCCCCCAAACAAGCGGAACCGCTGGATCTGCCCGCCCAGTGTGTTGTAAGCGGCGAGGAGGAACTGGTTCCTGGCTTGCGCCGCGATCAACTGGTGGAAACGCTCGTCAGCCTCGAGGTAGCTGCGGTACTCAGCAAACGTGCCGCCCCGCGGCGCCGTCTTGAGATCCTCAACCGCCTGCTTCAAGGCGTCCAAGCCTTCCGAAGTCATGCGTTCGCACGCGAGGCGGGCATTCACAGGCTCTATCGAAAGCCGTGCTTCCATGAGTTCAGCGAAGTCCTCCCGCGTGAACACGGGGGCTACGCGATACCCTTTCAACGCCACGCGGCGCACCATGCCTGTATGCTCCAGCCGCGCCAAGGCTTCACGTACGGGGGTGGGAGAAACGTCCAGTTCCCGCGCCATTCCGTCGATGCTGACGGCTGCCCCGGGTTCGAGCCGACCATCCATGAGCCACTCGAGGAGGGCTTCATAAACGTGGTCGGCCAACACCTGGCGGCTGACGGGAAAGCCCGGGCGGGGAAGAGCCGGCGAAGGTTCAGACATGCCACAAATCCTATAGGAACGCGAGCACCAGCCGACCCCTCTTTCCCAACTAGGTCGCAGCAGCGCGCGTTTTGAGCGCTCAAAACGCGCTTAAGTGCGACCTAGTTGGGCGGGCACACGCTAACGCACGACGCCGGCACTCGGGTGAGTGCCGGCGTCGCGGTCTTGCTGGGGTTCTGCGCGGTTAGTTGGCGTAGAACGGGTAATCCGTGTAACCCTTGGCACCCTCGCCGTAGAACGTGGAGGCGTCCGGCTCGTTAAGCGGGAGGCTTTCACGCCAGCGGCGCGCGAGATCCGGGTTGGCAATGGCGGGGCGGCCAACCACAACGCCGTCCGCGAGGCCATCGGCCACCAATGCAACAGCTTCCTCGCGCGTGGTGATTTCACTGAAGCCAGTGTTCACCAGGAAAGTGCCGTTGAAGCGTTCGCGAAGATCCTGGACCAGGGCACCCTTGGGGTCGTGGTGCAGGATGCTGAGGTACGCAAGGTTGAGCGGCGCAATGGTCTCTACGAGGACTTCGTAGGTGGCGCGGACGTCTGCGGCATCCGTCTCGGCGATGCCCTGCACGTTGTGTTCCGGGGAGATGCGGATGCCAACGCGGTTCGCGCCAAGTGCTTCAACCACCGCATTGACAGTCTCGATCACGAAGCGCGCACGGTTCTCCGGGGACCCACCGTAGCTGTCGGTGCGAACATTCGAGTTGGGCGCAAGGAATTCATGCAGCAGGTAACCGTTTGCCGAGTGAAGTTCCACGCCGTCGAATCCTGCCTCAATCGCGTTCTTCGAGGCGGTGACAATATCCTGAATGACTCCCGGGAGCTCGTCCGTGCGGAGTTCGCGCGGCGCCGGGTACGGCTGCTTGCCGCTGGGAGTGCGGACATCGCCCTCGATGGCAACAGCACTCGGGCCCACGATTTCGTGGCCGCCCGTGATGTCCGCGTGCGAAACGCGGCCACCGTGCATCACCTGGGCGAAGATTCGCCCACCCTCAGAGTGGACGGCGTCAGTGACCGTCTTCCAGCCTGCGATCTGCGCTTCCGTCACCAGGCCAGGCTGGCCTGGATACGACTGACCGGCCGGCGTCGGGTACGTTCCCTCGCTGACAATCAGCCCGAGGGATGCGCGCTGCCGGTAGTGTTCGGCGATCAGTGAACCCGGAATGCCGTCCGCGCCGGCCCGCAGCCGGGTCAGGGGCGCCATCACCAGTCGGTTGGGAAGTTCGAGCTCACCAAGGGCCAAGGGGGAAAACAGCATGCGCAGTTCCTTTCAGAATGAATCAGGTTCACTCTGGGCAACTGTGCGGCGTCTGCAACTATTCCGGATGCGAGGCAGATCACAAGCTGCTTAGCCCTGGCCCCGCAGCCTCATGGCGTCGTCGAAGCATTCGCAAAGGGCCAGCACCGCAACCAGGTGCGCTTCTTCGGCATGCGGTGGGTCAGTGTCAATGCAGATCGCTTCGTTGACAGCCTGGGCAAGGTCCTTGGACTCCTTGCCAGTCAATGCCCACACCCGCGCTCCGGCGGCCTTGGCAGCAGCAGCGGCCTCCCGGAGATCATCCGTGATTCCCTTCGCAGCGAGCAACACCACGATGTCGCCACGGCGAACCTGCCCTCGAATCTGGTCACTGATGCTTCCGCGGGCGCCGTCGTTGCCGCTCTTGCTGACAGATATGGCCTTGAAGGCAGAGCCATCCCTGGGGTCGTGGGCCGCCAACTCGGAGGTGAATCTCTGTGCTTCGTGCGCAGAGCCATCGCTGCCGGCTGCAAACACGCTGCCGCCACGAAGACGTACGCGGGCCAGTTCCTCTCCCCATTCAGCGAGCCGCGACGATTCACGGCGCAAGGCCGCTACCGCTGGGCCGATCTCGCCCAAATGGCCAAGAACAACGTCAACCGCATGCCTGTTCTGCCTTGAATCCGTCGGGCGCACCACTTGGCCCGGTCGCCTTACCACGATGCTCACTTCCTGCCTCCGTTTCACCGTAGGAACTTACACGTTCCTATCTCCGTCCCGCCTCGAACTGTCCCTCACGGAACCGTCCCGCACAGAATCGTCCCGGGTAGAGCCCTCCCGCGTAGCCCGCTCCCGCAAAGGCTCTTCCCTAACGGCGCTTTCCCGTGCCGAGCGATCCCGTGTAAGCCGTTGTTCGCTTGTATCCATGTCACGTGTATCCATGTCACGTGTATCCATGTCACGGTCACGTCCACGATCCGCGTCATTCTCCCGGTCGCGGCCAGTCCTGACATCGGGGTCCACTTTGTCGGCGTGGCGCAGGTGTTCCTGTACGCGCCCGCTGGCTTCTTCGGCCTTCTCCGCATGCCGGTCCGCTTCGCGCCGGAGCCGGTTGGCCTCGACTTCTGCCTGAACGGCTGCTGCCTCAGCTTGTGCCGACTGAGCCTTCGCTTGGTGTGCGCCGAGGGCTTCCTGGTCTGCCTTCTCGCGCAGTTCCCCTGCGCGACGGCGATTGAGTTCGGTCTTCTTCTTGCGTCCAACTACCACTGCAATGATCACAGCTGCGACTACGACGACGGCCAACACGATGATCAATACCAGTTGTCCTGTGTCCATGTGGATTGCCTCCCTCGTGAACGGCTTTGTTTGGGCGCCGCCCCTAGCCCATGCTGTGCTTAGTACCCAAAGTTGTACCCATCCACTGTTCGTTCGAAACGCTTTCTGATCACGTGGACAGCTATCTCCTACCAGCTTAACACCAATTATCAGGTTACTTACTAAAGTGGGTGCGAAGGTGACCCAGGCCGGTCAGCGGGGGACGCCGTCGTACTACTGCCCAAAATAGGTGTTTTTAGCTACCCGTCGCCTCTGGATGCTCCCTGGCGCGCTTCTCCTCCGGCGTCTCGCCGCTATCGTCCGGGATGAACGTAGGGTCCACCTCCGTAGTAAAGTCACCCGTCCCGGGGGTGCTGTCCCCATGCTCGACGTCGTCAGGTACCGCCTGCTTTGAGGCTTCAGAAGGCGCCCTATCCCCTTTGCTCGATTCGTCCCGCTCGCTCGATTTGTCCCGTTCGCTCGATTCTTCGCTCATAGCCTCAATGTAGGCCGGGCTTCAAGGGCTGTCGAGGCTACCGAAGACCTTGTGCGCCGCTGCCAACTCTGCTTCGCTGGGAAGGTCTCCTGCAGCGCGGGACACACCTCCAGCCCCAAAGCAGGGAGAGCGATTGTGAAAGCAGTGACGTGGCAAGGAAGGCGCTCGCTGAGCGTTATTGATGTCCCCGATCCCACCATCCAGGAACCAACGGATGTCATTGTCCGAATAACATCGTCAGCCATTTGTGGCTCGGACCTGCACCTCTACGAAGTACTCGGCCCCTACATGCACAAGGGCGACGTCATCGGCCACGAGCCCATGGGAATCGTGGAGGAAGTGGGCTCGGAGGTCCACCGGCTCCAGAAGGGCGACCGGGTAGTCGTACCCTTCAATATCTCCTGCGGCCGGTGCTACATGTGCAACCAAGGCCTTCAGTCGCAGTGCGAAACCACGCAGGTCAAAGCCAAAGGTACAGGGGCTGCACTCTTTGGATACTCCGAACTCTACGGCTCCGTGCCGGGCGGCCAGGCACAATACTTGCGGGTGCCTTTCGGCGACTACGGGCCCATCAAAGTCGATTCGGACCTCCCCGACGAGCGCTATCTGTTCCTCTCGGACATCCTGCCCACCGCGTGGCAGGCCGTGGAATACGCCAACGTCCCCGAGGGAGGCACGTTGGCGGTGCTCGGACTCGGCCCTGTGGGCCAGTTCGCTTCCAGAATTGGCGTCCACAAGGGGTTCCGTGTCATCGGCGTGGATCCCGTTCCCGAGCGCCGGGCGATGGCGGAAGAACATGGCGTGGAGACCATGAACTACAGCCCGGATGTCGCCGCGGAGATCCGCGAGGAGACCCTCGGCCGCGGCCCGGACGCGGTGGTGGATGCAGTGGGCATGGAAGCCCACGGCTCCCCGGTGGCATCATTCCTGCACCGGGCGGTTTCATTGCTCCCTGACAAGCCGGCGCAGGTAGCCATGGAGACCATGAGCGTGGACCGCCTTGCTGCCCTCCACACGGCAGTGGATCTGGTGCGGCGCGGCGGCACTGTTTCGCTCAGCGGCGTTTACGGTGGCCAGGCCGATCCCATGCCGCTGATGACCATGTTCGACAAGCAAGTCCAACTCCGCATGGGGCAATGCAACGTGCGCAACTGGACTGACCAGCTGCTCCCCTTGGTAGAGGACGACGCCGATCCGCTGGGAGTCATGCATCTGGTCACCCACACCGGTGGTCTTGACGATGCACCTGACCTGTACGAGAAATTCCAGAAGAAGCAGGACGGCTGCATCAAGGTGGTGCTAAAGCCCTGATTTCCTGGAGGATCAGGTTGCATCTCCTGGAGGATCCGTTGGTCGATAGAGATGGGCGGAGGCGCCTTAGGCGAGGTGCTTTCCGCCGGTAACCCCAATAACCGAGCCGGAAATGTAGCTGGACTCCTCTGTCGCCAGCAGGACATACGTCGCGGCAAGTTCAGCAGGCTGACCGGCCCGGCCGAGAGGTGTGTCCTGGCCGAACTTCACGATCTTCTCCTCGGGCTGGGTTGGTGGCTGCAAGGGGGTCCAAATGGGTCCGGGAGCTACCGCATTGACCCGGATTCCCTTGGATCCCAGGGATTCTGCCAACGAGAACGTCATGCTGTTGATGGCTGCCTTGGTGGCGGCGTAATCGATGAGCGAGGGACTCGGATGGTACCCCTGGATCGATGAGGTGTTGATGATCGAGGACCCTGGCTGCAAATGTGGCAAGGCCGCCTTGGTAAGCCAGAAGAGCGCATAGACGTTGCTCTTGAAGGTCCGGTCGAACTGTTCGCTGCTGAGGTCTTCGATCCCCTGGCTGGTCGTCATCTGGAAACCTGCGTGGTTGACCAGAACGTTCAGCCCATCGAATTCTTCGATGGTTTGGGCGATGACTTCCTGACAGAATTCCTCGTCCCGCAGATCACCCGGCAACGCCAGGGCCCGGCTGCCCGCGGCCTCGATCAACTGGACGGTCAATTCGGCGTCCTGCTCCTCTTCCGGCAAATACGTGAACGCCACATCTGCACCTTCACGCGCAAACGCAATGGCCACAGCTCTCCCAATCCCGCTGTCGCCGCCAGTAATCAAGGTCCGGAATCCCATCATCCGGTGATGGCCCACATAGCTTTGCTCCCCGTGATCCGGCCGCGGGATCATTGCCTCGGTCCAGCCAGGGTAGTCCTGGGTTTGCGGCTCGAACTCCCCCGACGGATACATCGTCCGTGGATCTGAGGCCTCCTCCGGGTCCTCCGCCGGGTTAAGGACGTGGTTTTCCAACGCCATTGCGATGTCCTCGTCGAGGTCGGTTGTTGACTCAACCTGCCCTGAGTCGTCGGTCTGCTCGGATTCCTCTGGCTGCCCTGATTCCTCGCTCAGCCCGGTCTCTTCGTTCCGCTCATCCTGTGCCATGCCTAATTCTAAGCACCCTGACTTTTCGCCCGCAGCGCTAGCCAAGGTACCTATTTTTGGGCCGGCAGCACCAGTGCGCCTGACTTATCCGTGGACAGGGCGAGGGAGGAGATGAAGCGGGGTTCGCCGTCGGGACCGTCCTGGCCTGAGCGGAGCATGTCCGGGCGTTCGAACTCAAGGCCGGTGACGTGGCAGAGGAGCTTCTCGTCGCTAGGGTTTCCGTCGGCGTCGAACATGGGCAGGTCGATCCCGTCATCGGTGCGGCGGAGGTAGTAGCGGCCACGCGTGGCCAAAGCCAGGACCGGGGGAAGTACCAAAGCAAGGACGACGGCGAAAATTGGCGAATACGGCTGCACTCCGGCACCGAAAGCACCAAAGAAGACCGCGATGGACATCCCTGCCGAGACCAGCATGGAAACGAAGCCGACCGGATTGATGGGGTAGAGCATGCCCCGTCGGAACTCAGGAACCTTGGGCGAGATCTTCAAGAGGTACTTGTTGATGGCGATATCGGAGGCAACTGTGACCACCCAGGCCATGGCGCAGTTGGCGTAGAAGCCAAGGATCGTGTTGAGGAATTCGAACATGTTCGACTCCATGAGGACCAATGCGATCACCAGGTTGACCACAACGAACACCATGCGGCCCGGGTAGGTCTTGGTGATGCGGGTGAAGGAATTGGTCCAGGCAAGCGATCCGGAATAGGCGTTGGTGACGTTGATCTTGATCTGCGAGATAACCACCAACACAACGGCCAGGGACATGGCGAGCCAGGCCGGCATCATCTCCTGGTACACGCCCAGGAATTGGTGGACTGGTTCATTGGCGTGCACGGACGCGGCGGGATCCAGCCTGGCGGTCAGGTAAATGGCAATAAACATGCCCACAACCTGCTTGATGGCACCGAAAATTACCCAGCCGGGTCCGGCGAGGATTACGGCACGCCACCAAGCACCTTTGTTCTCCGCGGTCTTGGGTGGCATGAAGCGCAGGTAATCGATCTGCTCTGCGATCTGGGCCATCAACGAAAGGCAAACGCCGGCAGCCAGCATCACGGAGGCGAGATTGGTGCCGCCCTCGCCCGAAGCGCCGGTGTAGGCAAAGAAGGCGTCGATGCTTTCGGGGTGGGACAACAGCAGATAGCCAAGGGGCACCACCATGAGCAGCAACCACAAGGGCGTGGTCCACACTTGCAAAGTAGCAAGGGTCTTCATCCCGTAGATCACCAGCGGAATGATGATGATGGTGGACACGGCATACCCAAGCCATTGCGGGACGCCGAGGCCCAATTGCAGGCCCTGGGCCATGATGGAGCCTTCGAGGGCAAAGAAGATAAAGGTGAAAGTCGCGAAAATGATGTTCGTGACCACTGAACCGTAGTAGCCAAAGCCTGACCCGCGAGTGATGAGGTCGAGGTCTATGTTGTAGCGGGCGGCGTAGTACGCCAGTGGAAAGCCGGTGGCGAAGATGATCACCGCGGCAACGATGATGCCGAAGATCGCATTCACGGTGCCGTAGGCGATGCCGATGTTTGCCCCGATCGAGAAGTCAGCCAGGTAGGCGATCCCGCCAAGGGCACTGGTGGCCACCACACCGGCGCTCCACTTCCGGTAGGAGCGCGGGGCGAACCGGAGTGTGTAGTCTTCCAGGCTCTCCTTCGCTGCGCTCATCGCATCGGCGTTCCCCGCCGTCGTAACTCTTTGGGTGTCTGTCAGAACGTCGCTCATCCGGGCTCACTTTCACGATTCGTGGTCGGTGCTTCGTCAACGACGCTAGTCACGCAGCGGGTCAAATCAGTCACAACGATGTTTCACAGCTGTAACTTCTGCACCAGCCGCCTGCGCCCACCAGCCATAAGGGCAGTCCAAAATCCGCCACGCCACTTTGTGCGGACCCCACAAAATCGCGTGCCGCCCCCACGGATACCGTCAAGTCCATGACGACCCAAACAACTCATCGAACCCCAGCAGGCGCTGCCTACGCCATCCTGGACATCGCACGCGAGCAGGTCCTTGAGCGCGGTGAAGGCCTCAACGAAGCCCAGCTTGTGGAGATCCTCCAACTTCCTGACGAAGCGATTCCCGCTGCCATGCAGCTCGCCCACGAGGTCCGGCTGAAGCACTGCGGCGAGGACGTCGAGGTTGAAGGCATCATCTCCATCAAGACCGGAGGCTGCCCCGAAGATTGCCACTTCTGCAGCCAGTCCGGCCTTTTCGATTCCCCGGTCCGTGGCGTGTGGCTGGATATCCCCGAACTGGTGAAGGCTGCCAAGGAAACAGCCGCCACCGGTGCCACCGAGTTCTGCATCGTTGCAGCTGTGCGTGGCCCCGACATCAAACTCATGAACCAGATCAAGTTCGCGATCGACCGCATCAACGAGGAAGTTGATATCAACATTGCGTGCTCCCTGGGTATGTTGACCCAGCGCCAGGTTGATCAGCTGGCCGAGTGGGGCGTCCACCGCTATAACCACAACCTCGAAACCGCGCGGAGCTACTTCCCCGAGGTCGTCACCACGCACAGCTACGAGGAACGGCTGGACACCTGCAACATGGTCAAAGCCGCCGGTATGGAACTGTGCTGCGGCGCCCTGATCGGCATGGGTGAAACCCTCGAGCAGCGGGCCGAACTCGCCGCCCAACTGGCTGCATTGGAACCGCACGAAGTTCCGCTGAACTTCCTGAATCCGCGTCCGGGAA
The DNA here is from genome assembly GCF_042788025.1 of Paenarthrobacter sp. YIM B13468. Classification (NCBI taxonomy): domain Bacteria; kingdom Bacillati; phylum Actinomycetota; class Actinomycetes; order Micrococcales; family Micrococcaceae; genus Paenarthrobacter; species Paenarthrobacter sp. YIM B13468. The sequence goes on along the minus strand of NZ_JBHZPI010000019.1, from coordinate 83,521 downwards.
CGCCGCTGGAAAACCAAGGCATCATGGACGGCAAGGACGCCCTCCGCGCCATCGCCGCCTTCCGGCTCGCCATGCCGCGCACAGTACTCCGCTACGCTGGCGGCCGCGAACTGACCCTGGGCGATCTCGGCACCCGCGAGGGACTGCTCGGCGGCATCAACGCCGTGATCGTGGGCAACTACCTAACCACCCTTGGGCGCCCCGCCACCGCCGACCTGAACCTCCTGGTGGAGCTCAACATGCCCATCAAGGAACTCCAGAAGACGCTATGACCGCGATAGGCGCCATGCAGGCGGAATACTGCGGGCACTGCGGCGGCACGGTTGCCGGCGCCCTTTTTGAGGACGTTGTTGAAGGCGCTGTTGAGGACGGCACCGTCATTGGGGGCGGTACCGTTCTCAAAGGCACCAACGGCGAGCGCCCGACGTCGCACCCCCACTCGACGTCGGACTCCCACCAAGGCTGCCAGCAACGGTTGGCGATGGAACCGCCCAGGTATTGCGCGCAGTGCCGCCGCAGGATGAAGGTCCAGGTGACGCCGTTGGGTTGGTCGGCGGAGTGCTCGCGCCACGGACGGGTGTCCCGATGAGTTCGCTGATCGAGCGGGACCGGGCGAGCCTGTGGCATCCTTACGCTCCGGCGTCCGGGACGCTGCCGCTTTGGGAAGTCGAAGCGGCCGACGGCGTGGCGCTGCGGCTTCGGGACGAGGACGGCCGAACGCATGAGGTGCTGGATGCGATGTCGTCATGGTGGTCAGTGATCCATGGGTACCGCCATCCTGTGCTGGATGCCGCGGTTCAGCGCCAGCTGGGGTCCTTCAGCCATGTGATGTTCGGTGGACTGACGCATCAACCTGCCGTGGATCTTGCCGAGAACCTGCTGGCGCTGGCACCCCGGGACCCTGGCCGCCAGCTGGAACGTGTGTTCCTGGCAGATTCCGGCTCCGTTTCAGTGGAGGTGGCCCTAAAGCTGGCCGTGCAGTTCCAAACGGCCTCCGGGCGTCCACAACGGCAGCGCTTCCTGACGGTCCGCGGTGGCTATCACGGCGACACGTTCGCGGCGATGGGCGTCTGTGATCCCGTTGACGGTATGCACTCCACGTTCCCTGGTTTGCTGGCGGGTAATGTGTTCGCGCCGCGTCCTCCAGCCGCGGCGACGGCCACCCCAACAGTTATCAGTGAGTGGCGGACATCAGTCGAGATGCTGGCCCGTGAGCATTCCGATGAGCTCGCGGCGATCATTGTGGAACCTGTCCTGCAGGGTGCTGGCGGGATGTTCATCTACCCGCCGGAGTGTGTGCGGATCCTCCGGGAGGTTGCTGACGCGCACGGCTTGCTGCTCATCCTGGACGAGATCGCCACGGGCTTTGGGCGAACAGGCGAGTTGTTCGCTGCGAACCATGCCGGCGTCGTCCCGGACATCCTGTGTGTCGGCAAGGCGCTCACGGGTGGGTACATGACGCTGGCCGCAACGTTGTGCACGGGTGAGGTTGCCCGGGTGGTATCCAGCGGTGATGCTGGTGCCCTACTTCACGGCCCCACGTTCATGGGCAACCCGCTCGCCTGTGCCGTGGCCAACGCGAGCCTCGGGCTGCTGCGGGACGGCGACTGGCGCGCAGACGTTGACCGCGTAGGCGCAGGGCTCGCGGAGGGCTTGACCCCGGCGTTGGAGCTCGACGGCGTGAGGGACGTCCGCAATATCGGCGCGGTGGGCGTCATTGAGTTGGCGGACGCCGTGGACGTCGCTGCAGTGACCCGGGCTGCGATCGAGCGGGGAGTGTGGATCCGTCCTTTCCGTAATCTCGTCTATACGATGCCGCCATACATCAGCTCAACCTCCCAGATCAGGACCATCACTGCTGGCATGGTGGCGGCAGTCTCCGCGGCCGCAGACAGGCTGGAGGCCAGAGTATGAGCCTCTCCATGACCGCTTGGCTGGAGCAACAGGCAGAGGTCCGCGAGCGCCGCGGGCTGGTGCGGACGCCGACAGTGCGTGGTCCGCAGGGCGCCCGCGGCAAAGAAAGCGCCTCGGACAGAGAAGGCGCCCCCGATCGTAAAGCCGGACACCGCGGGATGATCGACCTCGCCAGCAACGACTACCTGGGCCTCTCCACGGACCCGCGCCTGGCTGAGGCTGCCACGGACGCGATCAGGCGCTGGGGCACTGGCGCTGCATCATCCCGCTTGGTCACCGGCACCACCGAGCTGCATCTTGAGTTGGAGCACCACCTTGCCCTGTTCACGGGAGCGGAGGCTGCGTTGGTCTTCTCCTCGGGCTACCTCGCCAATCTGGGTGTCACCACGGCTTTGGGTGGTCCCGGAACGTTGATTGTGGCAGACGAGTACTGCCATGCCTCGTTGATCGATGGTTTTAGGCTGAGCCGCTCGGAAGTGCGGGAATTTAAACACAATGACGCTGCGGACGCGGCACGCCTCCTGGAGGGACGGACACAGCCGCGGGCCCTTGTTGTTGTTGAGTCCATCTACAGCGTCGGCGGTGACGCTGCTCCACTACAGGAGTTATTCAACCTCGCCGAGGAACACGACGCCGTGCTGCTGATAGATGAGGCCCACAGCCTGGGCGTTGCCGGCGTTGGCCCCTTACAAGGGCGCGGCGCGGTGGCGGGCACCAGCCTGGCCGACCATCCGGGTGTTGTTCGCACTGCCACCCTGTCCAAAGCCTTGGGCAGCCAGGGCGGGGCGGTGCTTGGTTCCAGCCTGCTGCGGGAGCACTTGGTGAACCGCTCGCGTAGCTTCATTTTCGACACCGCGTTGGCCCCGCCGGCAGCGGCGGCTGCCATGGCCGCCGTCGGAATCATCCAGCGGGAACCTTGGCGCGCCGCGGCCGTCCATCACAACGCAGCCGCCCTCGCCGCCCAACTGCAACCCACGCTGGGACGCCCAGCCGCCGTCGAACGTTCTGCCGGAGCAGTTCAATCCATCCCCATGCCTTCAGCGGAGGCTGCCTTGGCTGCGAGCCAGGCCGCGTACGCTGCCGGCGTCCAGGTGGGGTGTTTCCGCCCACCTTCGGTGCCCGACGGCGTCTCCCGCCTGCGGCTCACAGCCCGGGCCAACCTCACCCCCACCGACCTCGACCATGCCTGCACAGTGCTGCGCGACATCCTGGAGCGAACCCCATGAAACTTCCCCGCATCATCCTGGTGACCGGTACCGATACCGGCGTCGGGAAGACCATCACAACGGCGGCGCTCGCCACAGCGCTTCAGCAACGCGGCTGCTCGGTGGCGGTCTACAAGCCCTGCCAAAGCGGCAACGTAGACGGCGATTCGGACTGCGCGGAAGTGGTGCGGCTTGCCGGCCCGCTCACGGCGGAGGCCGGCATTGTCCTGGAACAGCCGCTGGCCCCCGTCCCCGCTGCTGCCTGCGACGAGGTGGTGCTGCCGCAGCTTGCTTCGCATGCCCAGCGAATCCGCGCACTGGCCAACACCCATGACCATGTACTTGTGGAAGGTGCCGGCGGGGTGCTGGTTGAGTTGGACCACGACGGCGGGACGCTGGCGGACCTCGGAAGCCTCCTGGGCGATTCGGCTGGCTTCACTGTGGTGGCGCGCCCGTCGCTGGGCACCTTGAACCACACGGCGCTGACGCTCGAAGCGCTCGATCGACGGGGCCTGCCGGTGGTCGGCGTTGTGCTTGGCAGTTGGCCTGCAATCCCTGGGGCAGTGGAGCGAAGCAACCATGCCACCATCGCTGCCTGGCCTGTTCCGCTGTTGGGTGCCATCCGGCACGAAGCCGCCGCACTGGCCCCTGAAGTGTTCCGCGAACAGGCGGCCTCCTGGCTTGAGGGGGTGCCGGCATGAGCACCGTCACCACATGCCCCTACAAGGTGCTGCGCGATCCTGATTCCGTCCGCGAGGTCCTTCACCGGCCTGGCGACTTCAGCCCTGCCAACGCACTTCTGGCCGTGACGCCCTTGAGCGGTCAAGCCCTCCGCATCCTGCAAAAGGCACGCTTCGCCCTTCCACCAGTCCTGGCCAGCAACCACTCCCCCTCACACGCAGCTATCCGCAAGGTGGTGGCGGGCTTCTTCACTCCCGCCAAAGTTGCGGCCATGGAACCACGCATCCGGCAGCTCTCCCGGGAGTCAGCCACGGCCGCAGCCCAACTCCTCCGCTCCGTGGGAAATGTTGATTTGGTGCAGGCAGTGGCCGCGTATCCGCCGGCAGTCATCATGCTGGAGATGCTGGGCCTCCCCGTCCGCGACCTTCCTCAATTGAAGGCGTGGAGCCTGGACTCCCTCGAGCTGTTCTGGGGATGGCCGGATCCCGCACGGCAGCTCGAGCTGGCCCACACCGCGGCGGACTTCTACACCTGGCTGCGCGAACTGGTCCTTGAATCGGTGGAGGCACCTTTGGTTCCGGGCACAACAAACCTCTTCAGGGCACTCGCAGACCACGGGCTCAGCACGCCGGAGATCTGTTCCTTGGGCTACTTCCTGCTCATCGCGGGCCAGGAGACCACCACGCAGCTCATCAGCACCACGCTCTTCCGGCTGGCCGAGGGGTCGCGGGGAATCTCCTGGGACGAGGCCTCCTCCAGCACCAAAGCCCGCGAGATTGTTCGGCATGTGCTGGCCACCGAGTCTTCCGTGCCTACCTGGCGGCGGGTGGCTGCCCGCGATACCGAACTTAATGGCGAGCACATCCCTGCGGGGGAGGAAATCCTGGTGGAGCTGACCGGGAACCACGGCTTTCCGTGGGCAGCCGGGGTTGACACTGCGGAATCTGCCGGAGAAAGCACAGACCATCCGGGACCCACACCCTACGGCCTGGCCTTCGGCTCAGGAATCCATCGCTGCCTTGGTGCCAAACTCGCTGAGCTGGAGACCGTCGTCGTGGTTCAGGAAACCACCGCGGCACTAAAGGGGGTCCGGCTCGGGAACCCCACCCCTGAGTGGCTGCGGCTACTCTCCTTTCAGGCTCCGCGGACCGTCAGAGTTGCCCTCCCCTAGCCAGCTTGGGTGGGTAGGCTGGACTGTATGGGCGAGAGCCGTGACTTGCTGACGCCGGAGCAGCGTAGCCGAAACATGTCCAGAATCAGGGGCAAAAACACCAAGCCCGAGCTGCTGGTCCGGAAACTACTGCATGCCAAGGGGTACCGCTACCGGCTGCATGGGCAAGCCGGTGGGACCAAGCTGCCGGGCCGGCCTGATTTGGTGTTCTCCGGCCGTCGCAAAGTCATTTTCGTCAACGGCTGCTTCTGGCACTTTCATGATTGCAAGGTCGGCCTGCACTCCCCCACTGCCAATGCGGCCTTCTGGGAGGCCAAGCGCACGCGGACCCGTGAACGCGATCTGGCACAGAGGGAACAGCTGCACGCTGCCGGTTGGGACGTTCTGACGGTGTGGGAATGCGAATTGCGGGACAGCTCAGTCCTCGAAGAACGGCTGACGGCGTTCTTGGAGGGGCCGTTGGAGGGCAGGTCGCCCTATGGCGCCTTCGACCCAGCCCCGGCGGACCCAGTGGAGTCGGAGTGACCGGTGCTGGCGTGGGAACCTTGCTCCCACAGCGCATACGCTGACGTTCCACCAATGCCCAGCAGCACCGTCAGGCACAACACGATGATGACCACGAGGCCCGCCGAGGGTCGAACACCACCGTTCATGCTGATTTCCATTCCTTTACCCACGCCTTGCTCCCCCGGTTCGGCGATTATTCCATTTCCTTTACTTACTTTCAGGGACTTCGATCAAGACCCCCTCTGAGTCCGCTCAAGATTGGATCAAGCTTTCGCTTTCCGGCGTTGCGATACTTCCCCCGGACCTACATTTGAATCGTGCATCTATTGTTCGGAGGCGGGAGGGGTTTGGTGTCTGAGTATGACGAGTGCACAGACTCACTGGTGGATCCCGCCGTCCTTATCCAGCTTCAGGCAGAACTTGGCGGAGACCGAACCGTCGTTGGCGCTTTCGTCCGCACCTACGTGGAACTCCTGCCATGGCGGGTTGCCCGCCTGCATCACGCGCTGAATAACCTGGACATCGAAGATGCCATGGACGCTGTACTGAGCCTGAAGACCTCAAGCGAGATGGTGGGCGCCATCTGCATGCGCCGCTTGGCCGCGGAATTGGAGATCAGCATCAGGCTCCTCCCCAACGCCAGCCACCTTCAGGAGTTGAGACCGCAAGTGGAGCTGATCGAGGCTTTCGTCTTCGGCACGATCTGCGAGCTCCAACCCCCACTTCCGTAAAGATCTTCACGAAAATAAAGAAAACCATTGACTCGCTAAAAATCTTCACTATAGTTGTGTGAGTTAGCTCACCAACGAAGGATGCGGCAATGACTACCGAGACTCCTGCACCGCCAGCCACAAGCGAACTGCTGGCAACTGTGGGGAACAAGGTGCGCACCATGCGCAAGGCAAAGGGCATGACCCTCGCCCAACTCTCGGACATCACCGGCCTCAGCCAGGCGATCGTCAGCCAAATCGAACGCGGAATGGCGAACCCTTCCTTCACCACCCTTGCCCAATTGGCCCACGGCCTGGACATCCCCGTAGGGAGATTCTTCATTGGCCAGGACCACTCCACCTCACCCGTGGTCCGCCGATCCGAACGACGCAACCTTAAGAACGTCACCCGCGAATCAGTGGGCGAAGCCGTACACGAACTGCTGACTCCCAACCGCGACGGAAGCATCGAAGCGCAGTGGATCAGTACGCCCCCAGGGCACGACACCAGCGCAACCCCTTTTACGCACAGCGGTGAAGAGTTTTGCTACATCATTTCCGGCCGTAAGGACGTCTATCTGGATGGCGTCTGCTACAGCCTCGAAGAGGGCGACTCGATCACCTACTCCTCAGAGATCCCCCACTGGTACAAGAACAGCTACGAAGAGGTATGCGTAGCCATCTGGGTCAACGCACCACACGCGTGGTAACACTGCTGCCCCTCAACGGCGCCAGCGTTTTCCCTTAACTGTCCGGACACGAACCGTGGCCGCTGACAATCCTTGCCACTTTCGCACAATGCGCCTCCTCCAACAGGCGTTCCTGCGTCATACCCTCCCACGCCCTCCGGGGCGTCAGCGTAAGGACACTTCCATGCTCAACACCCAAACGACGGACAACGCCGTCCCGTCACCAAGCACCAGCCACTCCTCTCCCGCAAAGAACGCAAAGTTCACTCCCCAGGTCCGCAAAGGACTGTTGGGCCTGGGCCTCGGCAACGCCCTTGAATGGTACGACTGGATGGTCTTCGGCCTCCTGTCAGCCTTCATCGGACCGAACTTCTTTCCCAACACCGAGCCACTCTCCGCCACCTTGAACGCGCTGGCCGTGTTCGCCGTCGGGTTCGCCTTCCGCCCCCTTGGCGGCATACTGCTGGGGACGCTCGCAGACCGGATCGGCCGGCGTCGGGTCATGCTCTTGTCCATCATGCTCATGGCCGGCACCACGCTGATCATTGCCATCACGCCGAACTACGCCACCATCGGAGCCTGGGCCGGCATAATCCTGCTGGTGTGCCGCGTCCTGCAGGGTATCTCCACAGGAATCGAAGCCCCACTCTCCACCTCCCACGCTGTCGAACTCGCACCGGAAGGCCGCGAAGGCTACGTGGCCGGCATCATGTCCTTCTACGTGAACATCGGCATCCTGTTGGCCTCGCTGGTGAGCTTCCTCTGCAGCCTTGTCCTCGGCGGTGCAGCAATGGCCGATTGGGGCTGGCGCGTACCGTTCATCATCGGCGCTGCCTTCGGTTTTGTGGTTCTCTACCTCCGCCGCTCCCTGCCGGAAACCCTCAAGGCCGAGGAAATGGCCACGAACACGCCGCGTGCCGTGTGGTCCGGAGTCCGTAAGCACTGGCTTTCCGTCCTTGCCATCATCTTCGTGGTGGGTGCAGCACAGGCCTACAACTACGCCTGGAACGTTGGCCTTCCCACCGCAGCCCGTAGCGGTTTCAAGGAAGATCCCACCGCGGTCTTCGCCCTCACCACCATCCTGGCCGTCATCCTCGTAGTGGGCAGTTGGGTCATCGGCAAGCTGGCCGACGGCAAAGCAATGTCCCGCTGGTTCCTGGTGACCCGCATCCTCGCCATCCCGTCCGTGTTCCTCATGCTGATGTACGTCCAACCGGGCATTGGCGGATTCGCGGCAGTCCTCCTGGGTGGCTCGATCGTCCTGGTCCTGAACATGACCCTTTACAACGTGGTCAGCTCCTCCCTGATGCCCAAGAACATCCGCGGTACCGGCGTCGCCTTGGGCTATGGCATTGGTGTGGCTCTCTTCGGCGGCACCGCGTCCTACCTTCTGGTCTGGTTCCAATCCCTGAACCTCACCTGGGTCTTCCCGGTCTACGTAGCCGTCCTGTCCATCCTCAGCATCGTTTTCTACCTCGCCGCACGCCGCTCCAACGGCATCTTCGTCGGAAAGTAAGGACTCACCATGAACACCCTTGAACTCAGCACTACGACGGCGGACCTCACCGCCCCCGTCATCTCACGATCCGACGTCCTGGTAGTCGGAGGTGGTCCCGCAGGCGTCGCCGCGGCGGTTACCGCCGCCCGCTCAGGAGCCAAAGTCACTCTCCTGGAACGCTACTCATCCTTGGGCGGACTCGCCTCCGGCGGTATGGTTCTGGTTCTCGATGACATGATCAACGGTCAGGAAATCACCGTCACGGGCATCGTCTCTGAATACGTGGAACGTTTGCAGAAGCTTGGCCTGGCAATCGTCCCGCCCGCCGATGACCGTAAGACCTCCGAGGAACTGTGGAACAAATGGGGCCGCTACGGCACCTTCGATTTCCACTCCCACACCAACCCCAAGCCCATCTGCTACGCCGCGGCTTTCGATCCCGATGGCTGGAAGCGCGTGTCCAACGACCTCGTTCGAGAGGCCGGCGTGGACCTCCGCCTGCACTCCTGGTTCTCCCGTCCCATCGTGGACAACGGCGTGATCAAGGGCGTGATCTGCGAAACGAAACTGGGCCCGCAGGCGTTCATGGCCGACGTCGTGATCGACACCACCGGCGACATCGACGTCGCCTCCCGTGCCGGCGCCAGCTACGCCAAAGACAACTACCTCACCACGCTGGTCTTCCGTCTGGGCAATGTGAATACCAAGGCAGCCGAAGCCTTCGAGCAGGCCAACCCCAAGGAAGCCCGGGCCATCAACCGCAAGATCAAGCGCCTCCTCGGCGGCGCCTGGGAACTCTGGTGGCTCAAGACCCCCATCGACGGAGTGGTCTGGTGCAACGCCCCGCACATGAGCGGATTCGACGGCGTTGACCCCGCGGACATGACTGCCGCCGAGTTCGCCGCCCGGGACCGGATCTCCGAAGCCGTGGAGTATGTCCGCGCGAACCTGCCCGGCTTCGAAAACTGCTACATGCTGGACGTCGCCTCCCAGATGGGCGTCCGCCAAACCCGGCTCCTGCAGGGCGAGTACGTCATGACCAAGGACGACGTCACCCAGCGCCGCCACTTCGCGGACACCGTTGCCCGCGGCCGTGACTACTACTACCCGTACCGCTCGCTGCTGCCCAAGGAAGTGGACCAGCTCCTGGTTGCCGGCCGCCACTACTCCGCCACCCCCGAGGCACAGAAAATGTCGCGCGAGATCCCGCCCTGCATGGCTATGGGACAGGCCGTCGGCGTTGCAGCGGCCCTCGCGGTGGAGAACAACATGTTGGTCCGCGACGTCTCCGCGCTGGATATCCAGCAGGGCATGCGCCGGCATGGTGCAGACCCAGGCGACGTGCCGTCGTCGAACGCTACCGTGGACATCGACTTGAACGCAGTGGTGCCGGCATGAGCACCGTTGTCCTCGACCAGACTGAAACCACGACGGCGACGCACACCGCCGCGGCTCCCTCACCAACGCCCCTCCCGCTGGATGGCATCAAAATCGTGGACTTCACGCAGGTGTTCATGGGCCCATCCTGCACGCAGCTGCTGGGCGACTACGGTGCAGACATCATCAAGGTGGAACGTCCCGGCGCAGGCGACATCTCCCGCAATTCCTTCCCGGACCAGGACGGACAGGACAACCCGATCTTCCTGTCCATCAACCGGAACAAGCGCAGCGTCTCGGTGGACACCCGCACCGACGAAGGTCGCGAGGTACTGCACCGGCTCATGGCGGATGCGGACGTAGTGGTCAGCAACTTCCGCTCCGGAGTCATGGAACGGATGGGTTTCGGCTACGAGGACCTCAAAGCTGCCAACCCGGGGATCATCTGGGCCTCGGGCACAGGCTTCGGTCCGGAGGGACCCTACGCCCATAAAGGCGGCCAGGACGCGATCGCGCAAGCGTATTCCGGAGTGATGTGGCGCCGGGAATCCGATGACACCAAGCCCTCCATCTACCCCACCACCCTGTGCGACTACATCACCGGCATGCACCTCATGCAGGGCATCCTTCTGGCGCTGCGCACACGAGAGGCATCGGGGGTGGGCCAGAAGGTGGAGGTGACCATGTACGACTCCATGCTGCACCTGCAGATGCAGGAAGCGTGCATGCAGCTCAACCGCGGCTACGAGGTCAACTGGGGCGCCATGCCGCTGAGCGGGGTCTTCGAAACCACCGACGGCGCCGTGTGCATGGTGGGTGGTTTCACGCCGGATCCCCTGGCCCGGATCTCCGAAGCACTTGGCCTGGACGAGGACCTCACCCAGCGGCCTGAATTCGCCAACCTCGAGCAGCAATTCAAGAACAAGCCGGCATTGCAGGCCATCTTCCGCGAGCGCATCGCCACCAATACCACTGAGTATTGGACACACCAGCTTGAAGGGCAGGGGCTGCTGAATGCTCCGGTTCACACCCTGGAACAGGCGTTGGCCGATGCGCAAACCGAGGCCAACGGGATGATCGTGGAAGCAGAGCACCCCGGCGTCGGCACGGTCCGTATGCTGAATGCCCCCATCCGGCTCTCCGCTACCCCGCCCACCATCCGTCGCGCCGCACCGCGCCTCGGTGAGCACAACGTGGAGGTCCTGCTGGAGAACGGCTTCGACCAAGAGGCAATCGAGCGCCTGCAGCAGCTGGGGGTTCTGCGGTGACATCCGTAATCGAGCGAGTGGACACTGTCACCCTGACCATCGAGAACCACGTGGCTACGGTGGTCATCGATCGTCAGCACGTCCTCAACGCCGTGGATGCCACAACCCATTCGCGGCTCAACGAGATCTGGACTCAGCTTGAGCAGGACCCGTCCGTGCGTGCGGTTGTCATCACAGGTGCGGGATCCCGTGCCTTCTGCGTTGGTGCTGACATGTCGGCGTCGGCCGTGGACAAGACCGGCCTGGAGTATTGGGCGGGACTGGATCCCAACGGCTTCGGCGGCCTGAGCCTGCGCACCACCTTGGATGTCCCGGTCATCGCCCGGGTCAACGGCTACGCCCTTGGCGGCGGCATGGAAATTGTGCTGGGTGCCGACATTGTGGTGGCCGCCGACACCGCGAAGTTCGGCTTGACGGAACCTCGGGTTGGGCGATTGGCGCTCGACGGCGGCATCCACCAGTTGGTGCGGCGGATCCCCTATACGCAGGCTATGGGAATGCTCGTGACAGGCCGCAAAGCCGATGCCGCAGAGATGCAGTCCATGGGCCTCGTCAACGAAGTAGTTCCTGCCGAAGAGCTCGACGCCGCTGTGCAGGGCTGGGTGGACCAGATCCTTGCCTGCGCCCCCACCTCCGTCCGCGCGGTGAAGCAGATGGTGACACAGACGTCCCACCTCACGGCCAGGGAAGCCCGCGGCCTGCGACTGCCGGCTCTCATGGCGGCCCTGGACAGCGAAGACTCCGCCGAAGGAGTTCGTGCATTCCAGGAAAAGCGCGCGCCCGTCTGGCCGGGCCGCTGATCCCCCAACCTTCCACGTTCGTCCTGAAAGGAAAGAAACATGCAGCAATCTTCCGTGCCCAAAAACACCCGCAAGGACAGCCTGCAACCGGGTGTCTGGGGCGTTGTTGCCACACCATTCCAAGGCAGCACGCTGGACGTGGACCTGGACAGTTTGTCCGAGCTTGTGGAGCATTACGAGGCCATAGGCGCCACGGGACTCACCGTACTGGGAGTCTTCGGCGAAGCAGCCGCCCTGACGGCTGAGGAACGCCGGCAAGTGCTGGAAACGGTGGTCGAATGCACTGCGTTGCCGTTGGTGGTGGGCGTGACCGCCCTGGCCACGCGTCCCGCCATCGAGGAGGTGCGGGCAGCCCAGGAAGTTGCCGGGGAACGCCTCGCAGCTGTGATGGTGCAGGCCAACTCGGCCAAGCCGGAGACGGTGATTGCGCACTTGGATGCCATCCACCGGGCTACTGGCGCCAAGGTTGTCCTTCAGGATTATCCGTTGGCGAGTGGCGTCAGTATCCCCACACCCGCTCTGATCAGGGTGGTGACCTCTTGCGACTTCGTCATTGCCGTCAAGGCCGAAGCGCCACCCACCAGCGTCGCGATCGCTGAGCTGAGTGCCGGCGTCGAGGTTTCAGTCTTTGGCGGCCTAGGCGGGCAGGGACTGCTGGATGAACTGATGACCGGCGCAGCGGGCGCAATGACTGGCTTCTCCTACCCTGAGGCCCTCATCGCGTGTGTGCGGGCCTGGCAGGAAGAGGGCTATGAAGCAGCCCAACGCGAACTGCTCCCGTATCTGCCGCTGATCAACTTTGAGCAGCAGGCGAAGGTAGCCCTGGCTATTCGCAAGGAATGCCTGCGTGAACGGGGACTCATCAAGGACTCGGGCGTTCGCGCACCTGCAGCGGGCTTCCCCGAAGCCCTGCGCGGGAGTATGGCCACGCACCTTCGGGAGGCAGCTGCTGCCCTCGAAAATGACACGACCCTTGTAAGGAGCTTGTGATGGATCTGGGAATTGCGGGCAAGACAGCCTTGGTCGCCGCTTCCACAGGCGGGCTGGGCCTGGCCGTGGCTCGTGCCCTGGCTGCCGAAGGCGTTCGCGTGGCGATCGTGGGCCGTCGTCGGGACCGTGCAAAGGAGATCGTCGCTGAACTCCAGGCTGCGTACGGAACAGGTACTGCCGGGAACGGCGCTTCCGGTATAGCGACCAAGGGCTTCGACGCCGTGGCGATCGAGGCAGACCTGACCACGCCCGAGGGCATCGAATCGGCAGTCGAACAGACGGTCGCGGACTTGGGACCCATCGACATCCTGGTCCTCAACGGCCCGGGGCCCAAACCCGGTGCCGCAGCCACGCTAAGCTCCGATGACATCGCGGCGGCGTTCGATCTGCTGGTCAAACCGCAGCACGCCCTGGTTTCCCACGTGCTTCCCGGAATGCGGGAACGGCGGTGGGGCCGGATCCTGGCTATCGGGTCCAGCGGCGTGACAGCCCCGCTTCCCAACCTCGCCGTCTCCAACACTGGCCGGGCTGCCCTGGCCGGTTATCTCAAGACCCTCGCTGCGGAAGTGGCCCTGGACGAGGTCACCGTGAACCTGCTCTTACCTGGCCGCATCGCCACGGACCGTGTAACCCAACTTGACCAGGCCGCGGCCAAGCGGCGCGGCACCACGTTGGAAGACATCCAGCTCGAATCCCGCAAAACCATCCCCGCCCGACGCTATGGAGAACCTGCCGAGTTCGGCGCGGCTGCCGCCTTCCTGTGCAGCGCGCCGGCGTCGTACATCACCGGCGTCGCGCTGAGGTGCGACGGCGGCCTGATCCGCAGCCTTTAGCCCCCTTCACGAAAACCAAAGGAACATCATGACTTCCACAGCGATTGACACGCAGGCCACCACCGACCCTCACACGATTACCGCCCACCACCTCATCAATGGCCAATGGCTCGGAGACGCCGACACGCAGCGAATGAATCCGGCCCGACCAAGCGAAATCGCAGCACTCTCACCGAGCGGCACCGTTCAGGACGTCGACGCCGCCATCACCGCGGCCGCCGCGGCCCAGCCATCGTGGGCGGCCCTGCCCGCACCAGCCCGGGGCGCTATCCTCATCGCGGCCGGAAACCTGCTCAACGAACGCCAACACGCCATCGCCGAGGACCTGGTCCGTGAGGAAGGAAAGACGCTCGCGGAAGCAAAAGGCGAGGTCAAGCGTGCCTCGGACGTGCTGCGCTTCTTCGGCTCGCTGGGCTGGGCAGCAACGGGCGAAGTCCTCCCGAGCGGCCTGCCCGACACCACCATCACGACGCGTCGCGAACCGCTGGGCGTGGTGGGGCTCATTACCCCGTGGAATTTTCCCATCGCCATTCCTGCCTGGAAAACCGCGCCTGCCCTGATCAGCGGCAACGCCGTGGTGATCAAACCGGCCGAGCTCACTCCGTTGTCCACCACCCACCTGGCACGTGCCCTGCAGGACGCCGGACTGCCCGCCGGCGTGTTCAACGTGGTGCACGGCAAGGGCCGCGTGGTGGGCGACGCGCTGGCCCGGGACCCTCGCATTGCCGGCTTGTCGTTCACGGGTTCCACCAATGTTGGCCTTGGGCTGCAGGAGATCCTCAGTGCCCGCCGCGCCCGCGTACAGCTCGAAATGGGCGGTAAAAATGGCGTGTTGGTGCTGGACGACGCCGACCCCCGCAAAGCTGCGCAGGTAGTAGCGGCGGGCGCATTCGGCCTGACCGGACAGGCATGCACAGCAACGTCCCGCGTCTACGTGACCCCCGGCATCCGCTCCGCCTTCCTCGATGCGTTGGTTCAGGAGACCGCCGCCTACACCACCGGTGACGGGCTTGATGGCGACGCCCGGATGGGAGCCGTAGTGAGCAAGCAACAATTCGAGCAGGACCAGGCAGCGGTGCGTACCGCCGTCGAACGCGGGGCTACACTCCTGCACGGACAGTACGACGGCGACCCCAACGGTGCGCTGTTCTTCCCGGCGGCGATTCTCACCGGACTGCCGTTCGACGACGCAGCCGTGACGGAAGAGATCTTCGGGCCAGTGGTGGCCGTTCTCGAAGTGGCCGACTACGAAACCGGCCTCTCTGCCATCAATGAATCCCGCTACGGGCTCACCGCCGGCATCTGCACGGACTCACTGGCCCTCGCGACGGACTTCGCTGACAGGGCGCAGGCAGGGGTGGTGAAGATCAACCGGCCAACTGCCGGGCTGGACCTGAACGTCCCCTTCGGCGGTGTGAAGGATTCCTCCACCAATACCTTCCGTGAGCAAGGCAGGTCAGCGCTGGACTTCTACACCTGGGGCAAGACCGTCTACACAGGCATTTAGTGCGCCATGAGCTACGTGATCGCACAGCCCTGCGTGGATGTGAAGGACAAGGCATGCATTGACGAGTGTCCGGTGGATTGTATCTACGAAGGTGAACGCTCGCTCTACATCCACCCGTCCGAGTGCGTTGACTGCGGGGCATGCGATCCCGTGTGCCCCGTAGAGGCGATCTACTACGCTGAGGATGTCCCTGACGAATGGGCAGACTACGTCAGGGCGAACGCGGAGTTTTTCGAGGACGTGGGCCGCGATCATCCTGTAGTGATCGCGGAGCCGGTGCGGGTGGCCAGTTAGGCGGCACTGCTCGCGGTACCGGAGCGATTGGACTGCTAGAACTACAAGTGTGAAACCGCCGTGTAGGCCAGGATCGATGACCGGGAGCTTTTGATGAAAGCAATTGTTGTGTCAGATCAGTCCGCCGGAAGGGCCGGGCTCAGGATGGCCGAACGGCCGCAGCCGTCGGCATCGATAAACGATGTCATTGTTCAGGTTCATGCCTCTGGATTCGTTCCGACCGAGGTCGAGTGGTCCTCGACCTGGACTGATCGAGCCGGTAGGGATCGGACACCCTCCATCATTGGGCACGAGGTGGCCGGGGTTGTAACCGCGCTCGGCTATGGCACGACAGGCCTGACTGTGGGTCAACGCGTGTTTGGCCTTGCGGACTGGCACCGGGACGGCACCTTGGCGGAGTACGTGTCCATGGAAGCACGTAACCTTGCGCCGCTGCCTGGCGATGTCCCCTTCACAGTTGGCGCCAGCCTGCCCATCTCTGGCCTGACCGCATGGCAGGGATTGTTTATCCATGGCCGCATCCAGTCGGGGCAGAGCCTACTCGTGCACGGCGCTGCCGGGGCAGTCGGAACGATGGTGACTCAGCTGGCACGCGAAGCGGGCGCCTACGTCATCGGCACCGGACGAACTGCCGACCGGCAGAAGGCGCTTGACTTCGGCGCGCACGAGTTCGTCGATCTCGCCAATGACACCTTGCAAGATGTCGGCGGGGTTGACCTGGTATTCGATGTGATCGGGGGTGACATCCAGAAGCAGTCAGCGGCCCTGATCCGCCCCGGCGGAACGCTGGTGAGCATCACCGGTCCAGTTGAAGCACGCCCTACGGATGGTCTGGCAGTGGATTTCGTTGTCGAGTCGGATCGCGCGCAGCTGGGTGAGATCGTCCAGCGAATCCGGGACGGACGACTCCGGACGAACATCGGAAACATCGGCGAATTCGACGACGCGCTCAACGCCCTCAATCCAGCCGCCCGCCGGAATGGGAAGACGATCATCCAGGTGCGTGAGTAATTAAGAAGCCGTACAGGCAATGAACGCCTACCTGAAGCGCCGCAACTGGCGCTTATTCTTCGCGGTCGATCTCCAAGTAGCTGAGACCGCTCAGATCCAGCCAATAACGCGTTGGTGTTTGGACCAATCGCAGCAGAACGCCCTGGCAGTCGCGGCACCGGACCACAATGCCGGGCGCGTCCGTGAAGACCATGGCCTCGCCAAAAGCCCTGACGGAACCGCAGTGCCTGCACCGCCCGAGCGCCGCGATGATGTCGATCCGGAAGACTTCGGACAGGGCGCCGGCCGCGGCGTTCCCGTCAACATACGGAATCGGGTCATGGGGTCCTGCTGCAATGTCCGGGTCATCGGACTCGGGGACAGCGAAGTCGTCGGTGCTGGTCACCGGATACCTCCCGTCCCGCCAAACCGCTCGGTCTTGATCGACTCCGGCCGATAACCGGCCATTACAAGCCAGTCCGCAACGGTCTCCACGAAGACTGTCTGGCCGCAAACAAAAACATCCGGGTTCTCCTCTGTCGGGAAGATCTTGCCCAAAAGGGTCTCCGACGTAAGGCGGCCTGGCGCTGCCGGCCAGCCATCCGGCGTCGAACGCGTGTAGACGTAATCGACCATCAGCTTGGCTGAATCCTGGTCCAAACGATGCAGCTCGTCACGGTAGAGCGCAGCGTCAGGAGCTTTAAGGGAATAGAGCAACTTGAAAGGGGCCACGCTGTTGGATGCCTGATGGGCGCGGATCATCGACATCAGCGGCACCACACCTGACCCTCCTCCGATCAGCTGCACCGGGTTGGCATTTCCATTCCGCCAGACAAACCAGCCGCCCACGGGTCCCCGGATTTCCAACCGGTCTCCGACCGCCAGGTCCCGGACGAGGTACGGCGAGACTTCGCCGTCGGGCAGTTCATCAACGGTGATTTCCAGATGCTCATCCGCACTTGCCGATGCCACCGAGTAAGACCGGATGGCTGTATAGCCGTCGTCCGCGGTGAGGCGGATATCAATGTGCTGCCCGGCGAGGTATCCCATCAAACCATCCACGCGCAGCCTAATGGTCCGGGCTGTGGCGTTTTCCAGTTCCCCGCCCACCACTTCAGCGACCCGCCATACAGAACTCACAGCAAAGGCCTCACGAGTAACGCTCCTCGCGCCAAGGATTGCCGTGCAGATGATATCCATTCGATTCCCAGAAACCGGGAACGTCGTCATCCGTCAGTTCCAAACCATGAATCCATTTGGCGCTTTTCCAGAAATACAAATGCGGCACCAAAAGCCGCGCCGGACCGCCATGCGCGCGTTCAAGTGGTTCGTTATCGAACTCCCACGCCACCCAGGCCTTGCCGCCCAACAGGTCCCACAGCGGAACATTGGTGGTGTAACCGCCAAATGAATGGGCGGTGGCGAAGTCGCGGGTTGTCTCCACCTTTTCGAAAAGCGTGTCCACCGAAACTCCACGCCACACTGTTCCCAGTTTTGACCAACTGGTGACGCAGTGAATGTCTTGGGTGATCTCTTCCTGCGGCAAGGCCATGAACTCATCCCAGGTCCACGCGAGCCGCTGGCCATCCTCCGCGGTAATGAAGAACTCCCATTCTTCAACGGGAATGAGCGGAGCGGGTCCCGCGGTCAGGACAGGAAAGTCCTGAGTTTCATGCTGTCCCGGAGGCAACGCAGCATTCTCGGACCGCCGTCCACGGAAACCGGAAGAAATAATACCCATGATGCACCTCCGCGATGGAGCTCCATCGGCCAACGACCGTTGATGCCCCAACCATAGGGCAAGCTCCGGGCGTGGTCCAGCAGATCCTTAGTTGCCCTGAGCCAGCGGCGCGAGCCGGTACCCCACGCCGCGCACAGTCTCAAGCCAGCGCGGGTTCTGGATGCTGTCGCCAAGTTTCTTGCGCAGGTTGCCCATGTGCACCTCAACGGCACGTTCGTCGGCATCGCTGACGTAGCTACCGACGTCGTAGGGTTCATTGCGAAGGCGCCGCGCCAGATCTGCCTTGGTCCGCACAATCCTGCCTGTCTCGAGCAGGGCAAGCAGGAGGTCGAATTCGGTGCGTGTCAGCCTCAGTTCCTGACCGTTCAAGACTGCCGTCCTGGAGCCGGCCGAAACGGCAAGGCCGTTGTGGGTCATCTCCGGGTCGGTTTCTTCAGCGGCGGCCTTGGACTCCGACGACGCGCGGGGCCTTCGCATCATGGCCTCGACGCGTGCACGAAGTTCGCGCGGGCGGAACGGCTTGGTGAGGTAGTCGTCGCCGCCGGCCTCGAGGCCCATGAGGGTGTCCAGTTCCTCCGCACGAGCCGTCAACATGATGATGTAGGCGTCCGAGGATTTCCGGATCTGGCGTGCCACCTCGAAACCATCGATGTCGGGCAGGCCCAGGTCCAGCGTTATGACGTCTGGATTCAGTTCGCGGGCTGACGTGACGCCCGCGGATCCAGTGGATGCAACATGGACGTCAAATCCCGCTTGGGAAAGGACCACACGCACCAATTCGCGAATATCCTGGTCATCTTCAATGACCAGCCCCACACGTACTTCACTCATCGCTGCCCCTCAGCCCCTTCGATAACCCTTCGAAGTATAACCATTATGGTTAGGCTGATCTCATGAACCGACTTTCTTCTGCATTCCGGGTGGTTGCGCCGTGACCCGCCCAACCACCTGGGATCTTGGCGAGAAGAAAAAACTCCTGGTTTTCCGGCGCTCTTTCCACGAACACACCCTGCGAATGAGGGTGGTTCTCAGCCAATTGCCGCTGTCCGTCTGTGTGTGCATTTCGGCGATTCTGGTGTGGCTGTTTTTCCCGGCCACGCTCGAAAATCCCATGTTCCTCCTCTTCCTGCTCAGCCAGGCATTCCTGTTGGCGGTGTGCGTCATTGTGCCGTGGCACCGGCTGCCGTTCCCCAGCTTCCTGGTGCTACCGATCCTGGACATGGTGTCGATTTCGTTCGGCAGGGAAGGAGGGCAGGAAGCGCTCACGGGGCTCAGTGTCCTGGTGGTCCTGCCCGTCATTTGGCTCTGTGCGTCCGGCCTGTACCCAAGACTGGCGATTGCCTTGTCATTCGTGGGTCCGCTCTGCATCGTTTGGGCTCCCTTGTTCGTCAAGGGCTCCTTCACTGAGCAGGACCTCACCAAGCCCCTGCTCTTCCCGATCCTGATGCTTGGCATCGGCGTGTCCGTGAGCGTGCTGACTCTGAGCATGGTGCGCCAGCAGCGGGCCTTGGAACAAAAGGATGAGGAACTAAAGAAAGCGCTCGACGTCAGCACCAAGCAGGAACGGCTCTTGAACACTGTCATGGAAGCCTTGCCCCTGGGTGTGGTGGCGGTGGATGGCGAAGGCCATGACATCCTCATGAACCGCCGCCAACGGCAAACCCACTCCTTGGCAACTCCTCCAGGCAATGACGATCCGAACGAATCCGAGCTGCTCGTCTTCGACCAGGACAGGACCACGCCGTTGCCCTCTGACCGCCGTCCAGTCCGGCGTGCGGTCCTGGGGGAAAGGTTCACGGACCAACTCGTATGGCTTGGTTCCGGAGCAGACCAGCGCGCCTTCACCACAAGCGCCCGCCCCATGGTTGACGACGCCGGGAACTTCGCCGGCTCGGTTATTGTCTTCAGCGACGTCACAGACCTGGTCAATGCCCTGGCCGCCAAGGACGACTTCGTCGCCAACGTCTCCCATGAATTCCGAACGCCGCTGACGTCCATCCTTGGTTACGTTGAGCTTCTGCTGGATGAACCGCGTTCCCTGGATCCCTCGTCGCGCAGGCAACTCGATATCGTTCGAAGGAACGCCGAACGGTTGCTTACCCTGGTATCGGATTTGTTGGCAGTGCGTTCAGGCCAAATGGTCATTCAGCCGCACGCGGTGGACGTGGCCGAGCTGGTGCGGGGAAGCGTGAGCTCTGCCGGTCCCCGGGCAGCCAAAGCGGGCATCCGGTTGTCCATGGATGTCCCTGAGTCCTTGGAGGCCCACGTGGACTCCTCACGAATAGCCCAGGTCCTGGACAACCTGGTATCAAACGCCATCAAGTACTCCCCCAAAGGCGCAAACGTAGAGGTTGCCGCGTGGGAGGACCAGGATTTCGTGTTCTGCCGCGTCTCCGATACCGGCATGGGCATGACTGAAGAAGAGCAGTCCGAGGCCTTTACCAAGTTCTTCCGGGCCGGCGGCGTACGCAACAGCACCATTCCCGGCGTCGGGCTTGGACTGCCCATCAGCAAGGCGATCGTCGAAGCGCATGGCGGAACCATCACGCTGGAAAGCGAACCCGGCCGGGGCACGACCTTCCTCGTGAAGATGCCCACCTAGGCGTTAGCGCCCGCTGCCTGCTACTGCGGCATCACGACGGCGGCCGAAGAGGAAGTAGCTCACCGGTCCGAAGAAGTTGATGAACGAAACAGCGCGCCACACCGCCTTCTTTCCCCTGATTCTGGAGTCGGGGGTCTTTCCGATGCTCCGTTGCGCTGCACCCAGCAGGGCCATATTTATGGCTCCGCTGACGATGACCATGATCCGCTGGCCCTTGCTCATATCGCGCCACGATTTCCTGCCAGCCATGATGCCTCCCTCGAGAATTTCCCCTCAGCCGTCGTTCACCCGGCCGTAGTTCTCAGGCTAGTCTGACGCCGTTCGTCCCGCCACAGCCTGACGCACTACCTCGCCCCACGACTGTTCCGCGAGGTCCGCCACGGCAGCCAGGATTTCCGACGGCGGCAGGGACAGGTCCAGCGGATACTCCACGATGTCGATGTCCGTGTTCAGGATCCTGCGCAACTTCATCTCGCCCGGTCCAGCGTAGACAAGCCATGCCGTCGGGACCCGGAGTGCGGTGCAGTACGCCAACAATTGGTAATGGTCCGCGTTCAGTGAAGCGCCGGCATCTCCTGCCGCTGTGTACTTGGAGTCGTAGACCACCACGGGCCTCCCACCCAGGAAGTGCACGGCGTCGGGGCGGACTGTCAGGCGATCCGCGTCCCGGACAGCCTCATTGAGCAGCGCTCCGTACTGGAGGCGCATCTCCCCCGGGTAAACACTCATCGCATGACGCAAAGCCGTGCCCACGAACTCTTCGAAAACCTGTGCCATGTCCACCACAAAGGAAGCCGTCTGCTGCTTCCCTTCGCCGGCCTCGGCGGAGGCATTGCGCAGGATGACCTCCGAGAGCCGCAGAACGGCGTGGTACCTGAGATTCATTCGGTTGGCCCGCCACGGCGGCAGTGGGGCTCCGGACTGCAGACGGGTGACGGCGTCGAGCTTTCCCTTGAGCTGGCGCAAGCGGCTCAGGACGTCGGCCCGGACGCCCGGCACCTTCCCCATCCGTTCCAAGGCGGCGCGGAGGATGCGGTTCTCAGCGATGTCCTCGGTGAATTCGTCGTAGGACACTTCCAAGGGCACCATCATGCCGGGCCTGCGGGAGATCTGGTCCGAGATGCGGATGCGGCCTTTGACGGTCCGCAGCGATTCATGGATGGTGAGGTAGCCCTGCAGGACGCCGCGGCTCAGCGCGCGGTCAGCCAGCTGGGCCAGTGACTCGGCCAAGGCGCTCCAGAGATCCGGGTGCTCAACCGCTTCTACGGAGTGGTCGCGGAAGCCTTGGTCACCGGCGTAGCTGAGGAGGAAAAGCAAGCGACTCAGGCCAAGCCGGTCCTTGGGGCGGACCTCGAGCTGGACAGTGGAAGTGCGCACCGCACCGACTTTGCCGACGGGTTCGATCCTATAGAGGCCCATGCCAATCGGTGACGCTTTCGCCAGCCCACTGGCGTTGATGAACGCAGCGGTTGGGGGGTCGAGCTTGTCAACGACTCCCCGTGAGAGCTCGTCCATGACGATGTGCCGGGTCCCGGCAGCCGTCCGCGCCGTACCGGCACTTGCCGGTGGCCGCCGCGGGCGTGGCGGGACGGCCTTAGCGGGCAGCAAGTCGTCCCAGCAATTGGTCCAGGCCGAAGCGTTCCTCCAACTGGGCACGGTTCAACTGCCCGTGATAGTGCTCCTCCAGCAACGGCATGAGCTCGTACTTCCAGATGCGCCGCAATCCTGTGGGGTTTTGGGCAGCGTTCTTCATGAAGTAGGACGGCCCGATCATCAGGTCCCTGTCCCAGTCATCGATGGCGTCGTTGAGGGCGTCCAGGAGATCCGCATTGAGGGTGTCCAGGCCGCGGGCCTGCAGGAAGCGCCGCAGCGAGCCCCTCACCGGTTCCACCTTGGGATGGAGTTCGATGAACGCGAAACGACGACGGATGGCGGCGTCCATCATGGCGATGGAGCGGTCAGCGGTGTTCATGGTGCCGATGATGTACAGGTTGTCCGGCAGGCTGAAGGGTTCGTTGGGGCTGTACTGCAGGTAAATGCGGTCATCACGGTATTCAAGGAGGAAGTACAGCTCGCCGAAGACCTTGGCCAGGTTGGCACGGTTCATCTCATCGATGATCAGGAAGTACGGCTTGTGCGCGTTCTCCGGCTTGGCAGCTTCCTCCGCGAGCCGACGCAACGGCCCGGCCACGAGCTTGAAGGAGACCTGGCCGTCGTCGGTTTTGTCCGGACGGTAACCCTCAAAGAAATCCTCGTACGCGTATGACGGATGGAACTGCACCAGCTTCACGCGTTCATCGGTGCTGTCGCCGGCGAGTTCGGCAGCGAGGTGCTTGGCCAGGTACGTCTTGCCGGTACCTGGAGGTCCGTAAAGAACCAGTTGGCGGTTCTCTTCGAGCAGTTCGGCGATTTCCTTCAGCGGCTCAAGGTCCATGTGAAGGGAAGCTGCGAACTCTTCGGTCAACGGCCGGAAACCCTGCTGGACAACCTCGACGACGGCGGTGGGCGGCGCTTCGTCCTCGCCGTCGGTTTCGGCTTCTACCGGCAGGAGTTCCTGCAACGCCTGAATGACCCTGGTGACATCCACGATGATCCCGGGCGTGGACAATTGCCGCTGTGCATGGCGTGGGAGTTCGGTGATGGCGTAACTGTCATCGAACCAGCGGACCTTGCGGCGGATACGCCGGTTGTCCTCGTGGTGTTCGGGCTCGCCAAGGACCACTCCCACACGGACCCGTCCGGCGTGCTGGTAGAGCGTAAGGTCACCGGGTTTCATCACCGTGAGGAAGGCGAAGACCGCCGTCTTGGTGTCCTCGCGCTCTACGTAGCCCAGGTGCTTGTAATCCTCGTCCACTGCATGCTGGACCACGCCGGCAGTGACTCCGGCAGTGAGGGAGCGGAGGTGCTCAACGTCCAGGGTGGCCTTCTCTTCAGCAACCCAGGCGGCCAGCAGGTCAGCGTTGTCGTGATGGGTACGCAGCAACCAGGAGCGGCGTCCGGGGTCCCCCACCTTGCGCCATTGGCTGACCAGCTGGCGTGCATACCAATCGATGCGCTGGCCGGCTTGTTCGTCCAGGTGCAGCCGGATCCGATGGATGTCCGCAGTCACGTCCTCCTCGGTATCGCCCCCGGCGCCACCAACGAGTGAGGCGAAAGCATCACGAATCTCCCGGCGCTCCACGTCAGCCACCACAGGCTCGAAGTAGCTGGGCCACACCAAATACTCGATACTGCGGCGCATGGCTGGTTGGTCCTCTGGTGTTCCCACTGCAAGCTCGTGGAACTTCAACGGATCGGCGAGCGCCTGGTTGATGGTCTCCGTGCTCTGGCCGTCTACATGCGCAACAAAGCGGCACAGCCATTTCAGGTGGTCCCAAATGGTCCAGTTGAACTCGGCGGTACGGTCACGGATCACGCCGTGGTCCGTCATGCCCTCGTAGAGCTCCCCCGGCAACTCGATCGGCGGCTCTACCCAGGAGGCAGCCTCGGCCACACGAGCACGCTTGACCCTGAGGGACTTGACCTCATGGGCCAATGGCAGCGACTGCAGGAAGAGCAATTCCACTGCCAGCAGCTTGGCTTCCCGTGACGCGCCTTCGAGGTTTTGCCGAAGATTGGTCATCATGGGGGCCTTGGAATCTTCCACCCCGCGCTCAAGGCGTTCCAGCAGTTCTCCGGCGGCGTCCGCCGTCCACGTCAGCGTATGGCCGTCCAGCGCTGACGGTCTCCCTTGGAGTGCCGGGCCCAACACATACCAGGCCGCGTCCTCGATCTCCTTGGAGATTCCGGGGGCGCGGTCAATGGCAGGCTTCACGGAGGGGGTCACCATGCCAACTTACCTTGTTTGACTTAGCCAAGCATCTGGATTTGGAGGGGCACAGGACAGATAGAAGTCTGGTTAAGTGGCGATGTTCGCGCAAACATGGCTTGACGTGAGCCCGTCATTCCCATAGACCTGCAGTACCCGTAACATGCAGTGATCGGATCCAGACAATGGTGTGGACCTCCAACACTTTTCGCCGGGCACGGATCCATGTCAGGAGCGGGTTTTGTGAACAACAAACCTCCTGACAAGGGCCCAACCCGGCTCCATGGGCACGCCCGGATTCCGTTAGCGGTTCTCGCGGCGGCGGTCATGCTTGGCTGCTTCCAATCTGCAGCGGTCACCACGGCGCCCCCAGCCACCCAGCAGATCCGGGCAGATTCAACGGCTGATGCATCCTCAGTAGCCAATCGGTCCACGAATGACACTGCCGTTAATAGCACCACCCCTTCGGGAACGGTTGAGCCTGGGCCTACGAACCCCTTGGCCGCGACACTCTGTCAACAAACAGCCTCAGGATTTGGAGTGGCGTCCACCAGCGGCGGCCCTTCAGACCTCCAACTCCGCAACGCTTCGGCCATCATGGTGGCGGGCAAAAAGCTGGGGCTAACACTCGACGCCCAAATCCTTGGGGTACAAGCCGCCCTTGGCGAATCTTCCCTTGAAAGCAAGGACTTCGGTGACGCCGCTGGGCCGGACTCCCGCGGGCTTTTCCAGCAGCGCGCCAACGGCGCATGGGGCTCTTATGCGGATCGCATGGATCCGTTCATCAGCGCAACCAGCTTCTTCCTTGCCCTGAAGGGCATCAAGGACTGGCAGCTTCTGCCGTCCAGCCTGGCCATCCACCTCGTGCAGCGGAACCAGGATCCAGACCACTACACCAAGTACCGGGAGCTGGCACAGGAAATCGTGAGTTTCCTGAATTCCCAGGGTGCATCTACCTGTTCCGGCGGCGGCTCGTGGCAAACATCGGTGGGGAACCCTGAGTCCCGTCATGTACGGCCGGGACCCGGCTCGTTGATGTCCCCATTGCTGAATCTGCGCCCCAGTTCACCTTTTGGGCTACGCACCAATCCGATCACAGGTGCCCCGGGGGAATTTCATACAGGGCAGGACTTCGCAGCGGCCTGTGGCACACCGGTCCATTCTGCTGATGACGGCTACGTGCGCGAGGTGGGCTGGCATGCCTGGGGTGGAGGCAACCGGATAGAGATCGATCACGGCAACGGACTTATCACTACGTACAACCACTTGCAGGCGAGCGCCGTGCGCAAAGGGCAGGTAGTTGAAGCCGGAGAAGTCATCGGATTGGTCGGCTCCACTGGTTCGTCCACCGGATGCCACCTTCACTTTGAAACAATTGTGAATGGCGTGCTGGTGGATCCATCATCGTGGAGCCTGATTCCACTGGATACAGAATCGTCCGTGGATCTACTCAGGCTCACAAGCTTCTCACCAACAACTGGAACGACGCCGGTTGGCGAGGTTCCGGTGTGGTCGCTCGGGATCGCGCTTGGCGAGCCGGGGGCGCCAGCCCCCGAGCCGGCTGCGCAGCCCACTCCCTCACCTACGGCGACCCCGACGGCTACTCCCACGCCGACCCCAACTGCTACACCCACGCCCACTGCAACGGCTGAGCCCACCCCCACTGTGAGCACTACGCCGACGCCAACGGCCAGCCCGACCGCCGAACCCACGGCAACTCCGACCACTACGCCCACACCAACTGTGACGGCTACGCCCACGCCGACGCCAACGGCCAGCCCGACTCCTACCGCCGAACCCACGGCATCACCAACCACCACATCCGACCCCACGGCGTCGCCGACTCCAACAGCCACGGTCGCTCCCACCGCAACCATCACAGGGACCCCAACTACCGAGCCCGCTCCTACGGCAACCGTGACGGCCACTCCCACACCCACGGCCACGCCCACCGCAACACCCTGAGCGTGCCCGGCCTTGCCCGCAAGCAGACGAAGGCCGGGCTGGGTTCCTGCTAGCCGGCAGCCGCGATCCTGAACACCAGCGTGCGGGCTTCGGGTTTAAGGGCGAAATCGGGCCACACGTCGGGTCCGCATGCCCGCGAGCCCAGCCCGTGTTGTGCGGCGTCAAGGTAGAGGAAGCTGTTCCGGCTCTGCGGCAATTCGTGCCGATGGGCCGCGCCCGAGACCTGCTGCGCCGTATGCCGGGACAACGTGAAGCCAGGCAGCCGATCCCTCGAATCTGGAAGTGCATGGAACGTCACCCAAGGATCCGTACCGTTGCGCAGCTCCAGGGATCGGACCGCACTCCTGTGCCCTGTCTCCTGCGGCCGCGCGTAGTTCACGCCGAGCTCGTCGATTGCCGCCGAGTAGCGGCCCACCAAGGCAGCACGCATGCTGTCCGGATACGATTCCCGCGGTCCTGTCCCGAACCAGGAGGCTCCGTCCACTGACTTGGGCAGGTCAAACCGCACGCCCAGGCGAGGCCACACCATGTTCCAGCCCGAGCTGGGCACAATGTCCAGGCGCAGCCACAGCTCTCCCCCGGATACCTGCCACTGCTCGTCCACGGAAACAGAATGTGCGTTGTCCGCAGCGGCATAGCGGGTGGTGACGAACACGCCGTCGTCGGCCTGCACCACTTTCTGGACGCGGGCCGTCAGTCTGTCCAGACCCGCCTTGAGCCATACACTCTGGTTGGACAGAGCTGGAACCCCGGCGCCATTGTTGAGCCACGGATCTGCGAGGTCGTAACTGCCGAAACCCGAACCTTGGTCGTTGTCCGTTGGTGCCCGCCATAACTCCAGACGCGGCCCGGATACCGGCAGTCCACCCAGGGCAACGAGCCGCCCATCCTCGAACTGGGCCGGTCCCAGGGATAGTGCCCCGGCCGTCCCGGTCTCCCCGCGAGCAGCCGACGACAGAGGGCGCGGAGCCTTAAGGGGACGCCTGGCGGCAGGCGCAGTTAAATCCAACTGCGCAGTGGAGATGACATGGCCGGCCGGAGCCCACGCGGTGTCCTTGCGCAGGGCAACCTCGACGGTGAGCCACTGTTCGCCAGCCTCCACCTTAGTGAGAGCCCTTAGCGCTGACTCCGGCAACTCCATGACTGTGGAGTCACCAGCGGCGAGTTGACCGCCACTGGCGGTGACGACGTCGAACGTTCCGGACGCGTTCGGCTCGCCGTCCGTTTCGGTGCGCCAGCGAAGGACGACGTCGGACGCGTCCGCCGAGTGCCGCAGGTTGGCGACTGTGAGCATTGGGTGCCTCACGTCGTCGGTGCCGGCTACTTCGAAGCCCAAACGGAGGGGCGCCACGATCTGTTTGTACTCGAACAATCCCGGGCTGGGCGTCGAATCCGAAAGAACCATGCCGTCCATGACGAAGTTGCCGTCGTGGACAACCTCGCCGAAGTCGCCCCCGTAGGCGAAGAACTCCGTGCCGTCAGCGGTGGTGGTGCGGATCCCGTGGTCCCGCCATTCCCACACGAACCCTCCATGCAACCGCGGATAGCGGTCCACCAGGTCCTCATATTGGTCGATCGCACCGGGACCGTTGCCCATTGCATGCACGTACTCGCACAGCAGGAACGGTTTACTGCGTTGGCGCGCCGATTCCGCGGCGGAGCAGCCAAGCAGGAGCGAGCCGGAATCGTTGCGGCCAATGGCTTCGGTTTCGGGGATGGAAGAGTACATGCGCGAGTAGACGTCGGTGTACGCGCCCGTGTAGTCGCCCTCGTAGTGGACTGGACGGCTGGAGTCGCGCGCGTGGGTCCAGGCGGACATGGCCGCGAGGTTTGCGCCGGTTCCTGCCTCGTTGCCCAAGGACCACATGACGATTGAGGGGTGGTTCTTGTCCCGCTCAACGGTGCGCTCCATCCTGTCAACCAACGCCTCGCGCCAGGCAGGATCGTCACTGGGATTTCCGGCCCAGCCATGCCGCTCAAAGCCGTGCGTTTCAAGATCGCACTCCAGGATCACCCAAAATCCCATCTCATCAGCGAGATCCAGCAGGCGCGGGTGCGGCGGGTAGTGGCTGGTGCGGATGGCATTGACGTTGAACTGCTTCATCATGGCCAGATCGGCCCGGGCAAAATCTTCGTCAAAGACGCGGCCACGGTCCGGGTGCGTCTCGTGCCGGTTGACGCCATGGAACACTACCCGCCGCCCGTTCACCAGGAACTGGTCGCCCTTGATTTCCACCGTTCGGAAGCCGATCTTCAACGAGACCGTCTCGCCTTGGCTTGAGATCGTCGCCGCGTACAGCCGCGGGACTTCCGCGGACCAGGGTTCGACGGCGGCAATCGCCACCGGGGCGACGTCCGCCGGACTTTCCCACGTGACGTCTACATCAAGTTCGGGAACGCGGAGCCGCACAGGATAGGCAGCGGGAGCGGCCGCAATTTCGGCGTCGATGACGCCTGAACCGGAGTGGCCGGTGCCCTCAAATGGGGTCCGCAACCAGACGTCGTCGATACCCGCTTGAGGACGGGCCTGAAGCGTGACGTCGCGGAAGATGCCCGGCATCCACCATTGGTCCTGGTCCTCGACGTAGCTCGAAGCAGACCACTGATGGACGCGGACAGCCAGGACGTTTTCCCCGGGACGGACTGCCTCGGTGACGTCGAACTCCTGGGCCAGCCGGCTTCCCGCGCCGACACCGATCACTGTTCCGTTGATCCACAATTTGTAGCGGGATTCCACTCCATCAAAGCGCAGGACGATACTCTCCGCAGTGGCCCAGTCCGCAGGAATGGTGAAGGTCCGCCTGTAGTCGCCCGTTGGATTCTCATCAGGCACATGCGGTGCATCCGTGGGAAAGGGGAACTGGACGTTCGTGTAGATGGGGCGGCCATAACGGCCCGCTCCTTCCAGGACCCAATGGGAAGGAACAGGGATCTCATCCCAGCCGGAATCATCCAGGGCTTCGTCAGCGACTCCCTCCACCTGCTCGCCAGCAGGCAGGACTCCCCTGCCGCCTGGCGTTCCCGGCGCGCCGGGCAGAAGACGGAATCTCCACAAGCCGTTGAGCGGGATCGTGGGTGCGTCACTCCGCAGCCAGGAACGGGCTGGCAGCCGATTGCCGGAGCCCGGGCCAGGATGCGTGATGTAGG
Organism: Paenarthrobacter sp. YIM B13468; assembly: GCF_042788025.1. NCBI lineage: Bacteria > Bacillati > Actinomycetota > Actinomycetes > Micrococcales > Micrococcaceae > Paenarthrobacter > Paenarthrobacter sp. YIM B13468. Next base: position 53,824 of record NZ_JBHZPI010000019.1, on the reverse strand, counting down.
AAGTGCCGGCAAACAAGGCCAAAGATGTCGATTCCACGTGGCTCCTTCAAGCGTCCACTGCAGGGTTGGGTGTGACCACGCTAACACAAATTTCGAGTAGATACTCGAATTTCAGAATTGCGGTCCCCGCCCGCTGTACACTGGCTTGCCATGACCACAAAGGACACGGCTAGCGCCAAGCGGGGACCCTATGCCAAGGCGAAAGAAAAGCGACGGCTGATCCTCGACTCCGCCCACGCCGTGTTTGCCGCGAAGGGGTATCTGGGAGGCTCGCTGCAGGACGTTGCCAACCAAGCGGGCATGAGCCAGACAAGCCTGCTGCATTATTTCCCCTCCAAGAGCGATCTCCTGATGGCCGTCCTGGAGTGGCGCGACGAGCTGACCAAAAGCGCGAATCCCTCCGCCCGGGAAGAGTCGTTTGAGGACGCGGTGATTCGCACAGCACTCCACAACGAGAAGATTCCCGGAGTCATCGAGCTCTACACAGTGCTCTGCGCGGAATCGATCACGAATGCCCATCCCGGCCGTGATTACTTCACCGAACGCTTCGAACGCTTACGTGAAAGCTATACCCGCTCTTTCTCGGCCTTGGCACAGGAGGGCAAGCTCAGGCCCGGCGTCGATCCGGCGTGGGCAGCCATGTCCCTGGTTGCCCTGTGGGACGGGCTTCAAACCCAATGGCTGTTGGCCCCGGACACCATAGACGTGGCAAAAGCCTTGCGCGCCTACTTCGAAGTGGTCCTGCTGCCCGAAGCGTGAGGGTCTACCCAGTTGGCGTCCCAGTCCCTTAGTGCATTCCAAATTGGTAGTTGAAGGGCACTGCTTCGCCCGGACAGACTTCTTCCCAGAGCGCCGCGATGGCATCCTCTCCCTCGCGGAGGTCCGGTATTTCCACGCCCTCGCGCAGGATGGCGGCAGCATCGCCCGCCTTGCCCACGCGGGCCAATGCCAGGGCCTTGAGGAACCTCAAACGCCCGACGGCGGCGCCCTCCTTCGGCGCGGACTCCAGCAGTTCCAGCGCCTGGGCCGGTTGGTCATGGCGGATGCTGAGTGTCACGGCCTCGGTCAGTAATGCCGTATTGGAGGAGTCAGCCTGCACCCCGCTCCTGAGTTCCTCCAGGCCCTCGCGATCCGCGCCGTCGGCCAGTAACGCCAGTCCCAATCCGCGATGTGCGAGCGCCAAAGTCCGCGGCTGAACGCCCCCGGCAGCAAGCACCTCGCGGTAGGCCGCCTTGGCTCCCTCCAGATCTTGCCGGGCATGCCTCATGGTGGCCACATGGAAGCGCGCCTCAGGACTTTCCTGTCCCTCCAGCCGCTCCTCCCAGTCAGCTCCGGCAACAAAGCTGGGCGCGCCGTCGAACGCTTTTCCCTTCAGCCGTTCCAGCCATGGTTCCTGCTCCGCTGTGATGCTTTCATCTACGAACGGGGTGCCGCTCTCATCAATCCAGCCCTTGCCTGCCCTTCGGCGCCGCGCCCGTTCCACCACTCCCCAGCCACTGCCGTGGAGCACCATGGTGGACGGCGGGACGTCAGCATCGGTGATGGCGGCGGGCAGCATTGCTTCCAACTCCTCGTGCGCCAGGAGCTCCTCGAGCCGCTGGCTGGCATGGGCCACGGCCGCCTCCCAATCTGATCCGTGGGATGTGTCCGGGTCCAGATGCCCGTTTCCGTACGCTTCCACCCAGGACCATTCCGCACCCGCCGGCATGGACAAATGCTCAAACTGGGTTCTCGCCAGACCGGCCTGGATCTCGGCGTAAGGGCCGGCACCCGGGCTCAACCACTGCTGCCACCGTTTACCGCCCTGGCCTTGTCCCCAGACGAAAAGCTTCTTGCCCCTCAACCGGCCGGTGGACAGCATCGCCAACCCATCGCCGTCGTCGTCCGCAGCCACAACCCAGCGACGTTCGGATGGATCAATATCAAAGAAGAAATCGGCGGCATGTGGGCTGTTGACCAACCACGTGCCGTCGTAGCCGTTGTGGTCCGTGGGCCGGACGCGGGTGATGTCCGTGGCGTAGTCGCTGCCAAATGCTTCGTCAGCCGGAGCGATCACCCGGGTGCGGTCCGTCTCCGGAATGGCCGCGTTGCTCCACCAGTACATGGGAACGTCATGGTCATTGGGGTTACGGATACGCACCGCCGCAAAGAGCACCGCCGATTCGGCAGGCAACCATATGTCCACTTGGAAGACCACTTCCCGGAGCCGCTCGAACTCCCACACGCGAAGGATGTGCTTGCCGTCCAGGGTGTGGACGATCGCGGTGTGCAGTGGATCGCAACTGGTGGGTGAGTGGCCTCGCGTGCCGATGTTCCACTCCAGACCGCCCGCGAACCACGCCTTTCGCAGCGCGATGTTGGCCAACTGGGGTGCCCCGTGCGTGTGGAGGAGCTGCTTTCCCGTCACTTTGTCGAACAATTCCCAGATACGGCCGCCCAGGGACGGCATGACCGTCGCCCTGAGCTTGCTGTTCTCAAGCACGACGGCGGGCAGCTCCTTGGGTGCCGGCTCCCGGGTATAGCCATCCTGCATGAGGTATGGGAACACGTTGGGCACTACTCCGTAGCGGGCCGCCGCCTGGAGTTCGTCCGGCACGCCCTCCCCCACGGTGTAAGGCTGATCGAGCTCCGCGGCCACTACGGGCAAGGGGTTCAGTGGGCCAATATCTGCCATCGTGAGGGAAATGGTGGTGACAGTGAGGTTGGAAGGTGAAATGGCAGCCATGTCGGTATCCGTTCGTGAGGAATCAACGTCCACACCCACAGTCTCCTCGGAGCGGGAAGCCAGCGCTAGAACTCTCCCATCCGGACTCGAACCAGCCCTGTCCTTAGGACAATAAGCTGACAACCAGTTTCAGGACAGTGGCCGTGCCGCCTTCCACGCGGAGGTCGGTGCCCAGGCTCCCGGGGAGGGGAAAAACAAGATCGCTCAGGACAACCCTGCCGTCTTGGGCGAAGACCTCCACGGACTGGTCCACGATAATACGCAGCCTCAGCACACCGCCGTCGAGCTTCACTGGCGCCGACTCTGCCGACGCAAACTTTTCGTGGAAGGCTGTGTTTCCGGAAGTGCGGCGGTCCAGGGTGAGTTGACTCGTTACGGGATCAAAGCTGAGAACCGTTGCGGCGCTCCCGTCCGGGGCACATAGAAGCCTGAACGCAATGCTCCGCGCCGAGCCGGGCAGGATCTCGGCCTCGATCAGCTGGGCTGATCCGGGCACGGCGTCGGGCAGTTCCAGCACGGAATCGTGAAGTTCCACGTCCTGGAAAGTGCTGTTTGGTACACCGGAGTCCAGGGGCCGCACCAGAGGAAGCACGGGCCGCTGCACCAGGCGCGGCAGGCCCTCTACAGTCGCGAGTTCCACCTCGCGGGCAAGGGACATCCCCGAACGCCACGGGGCCGTGGGCAAGGAGTTGGCATAGTCCCAGTTGTTCATCCAGCCGATCATGATGCGGCGGTTGTCCGGGGTGTTGCTGAAGGAGACCGCGGCGTAGTAGTCACGCCCCCAGTCCAGCCACAGGCATTGCCTGAGATCGGTGGATCCGTCAGCATCCGGTGAAACGAGCGAATCAGGATCGGCAGTGAACTGCACGCCATCGAAGTGGCCCACGAAGTACTGCCCTCCCGAGCCACCGGCCACGGCACCAGGATTGACGTTAACCACCAGGACCCACTTGACGTTCTCCGGGTTCCCGTCGACAGGGAGCGGGAACAAGTCCGGGCATTCCCACTCGCCCTCCGACGAGTTCGCGGGACCGAAAGTACTCAGGTATTCCCAGTCCTTCAGGTTGGCCGAGCGGTACATGACAACCTGCTGATGCTGGGCCTCCACGGCCACCATCACCCAGCAGGCGCCGGCAGTTCCCTCGTAGCGGAACACCTTGGGATCCCGGAAATGCGCCGAGCCGCGGCCAAGCACGGGATTGCCCGCATATTTGCTCCAGGTCATGCCGCCATCCGTGGAGAACGAGAGGGACTGGGCCTGAGTCCCCTGGTGCGTCGAGCCTTCCTTGAAGGCGCTCGTGTAGATGGCCACCAACGCAGGCTCTTCCTGGGTGCCGAATCCCGAGGTATTGCCGTGGTCCACCACGATGCTGCCGGAAAACACGTCTTCTTCCTCGTCACAGGCGATAGCAACCGGGTGTTCAGTCCAGTGCAGCAGGTCTGTTGAGGTGGCATGCCCCCAAGACATGTTGCCCCAGACGTTGTCGAACGGGTTGTTTTGGTAGAAGAGGTGGTAGAGACCGTCGTGCCAAACCAGTCCATTGGGGTCGTTCAGCCAGGTGTTCCTGGCCGTGTAGTGAAGTATCGGGCGCATCGTTGAGGCGGCGTCTTCGCCGAGACCGGCACGGTGCGTTGTTGTTTCAGTCATCGGAGGTCTTTCGGGAGGGATGCGACGGAATCGCGAAGAACCATGGGACATGGAAGAACGGTGGGGTGGGTGGCGAACAGCTGCAGGTCGGATTTCCCTTCGATGGCATCGATCAGGTTTTCCGTTGCCCATGCACCCATCTCGTAGTGCGGCAGGGCGACTGTTGTCAGCGCAGGGTAAAGGTTTTCGGCAATGAGTTCCTGGTTGTCGAAACCGACGAAGGAGATGTCCTCCGGAATCCTGAGACCAAGTTCCGCAGCGGCCCGGTAGGCACCCATGGCCATGCGGTCGTTGTAGCAGAACACGGCCGTTGGCCGGCTCTCAGGTTTCAGCAGACGCAGCGCCGCCTGGTAGCCACCAGGCATCTCCGAATGTTCGGACTGGACCAGTTCTTCGTGGAACGGAAGCCCGGCGTCTGCCAACGTTTCCTTGAAGGCCCGCAACCGGGAGTGGGTTGCAGGCACGTCGTCGGTGTTGTTGAGCATCCCGATCCGGGTGTGACCGGCGTCGATCAGTGTCTGCACGGCGGACCTTGCGCCGCCCACTTCGTCGGGGATAACGGAGGAAACAGTGTTACTGATATCTTCGGAGTCCACCAGGACCGCAGGAAGTCCCGCCAGGTTCTTGGGAACAGCCAGCTTCCGGTGATACATCGTGGCGTACAGGATGCCGTCCACTTGCCGGTCCAGCAGGTCCGCCACTTGGCTTTCCTTGGACTCCTGGGAACTGGTGCTGGTGGAGTTGATGATCATGATGTTGTAGCCCCGGCGCTTGGCAGTTTCCTCCGAGCCCAGGATGATCCTGCCTGCATGAGGCGTGGTGGCGATTTCCTCGCTGATGAACCCGATCATCCCTGAACGTTGCGTCCGCAGGGCTTGAGCCAGACGGTTAGGGCCGTACCCCAGACGGTGTGCGGCTTCCTGGACGCGCTCCCTGGTTCTTGCGCCGACCCGGGCGTAGGCAACATCGTTCAGGACGTGGGAGACGGTGGTGACCGAAACCCCGGCCTCTGCCGCCACATCCTTGATACCCACTGATCTATTGGTCATTGGTCCCCCACGTCCTCATGATGTTGGTGCTGATCCTGCGATCGAATCAGCATGTGCCGCCTGGAAACCGACTGTCGGTGTGGCCCTCAAGGCGTTTACAGCCCTGTCTGCAATAACCTGGGCGTCAGTTCCGGAATCAAGGATCGTGTTCCGGGCAGATCCGGGATCGACCAGGACGGCCGTGACGGCGAGCCCGTCGGAAACACCCGTGGTCAGCAGGGCATCCACCTGGGCGGAGAAGCAGGAGTCACTTGATGCGGAGTGAACGTCCATCGCCACCACGTGGTTGTTGGAGACGAAGTTTCCAGCCCCCTCCAGCAACCGGATGATGACCGGCGTCGCACCTGCGGGACGGATGCCCTGCGCGTCGATGACCTCGGAGAAGTGGTTGCCCACCACAGAGTTGTTGCTCCCGCTCACGCAGAGAAGCCCGTACAGATCGTCCAGCCCGTTATCGACTCCCAGGAACGGCGTCCAGGGCTCATGGTCCCGCAGGAAGTGGTTCGTTGCCACGAGGTTCTCGGAACTGTTCGCTGCGAGGACCACCATCCCGGGGTAGAACGAATGCAGACGGTTATTGGTGACGCTGGAACGCGTGACGCCGTCCAAATGGATGCTGCTCGCACCCCTGGGGAAGATGTTGTTCGCGGTTATCAGGAGCCCGCCATGGTTCCTGGCATAGATCGAGTGGCCTTTGAAACCTGCTCCGATCAAATTGTCGGTGATCTTTGACGCCTGTCCCCAACCGCGCAACTCGATGCAGCTTCCACACTCAGCAATGAAGTTGTCGTGGATGGAAAGCGCGTCGGCGTTATGGATCGTGAGGGCGTTCTCAAGGTAGATGAACCCCATCCCCGTAACGCGGAATGAGTCATTGGCGCTCGCCACATAGATGCCGGTCTTGCCATTCACATAAGTGTTTTCCGGTGGCAGCTCCGAGCCGTCCGGGGTGAAGTGCAAGCCGTCGATGCAGAAGTTGGAAAACTCCACCGAGCTGATCCGGGGGCTCCCGCTTCGCTCAATGTAGAAGGCTGCTCCCTTGGCTTCGTCGGAGGCTTCCCCGTCAACACCGAGCGGAAGATCGACAATAATGCGACTTCCTCCGGGCCACAGCTCATGCAGGTCGGGCCACTCGTCTTCGGGAACGTTGAACCGGATGCTTGACGACGTAAAGCCGTGTCCCGAGCCCTGGATCCTGAGGAAGCTGATATCGATCACCACCTGCGTACGAAGGTGGTAGTCCCCGGGTGGCAGGTAGATCACCGCTCCCGGCTTTCCTCCGTTGTTCACATCGGTGGCTGCTTGCCGGGCCTTGATGTCGGCGATGATGCTGTTGATGACTTCACCGACGTCCTCGGACGGGTTGCCGACCGGCCACGTAGTGACGTCGTAGTAGTTGTTGCTTGACATAGCTTCTGCCCTTTTTGTGGTGTGGTTTCCCGGCCCTTGACGGTTCTTAGCCCTTGACGGCGCCGAGCGTCATGCCTGCGACGATCTTGCGCTGCAGGAGAAGGGTGAGAAGGATGACCGGGATGGAGTACACGGCAGCCAGCGCCGTCATGGATCCCCAGTCCAGGCCGAATTGGGTCTGGAAATTCGCGATGACCACTGGAGTCGTCTGGGAGCGGATGGCGGTCATCAGGAGTGCGAAGAGGAACTCATTCCATGATGCAAGGAAGGCGAAGATCGCGGTGACGGCGATGCCTCCGGAAACCACCGGGATCACTACCCTCCAGAGCGCGCCGAGCCTGCTGCAGCCATCCACCGTTGCTGCCTCTTCCAGGTCGCGGGGAACAGCCTCGAAGAAGCTGGACATCAGCCAGATGGAAAGCGGCAAGGAAATGGTGGTGTGCGCAATGGACAACGCGATCGGGGTATCCGCCAAACCAGCCGAAGCCATCATGGATGCCAGCGGAATGCCGATTGCTACCGGCGGCACCATGCGGGTGACCAGTGCGGCCATGATGAACACCCTGCCGCTCGGAGTCTTGTAGCGCGTGATGCCATAAGCCGCTGGGACAGCCAGTACCAAGGACAGCAGGGTGCTGATGATCGCGGTCTGGATGCTGTTGATGAATGAAGCCAACACACCGCTACGGCCAAGGGCGTTCGCGTAATTCTCCAGGGTCCATTCTTTGGGAAGGATGGTAGGTGGAACGGCGATGGTGTCGATCGGGGTCTTGAAGGACGTAAACAGCAGGTACAGGAACGGGAACCCGTACAGCACCATGGCTGCAGCGAGCAGGATCCACAGGATGGTCCTGGTGCTGCGGCGTCCAGCCTCAAGGCCTTCACGGTTGACGCCGCGGCGCCTGCGCGGGGCAACATGCGTGGCGGTTGAAACGGAACTCCTGGCACTCACTGTAGGCGCCTTCCCGCCGTCGGGCTTTGTTCGTTCGGCGACGCGCATCAGTTGTCCTTTCCTGGCCGCCAGATGGTGGCCACCGCGAAGAATGCGACGGCGAGCATCGCCAGCAGGTAGATAGTGCCCATGGCGCTGGCCAGGCCGGGATCGCCGAAGCGGATCATGGTCCGGTAGATCAGCAGGCTCATGGTTTCGGAGGCGGACTGCGGGCCGCCGTTGGTTTGAATGAGGATGGTGTCAAAGGCCCGGGCGGCATCGATTCCGCGGACCACCAGTGCCACGGCGATTACCGGGCGGAGGAGCGGAAGAATGATCTGGAACAGGAGCGCCGGTGCCTTGGCGCCGTCCAGGCGGGCTGCCTCGATGAGGTCGCCGGGGATGTTTTGGAGGCCGGCGAACAGCACCAGGCACATGAAGGACGTCGTGAGCCAGATATCGGGGACGGCTACCGAGAACAGCACGATGTTCGGGTCCGAGAGCCAGCCGATCTGGTTGGGGTTGGAGAGGATGCCCGCTTGGTGCAGGAGGGTCCCGATGAGGCCGAAGTTATCGATCATCAGGAACTTCCAGAGCAGGCCGGCCACGATCGGCGCAATCATCAGCGGGTAAAGGAAGACAGTCCGCCAAACCTGGGACTTGCGTCCGAGAGTGGTGAACAACAAGGCCATCCCAAGGCCGAGTGCGAATTCGAGGGTCACTACCACCACGGTGTAAGCCAGGGTCCGCCAGCCGGCACCCATAAAGGCTTCAGAGGCGAACGCTGCCGCATAGTTTTGGAAACCGACGAAGTCCCGCGGGCCGCCCGCGATGGGCGAAATCTTGAAGAAGCTGTCTGCGATCAGGCGGAACAGCGGGTAGGCCACAAACACGGCCAGGAACAGCGCCGCTGGGGTCATCAGGTATAGGGCGAAGCGGCGATCGGAGATACGCACGATTTTCTCTTCTGTTTGTTGGGACCGCGGGCGGCACCGGCCGAGTCTGCCGGTGCCAGCCGCGGAGTCTTTACTTGAGGAGGTCCTGGATCTGCTTCTTGGCGTCAGCCAGGAGGGTGGCGGAGTCACCGCCGGCTACAGCCTTCTGCAGGAGCGGAACCAGAACGGTATCCACGATCTGCTGCCACTTGGCTGTTGCCGGACGCGTTGCGGTTGCCTTGCCGTTGAGCGTTTCGATCAGCGGTTTGAAGCTCTCGTAGCCCGGCTGGTTCTGGTACTTCTCAAACGCTGAGATGCGCGAGGCGAGTCCCAGGCTTGATTCCACACCCATGCTGTTGTTGTCGTAAGCGCACTTGATGAACTTCTTGGCGGCATCAGCGTTCTTGGTGGCCTTGGGTACGGACAGGTACCACGGGCCCGGAACACCCGCGACGCCGGCGCTGCCGCCAATCATCGCTGCGGCTCCCACCTTGCCCGCTACGGGAGAGTCCTTGGGGATCTGCCGGTAAGCGTGGGCCCAGAAGCGGGTCATGGCGGTCTTGCCCTGGTTGAACAGGTTCTGTGCCGCGGCCCAGTCAACCTGTGCAGCGCCCGGAGGGGCGGACTTGGTGAGGCTGACGTAGAAGTCGAGGGCTTCCTTGTGGGCAGCGTTATCGATGATCACGTTGTTGTTCGCATCAAGGACCATCGGCGAGCCGGCCTGCAGGACGTGGGCAAGCCATTCCGTTTCCACGGCGCCCTTCACATCCGTGCCGTACATGCCGTCCTTGGTGAAGAATTCGGAAATGTCCTGGTACTGCTTCCACGTGGTGGGGGCTGTCAGTTCATAACCGTACTTTGCCTTGAAATCTGCCTTGTTCTTGGCGTCCTCGAAGAGATCCTTGCGGTACAGGATGATCTCTGCGTTGGTCCAGGCAGGCATTCCGATGAAGTGGCCGTCTACGTTGGCTTCCTTCACGAGGGCGGGGAAAATATCCTTCTTGGCTTCATCGGTGAACAGTTCATCGATGGGCTGGACTGCATCCTTGAAGCTGGGGAGCCAGACGGAGTCCAATGCGGCGACGTCGAAGGAAACGTTGCCGGAGGAGAACTCGCTGGAGAGCCGGTTGAACATGCCGTCATAAGGCAGTTCGACGAAGTTGACGTTGAGGCCGGTGTCCTTCTTGCATTGCTCGGCAACGCCCGTGAGCTCGGCGTGGCCGCCGGCTTCCACCAGGACGTTGACGGTGCTGGACGCGCTTCCGGATGTGGGTGCGGGGCCCCCGGCACCGCAACCCGTAGCTGCGAGTGCGACGGCAGTGCAGAGCCCGCCGAGTGTGACGAGCCTGGAGATGGTCTTTCGAGTGGACATCGCTGTCGACTTTCTCTTGGAACGGGATTGAAGGATTTTTGTGGAGTGGAGAATCGTTTTGCCAAAACGACTTGGCAACACCATAGGCGCGTTTTCCCGGGTATGTCAAGCGTCACATTTTGGCTCGTGCGGGATCTTGACGAGCTGGATGGCCCAGCTCTAAAGTCATCGTCGCAGGCAGATAAACCGTTTTGGCATATTTTGGCTGATGCGGCAGGTTTTGGGACCCGCTGTGCCCCTTCCGCTCACGCCTGTTCTTTAGGGCGACGCGTGTTCTTGATGCCTGTTCTTCCCGTCCACCGGTCTCCACCCTTAGGGCGGTCCCTTCCCATCTCTCACCAGCGTCCACGCTTGGTGACCCTATTCACTGGAGAAAGTATGAAACCCGTCCCGGACATCAGCCGACGAAGCCTGCTCCGCGCTTTCACGGCATCGGCAGCAGTTGCCTTTGCTGTGGCGGCCACGGGCAGCGCTGCTGCCGCGGCGCCAGGGCCGGTGGTCGCAACGCCCGACGCCGGCACTCAGCCGCGGGGGCACCGCCACCTTATCGGCGTCCTGTAAAGCAACCGTCTATGGAGCACCCGTCTGTAGAAACACCCGGAACCGCCGGAGGCGTGTGGCAGCATGCGTCCAAGCTAGGCACGAGCGAGCATGCAGAGCACGGCGCCGGCGGTTCCGGACGCACTTGAAGAGAAGCAACACAGTTCAGTCCCCCAACGATGTGAGGAGAACCAGCTTTGACCACCGTCTACGACGTCACCACCTGGAGCGTTCCAGGGAATCCGTCCGCTACCCCGTACAACGACATCGGGCTCATCATCAACAGCATCATCGCTGACATCAAGAGCCAGCAGACCAGCCAGGCGTCCAAGCCCGGTGCTGTCATCTACATCCCGCCGGGAGACTACTCCTTGAAGACCAGGGTGAATGTGGACATCAGCTTCCTGACCATCCGGGGATCGGGCCATGGCTTCACCTCGTTGAGCATCCGCTACAACGCCGGCAACACATCGGGCTGGCACGAGATCAACCCTGGCGCCAGCCGCGTCAGGGTGGAAAATACTGACGGGAACACAGACGCCTTCCGGGTCTACCGCACAGGTGATCCACGGATTAGCGCAGTGGTGTTCGAGAACTTCTGCCTTGATGGCGTCTCCTTCGGCTCCAACGAGAACGACTACACCAATGGGAAAACGGGCATCCGCTTCGATTCCGCCAACGATTCCTGCCGGGTGGAGCGCATGGGAATGGTGTACCTGGAGCATGGGCTTGTTGTCAGGGATACAGATGCCCTGAGCGTCAGCAGCAACTTCCTTGCTGAATGTGGCTCCTGCGTGGAATTGACAGGATCGGGCCAGGCCTCGAAGGTCACCGACAACCTCATTGGTGCCGGTTTCGTGGGATTCTCGATCTTCGCCGAGGGGCACATGGGCCTGCTGGTCACGGGCAACAACGTCTTCCCCCGGGGCAAGAGCAGCGTGCACTTCAAGGACTGCACCCGCTCCTCCATTACGTCCAACCGCTTCCATGCGTTCTACCCCGGCATGGTGAACTTCGAGGGAAGCTGCACCGAAAACCTCATTGGAGCAAATCACTTCCTGCGCCAGATGGAACCATTCGATCCCCTTAAGCCTTACAACAACGGGTTGGACGATCTGTTCGGCCTGGTGCACATTGCGGGCAGCAACAACACGGTTACTGGAAACCACTTCAGCTACGACGTCGCTTCGGGTTCGGTCACGCCGTCGGGGCAGACGCCCACCATCATCCTGGTGGCTTCCGGAAACAACAACTACATCGCCACCAACAACACCGTCTCGGCCATTGCCGTGCACACCGTAGTCCTGGATGCATCAACGTCCGGATCCAAGGTGCTGGACAGCGGCGACAGCAATCAGGTGGTCCGGTACGCGTCCAACTACGCCTTCAGGGCAACGCCATAGCTGCGCGGCGTCACCGCACGACATGAATATGAATAGCGAATAGCACGACGGCGGGCGTCGCACCACAAGGCGGGTCCGCCGTCGTCATCCTGAAACGCAAGCCCTTGACGAAAGGTCTGTCAACGATGACAAGACGCGCCAAAGCCCTAATGTCGATCGGGGCGGCCGTGGCACTCACCGCTGCCTCATTCTCCGTTGCCGCCACCGCGCAGGCCACCGACCCGGATCCGGCCACCCAGCAATACCGGCCATACCTGCACTACACGCCGGAAGCGAACTGGATGAACGATCCCAATGGACTCGTGTTCCACAACGGCAAATACCACATGTATTACCAGTACAACCCCAACGGAACACGGTGGGGAGACATGAGCTGGGGCCACGCATCCTCCACCGACCTGATCCATTGGGAGGAACAACCACTCGCTATCCCACGGGGTTTCAACGGATCCGGCCAGGTGATCGAGGAAATCTTTTCGGGATCCGTCGTGGTGGACACCCAGAACACCAGCGGACTCGGGACCCTCCAAAATCCGCCGTTGGTGGCCATCTATACGAGCAATTACACCGCGGCCCACCCAACCCTCGCCGGTAAACAAGCACAGTCACTGGCCTTCAGCACCGATGACGGGCAGACCTGGACCAAGTACGGCAACAATCCGGTCCTGAACAGGAACACGTCCAGCTTCCGCGACCCCAAGGTCTTCTGGTACGGCTCCCCCACCGGTCCGGACTACTGGGTCATGGCAGCGGTTGAAGCTGACGAACACCGTGTCCTCTTCTATAAGAGCAACGACCTGAAGCAATGGAACTATCTGGATGACTTCGGTCCGGCAAATGCGACCGGAGGACAGTGGGAATGCCCTGATCTGTTCCCCCTCGCCGTCGACGGAGATCCAAACAACGTCAAGTGGGTCCTCTCGGTGAATATCAACCCCGGAGCCGTGGCCGGCGGCAGCGGCGGACAATACTTCGTAGGAACCTTCAACGGCACTTCCTTCACCGCCGAGAATATCGATCCCGCCAGCCAGCTTCCTCCGGGAAACCTTCTTGCCGGCTTCAATGGTGGCAATTACAGCGGCTGGAACGTCCAGAACGATCCGTCAAACAGTTCCGGGCCTTGGGGAAGCGCCCCCGCCTCGGGAACTCTTTCAGGGCAAATGGCGGTTACTGGCACCATCGGCACCGGGTTCGTCAACGGCTTCCACGGTGGCGATGCACCCGTGGGCACTATGGAATCAGCACCGTTTACGTTGGACAAGGACTACCTCAACTTCCTCGCCGGCGGCGGAAAGCACCCCCAGGAAATCGGAAAGCAATCGGGAAACCAAGCCCCTTCGGGGTACCTGCTATTCGACGGCTTCGACTACCCCGGGACACTCACGCAAGCCGGCTGGCAGCTTACCGGCGACTTCCAGACGGCACTGAACCCCTCGTCGTCGGGCGGTGAATTCGCCATCGGAAAACGGATCAACACTTTCGAAGGCGGCCCGTACCAGGACAACAACGTCGGCACCATCACGTCCCCCGAGTTCTACCTGACCAACACCAACATCGGCTTCCTCCTAGGCGGCGGCAGCCGAACCAACGGGGAACTCCAGGTTGAACTGCTGGTGGGAGGCGTGCCGGTTCGTACCTCAACTGGCTCGAATGCGGGCGACCTGAACTGGCAGAACTGGGACGTTTCCCCATGGTACGGCCAGATCGCCCGCATCCGGGTTGTGGACAACGCAACCGGCCCATGGGGCCATCTGACACTGGACAACATGGTGTTGGGTTCAGAGCCGGCGAAGCCCAGGAGCGCCGAAACCACCGTGAACCTTGTGGTCAATGGTCAGACAGTTCGTACCGCCACCGGCAATGACTCCGAAAATCTGGAGTGGAAAGCCTGGGACGTCAGCGCCTACAAAGGCAGCCAGGCGACCATCAAGATCGTGGACAACAACCGCGGCGGCTGGGGACACATCCTCGCCGACGAATTCGTTTCCTCGGATGCCTCCTACCTCGAGCAGCACGATTGGCTGGACTGGGGCAGGGACTACTACGCCACGGTGTCCTTCAACAATGCTCCAGGCGGCAAGCGGATCATGCTGGGCTGGATGAACAACTGGGACTACGGTCAGGACACTCCCACCACCACATGGCGCGGAACCATGGCGTTGCCGCGAGAAGTGGTACTAACCCAGACGTCCGCGGGTCCGCGGCTGCGGCAGCAGGTGGTGTCCCAGGCCGAGGCGTTGAAGAACACGGCGGCCGCATATACTGCGCCGGCCCAGGACATCACGCCCGGAACAACCACACTCCCCATCACCGGTGACGTGGTCCAGGTTGACGCCGAATTCTCTCCGGGGACGGCATCGGCGTTTGGCGTGAAAGTCCTCGATAACGGAACCGAAGCAACCCGGATTGGCTACGTTCCCTCCACGAAGCGGCTCTCCATCGACAGGACCAACTCGGGCAACGAGGGATTCCATCCAGCCTTCAGTTCAGTAGAGGACCCGCGCGTGGAGTTGATCGACGGCCGGCTACGCCTGCGCCTGTACGTTGATCGTGCATCCGTGGAGCTCTTCGCCCAGGACGGCCTGACCACCATCACGGACCAGGTCTTTCCAAGCGCTGGGGCGACCAACATCTCGGTTTTCGCAGAAGGAGGAACCGCACGGCTCGAAAGCATGACGGTAACTCCCCTGAACCAGGCAATGTGGGGAGGCTGACCCCAGCGGTGGAAACTATGCCGGAGGAGCACCGAGTTCCAGCGCGTTGATCTCCGCTCGCGCCATGCGGACCGTTTCCCGGTCAGTAACGGTATAAGCGGTGGGGTCGGCACCGTCCTGCGTGCCAAGGGAAATGGTTCGTTGACCCAGCGTAGAGACGGTTCTCTTGGCGGACATATGAACTGCCGAGAGGCCGGCTGCGTGCATCGCCGGGATATCGCCAAGCTGCAAGCCGCCTCCTGCCATGATCTCCAGGGCTCCCCCGGCCCGCTCCACCATCTCGGACAGGGTGGGAAGGCCTGCACCTGCTGTGGCCTCGTGGCCCGACGTAAGTACCCTGCTGAAGCCGAGCTCCAGCAAATGATCAAGGGCGGCCATGGGATCCCGTGATTGGTCGATCGCGCGGTGGAAGGTCAACTGCGCATCCGGGCTGGCGTCCCGGGCAGAATCCACCAGGCGTTGAACCGCATGAACGTCGACGTCGCCCTCCGCGGTCAGGGCGCCCACCACTACTCCGTGGGCGCCCTGAGCCAGCAAGTGGCGTACCTCGTGCACCATCGTGTCCACATCCGAGGCGGAGTAGTGGAAATCGCCGGGGCGGCACCGCACCAGAGCGTGGATCTCCAGGCGTCCGTCAACATGTTCCATGCTGGCCTCAAGTAGTCCCTGGCTTGGCGTGATGCCACCAAGTTCCAGGCTGCTGCAGAGCTCAATCCGATCGGCACCTTCGGATGCGGCCGTACCGGCACCCGTCGCGCTCACCACGGCGATTTCAAGTTTCATGGTGAAACTCTACGCGCGGTAACGCTCCAGCTTTTCCTTCTGGTCCGGAGTCAGCCTGAGGACCCTGCCGGTCGCTTCTGCCACGAAGGCCAGGTGCGTAGTGGCTTTGACACAGTCTTCCTTTGTAACGGGGTCCTTGATGACGTAGTGAAGATCAAAGCTGGCACCCTTGATGGCGCCAACCCAAATCTCCACCAAGGCCGGGATGTTGCGGTATTCCAAAGTCCTCACGTAACGGACTTTGTGCTCCACAACCAACGTCATGGTGCCCTCTTCAACGTCATTGAAGAGGGCCGCCGGCGGTTCCATGCCCGGAAGGCCGGCACCCCGTGGTGGTCCGAAAGCCGCGATTCGGGCTTCTTCCAGCATGCGTACGATCTGCACGTTGTTGATATGCCCGTACGCGTCCATGTCGCCCCAGCGCATAGGTACGAGTACCTCGATGCGCTGGGGGTCCACGGAATCCCGGGAGTGCAACCCGGTGCTCAGGGAATTCGCGCTCAGCTGTGCACCGCCGTCGAGTCATCCACGGCAGTCTCTTCCTCACCGGCAAACTGGGACATGTACAGGCGGTAGTAGGCACCTTGGAGCGCAAACAGCTGGCTGTGGTTGCCCTGCTCCACGATTTGCCCGTTCTCCATGACAAGTATGGTGTCAGCATCGCGGATGGTGGACAAACGGTGGGCGATCACGAAACTGGTCCGGTCGGTGCGGAGCGCGGCCATTGCCTTCTGCAGCAGCAGCTCGGTACGGGTATCGACCGAGCTCGTAGCTTCGTCAAGGATCAACAGCGACGGATCGGAAACGAACGCACGTGCGATGGTGATGAGCTGCTTCTCACCGGCGCTGACGTTGTTGCCTTCTTCGTCGATGATCGTCTGATAACCGTCCGGAAGGGCTCTCACGAAGCGGTCCACGTAGGTGGCCTTGGCAGCCTCCATGATTTGTTCCTCGGTGGCATCCAGGTTGCCGTACTTGATGTTGTCGTAGATGGTTCCGCCGAACAGCCAGGCATCCTGCAACACCATGCCCACCTTGGACCGGAGCTCGGAGCGGCTGAGATCCTTGATGTCGACGCCGTCCAGGGTGATGCGTCCGGCATTGAGCTCGTAGAACCGCATGACAAGGTTCACCAGGGTGGTCTTTCCAGCACCCGTAGGCCCGACGATCGCCACCGTGTGGCCAGGCTCCGCACTGAAGGAGAGATCCTCGATGAGGGGCTTATCCTCCACGTAGCTGAACGAGACATGCTCGAACTCCACGTGGCCGTCGGTCTTGGCTGGCAGGTGGCGGGTACCGGTCTCTTCAACTTCGTCGTCGGCGTCGAGGAACTCAAAGACGCGCTCGGCCGAGGCGACACCGGACTGCAGCATGTTCGCCATGCCGGCAATCTGGCCCAGAGGCTGGGTGAATTCACGCGAGTACTGGATGAAGGCCGTGGCATCGCCAAGGCTCATGGAGCCCGAAGCAACCCGCAGGCCACCCACCACCGCAATGCCGACGTAGGACAGGTAGGACACGAAGTTCATGGCCGGGAAAATGACACCCGAAACAAACTGGGCGCCGAAGGACGCCTTGTACAAGGCCTCGTTGCGTTCATCGAAGCGCACCAGCATGTCAGCATCGCGCCCGAATACCTTGACGAGGTCATGCCCGGAGAAGGACTCCTCGATCTGTCCATTCAGCGAGCCGGTGTTCTTCCACTGCGCAGCGAAGAGCTTCTGGCTCTTGGCACCAATGAAGCCGGCCATGACTCCGGAAAGCGGCAAGGCGATCAACGCGATCAGTGCCAGTTCCCAGGACACGATGAACATCATCACGGTGATTCCCACAACGGTGAGCACGGAGCTCACCAACTGTGCGAACGCTTGCTGGAGGCCCTGCTGGACATTGTCGACGTCGTTGGTGACGCGGGAAAGGATGTCGCCTCGCTGCCGGGTGTCGAAGTAGTTCAGCGGGAGCCTGTTGAGCTTTGCCTGGACGTCATTACGGAGCTGCTTGATGACTCGCATGACAATCCTGTTGAGCAGCCAGCCCTGTGCCCACAGGAACATGTTGGCCACAAAGTACATCAGGAGGACGATCGAAATGAGGAACGTCAGCTTGGGGAAATTGATCCCGTTGGTGAGTTCCATCTTGGAGACCATGTCCGCAAAGTTCTCTTGGCCTTGCTGACGCATGAGCTCTACGAACTGTTCCTGCGAGACGCCCGGCGGGAGCTGTTTGCCCATGACGCCGCCGAAGATTACGTCCATCGCACTGCCCAGAATCTTGGGCGCAATCACGTTCAGGACCACCGAGACCACCACAAGGCCGATCACGATGTAAACGCCGAGACTCTCAGGCTTCAACAGGCCCATGAGACGCTTGGCGGATGGCCAGAACTCCTTGGCTTTCTTGGCTGGAAGATTGCCGAACATACCGCCATCGGCTTCGGACGGGACGTACTCCTCATCCACCACGTCATCGTCAAGCACCTCGGTTGCCGCTTCTGCCTCCGCCGTAGCCTTGGCATTCTTTGCGGCTTCTACCTTGGCAGCCCAGCCACGCTTCTTCTGCTGGTCCTGCTCGCTCATGCGACTTCCTCTACACTCAGCTGGGATTCAACGATTTCCTGGTACGTCGGCGAGGTCTCCAGGAGTTCATCATGCGTTCCGCGATCCACGATGCGGCCGTTATCCAGGACCAGGATCTCGTCCGCGTCCGCAATGGTGGAGACACGCTGGGCGACGATGATGACCGTTGCGTCCCGGGTCTTGGCCTTCAACGCTTTACGGAGCCTGGCATCTGTGGCGACGTCCAAAGCGGAGAAGGAATCGTCAAAGAGATAGACATTCGGCTTGGTCACCAGGGCCCTGGCAATGGAAAGGCGCTGCCGCTGGCCACCGGAAACGTTGGTGCCGCCCTGGGCTATGCGACGGTCCAGCCCTGATGACTTTTCCTCAACAAAGCCCCTGGCCTGCGCCGTTTCCAGCGCCTCCCACAGTTCCTCGTCGGTAGCCTCGGGCTTGCCAAAGCGCAGGTTGTGCTCGATGGTCCCGGAGAAAAGGTACGGCTTCTGCGGCACGGCTGAGACACGGCTGGTGATCTCCGAGGCATCCAGCTCGGTGACAGGGACGCCGTCGAGCAGGACACTGCCTGAGGCGACGTCGTAAAGCCGCGGCAGCAAGGAGACCAGGGTGGTCTTGCCTGCGCCTGTGGAACCGATGATGGCCAGGGTCTTGCCCGGCTCCGCCGTAAAGGAAATGTTGCTCAGCACAGGAGCCTCGGCCCCGGGGTATTTGAAGGTGACATCGCGGAACTCCACGCGTCCCTTCTTCTCGGACGGAACCACAGGGGAAACCGGATTGTGGATGGAAGGCTCTACGTCCAATACCTCGCCGATGCGGTCTGCACAAACGGAAGCACGGGGAATCATCATGGCCATGAACGTGCCCATCATGACCGCCATCAGAATCTGCAACAGGTACTGAAGGAAGGCCGTAAGGGATCCCACCTGCATGTCGCCGGAGTCCACACGCTGACCGCCGAACCACAGCACCGCGGCAGTAGACAAGTGCAGGATCATGCCGATGGCCGGGAACATCAGGACAAAGAGATTGCCGATCTTCACCGAGACCGCGGTGAGGTCCTGGTTGGCATCACCGAAGCGCTTGGCCTCGTAAGGTTCGCGCACAAAGGCACGGACGACCCGGATACCAATAATTTGCTCACGGAGCACACCGTTGATGGCATCAATCTTGGTCTGCATTGACCGGAACAGCGGCATCAACCGGACCACGAGGTAGCCCACCACTGCCACCAGAATGGGTACCGAAACCCAGACCAGCCACGACAAACTCAGGTCCTCGCGGAGGGCCATAATGATGCCACCCACGCACATGATGGGTGTTGAGACCATGAAGTTCAGGCCCATCAGCACCAGCATCTGAACCTGCTGGACATCGTTGGTGCCTCGTGTGATCAGCGTAGGAGCACCGAAACGGTTCACGTCTTGTGCGGAAAAACTGCTCACTTGACGGTAGACACTGCGCCGGAGGTCACGACCGATCGCCATCGCTGTCCGCGCACCAAAGTACACCGCAGCGATAGCGGTGAGCACCTGGCCGAGGGCAACGGCGAGCATCATTGCGCCGGTGCGCCAAATGAAATCGGTGTCGCCGCGGGATACTCCCTCGTCAATGATTTTGGCGTTGAGGCTTGGGAGGTAGAGCGTGGCAATAGTGGACGCCAACTGGAATATGAGGACGGCCACTATCTGCGGCAAATACGGCTTGGAGTAGCGCCGTATAAGGGTGACAAGCATGCCCACGGGTCCTTAGAAAGAGTGCGTGAATGAAGTAAGAGAAGTGTTGCAGCAAGGGCTGACAGTATTAGCCTCCCTACTCTACGAAATCCGTTGCCTCGGCGAAACAACCTAGGGAAAAGATCATCCCAGCGGAGTATTTCGCGTGTCGGATGTGCTCCCGCTGGCGCAGGCACCGCAGCCGGATCAGCCGCTGCACGCAACGAAAACGCCGGCTGGTCACCCAGCCGGCGCTTTTGGTCCCGCCGTTGTTCGCCACACCGCGCGTAGAACGCCGGGAGTTTCGAACGAGGGCAGGATCCGTGATGTCTAGCTGTACTAGCCCGCGTGCTTGCCGTGGTCCGGCCGTGCCTCCCGCGCTTGGACGCCTTGGAGGAGGAGCAAGGCCATTCGCTCCTGCTGCCTGCGTTCGCGCTTGATCTCCTTGCGGAGGGCGGACAGTTCGCTGGCAGTGCGGGCCTGCTGCTCCCCGACCTTCTGCAGCTCCCGCAAACGGGCCTGCAGCTCAACGTTGGCCCGACTCAGCTGCAATTGCTGTTCGGCCAAGACGTACTGGGTGCGGGACAGTTGTTCCTGCAATTCCTTGACGTCCGCCGTTGGCTGGGAGCGTTCCTGGGTCAGGATCCGGGCGAATTCGAGGTCAAGATCGGATCCCGAGTCCGTGCC
This sequence comes from Paenarthrobacter sp. YIM B13468, assembly GCF_042788025.1. Lineage (NCBI taxonomy): Bacteria > Bacillati > Actinomycetota > Actinomycetes > Micrococcales > Micrococcaceae > Paenarthrobacter > Paenarthrobacter sp. YIM B13468. Next base: position 33,342 of record NZ_JBHZPI010000019.1, on the reverse strand, counting down.
CGGACCCTCGCCTCTCTCCTGGACGCGACCTGGAAGGCGACGCCCGGCATTAAGGCGGCTTGCGCCGTCGTCGAACGTTCCCGGCTGAGCGGCAGGGGCGTCGGCGGTATCCAAAGAAACTGCATCCAGAGACGCTGCAGCCAGAGACGCTGTATCCAGAGGCTTGGCAGCATCACCGGACGCGGCCGGGACGGTTTCCTTCTCCGGCGCCGCGTCAACAGTGCGCCGCAGCGGGCGTTCCTTGATGAACAGCACAGCCAGGAGCGCCACCACACTGATGATCGCGGAGATCAGGAAGATCTGGGCGGTGGCGTCGCCGTATGCGGCGCGCATGATGTCCGCGATGGGCGCTGGCATATCGGCCAGGTCCATGCTGGCACCGGACCCACCACCCTGGACCGGAATACCGGCGGCGGCCATCCCTTCAACTGCCAGGTCCTTCACGTGGTTGGACATGATGGCCCCAAGGACCGACACGCCGATTGCCCCACCCACAGAGCGGAAGAATGCAACGGACGCACTGGCGGTACCGATGTCCTTGGCCTGGACTGTGTTCTGCACGGCGAGTACCAGGTTCTGCATCAGCATGCCCAGGCCGAGGCCGAACACACCGGTGTAGATGGCGACGATCCAGAGTTCCGTGGTGTGGTCCATCGTGCCGGCGAAAGCGAGGCCGCCGATCAGGAGCACGGAGCCGCCGATCAGGAACCGCTTCCATTTCCCAAAGCGGCTGATCAGGATGCCCGATGCCACAGAACCAATAAGGTTGCCGGCGATCATTGGCAACGTGAGCAGCCCTGCCTCAGTCGGCGTGGCTCCACGGGCCACCTGGAAGTACTGGCCCAGGAACGTGGACGAACCAAACATGGCGATACCGACCGCGATCGACGCGATGATGGCAAGTGCCGTGGTGCGCTCGGAGATGATTTTGAGCGGAATGATCGGCTGGGCGACTTTGGTTTCCACCAGCACCAGGAGCGCCAGCAGCGCTACGCCACCGCCCACCATGAGCGCTGACTGCCAGGAGAACCAATCGTAGTAGTCCGGGTTGCCGGCGAAGGAAACCCAGATCAGGAGCAGGCTCACGCCCGAAGTCAGGAGGATGGAGCCGAGCCAGTCGATCTTGGCGGGACGCTTGACGTGCTGGATCTTCAGGGTCACCTGAAGCAGGATGAGCGCAACCACAGCCAGTGGTACGCAGACGAAGAACGTCCAGCGCCAGCCGAGCGGGCTGTCCACAATGAAGCCACCCAGCAGCGGGCCCCCGGCAGTGCCCACTGCCATCACGGCACCCATGTAGCCGGAGTACTTGCCACGATCCCGCGGCGGAATCATGGAACCGATGATTGCCTGGGCCAGGGCGGTGAGGCCACCCAACGCGATGCCTTGAATGACACGCGCGGTAAGCAGCAGCGGAATCGTCTCGGACAGGCCGGCCATGACGGAGCCCGCCACGAAAATAATGATGCTCAGCTGGACCAGGAGCTTCTTGTCGAAGAGGTCAGCAAGCTTTCCCCAGATCGGCGTCGTGGCCGCGTTCGCCAGCAAAGCGGCGGTGATGACCCAGGCGAAATCGGTCTGCGTGCCCTTGAGTTCGGACATGATGGTTGGCAGCGCGTTGGCGACAATCGTGCTACTGAGGATCGCCGTGAAGAAGGCCGCGAGGAGTCCCGTGAGGGCTTCCATGATTTGCCGATGCGTCATGGGTGCGGCGGCTGTGTCGATTCCCGGCGTATTGCGCCCGACGGCCTGCCCCGAGGCGGCATTCTGAACTGGTGTGGCCATGCGTGGCTCCTAAGCTGTGTGAGTCGTTGTAGTGGAGCCGGCCGCCGTTGCCCGGATTGAGTCCTTGAGGGAGGTCGTGAGTTTGTTGATGACCTGGGAGGCCTCGAGGGCGTCAGCCTCGCTCCAATCCGCCAGGTAATCCCGCAGCCTCACACTGCGTTGTTCTTCGACCTCGCGCAGCTTCGCCGCGCCATCCTCCGTTAGGGCAAGCAGCTGGGCCCTGCCGTCCGCAGGATCAGGCCGCCTTGCGACGAAGCCAAGTTCCTCGAGTTCGGCGACATGCCTGCTCAGGACCGGAGCACTGACACCCAAGCGCGCAGCTAGTGCCGTTGCCCGGGTCTCCCCCTCGCCGATGAAGCGCATGACGCCTTGGACAGCCATCCCGACGTCGGGAACGCGCGCCATGTGGGCGGTCACCACGCAGCGCAGGGTGCGCTGGAGATCGAATATTTGATGCACAAGATCGGTTGCTGTGGCAGAACCGACGGACATGGAAAACACCCCTTTTTTGTTTGCCTAGAGCAACTATAACTCATATTGATTGCTTTGGGAAACTAAAGAAGATTGAACACGCAGTTGTTGCGGGGCCTGCTTCGCGTCCGAATCCAAGGTTTTGGGGCGCAGGGCAGGCCCTACAAGGCAGTCAGCCCCCGCACGGCGTTCCGTACGGGGGCTGATTGATTTGGTTGTTTAGTGATCCGTTTAGTCGTCCAGGTGGGTGGGACCGAACATCTTCAGCAGCGTCTCAACCACGACGACGTTGGGGCCATCCGCCTCGAATGACTCCTTGAGCGCGTCCCCTACTTCCTCCGGGGAAACCCGCCGAGCCGGAACACCGAACGACTCTGCCAGCTTCACGAAGTCCGGGCGTGCCAGCTCAGTGGCCGTGGCCTTGCCGAAAGCACCCACCATGTATTCGCGGAGGATGCCGTAGCCGCCGTCGTCCACGATCAGCCAGGTGACCGGGATATTGTGCTGCTTCGCCGTGGCAAGTTCGGAGATGGAGTACATCGAGGAACCGTCACCGGAAACAGCGAGCACCCTGCCGGGCTTGCCGGCGGTTTCCAGGCCGACGGCACCTCCGATTGCCGCCGGGAAGCCGTAGCCGAGGCCACCAGCACCCTGCGCGGAATGGAACTGGCCTTCGCGGGCGTCCCAGCAGCTCCATCCCCAGTACGCGGAGATGGTCATGTCCCAGAAGGTTTGCATGTCCGCGGGGACGGCTTCACGGATATCGGCCATGAACTTCAGTTCCTTGGCCAGGTCCTGGGATTCCAGGCGTGCCTTGACCTTGGCCAGGGATTCCTTGACCACGTCCTCCGGGCTGGTGCCGTGCCAGGATCGCTTCACAGTGTCCGCGGCACCAGCTGCTGCCAGTGCCTCGTCCAAGGCTGCCAGGGCTTGGCCGGCGTCGGCCCGGATGCCCAAGCCTGGCCGGTTGGATTCGAGGACGCGCGGTTCGGCGTCGATCTGGATGATGCGGCCGCGGGGTTCGAACGTGAAGTAGTTGGACGTCACTTCACCGAGGGATGAACCGATCACTATAAGCACGTCGGCGTCTTCCAGGACATCGGTCATGTACCGGTCCTCGATCCACGACTGCAACGACAACTCGTGCTTCCACGGGAACGCACCATTGCCGCCAGGGGTGCAAATGACGGGAGCACGCAGCTGCTCGGCAATGGAGAGCAGCGACTTCTCAGCCCGGCCACGGCGCGTACCGCCGCCTGCGATGATCGCCGGACGTTCCGCCGTCGAAAGCCACTTCACGGCCTCGCGGATCAGCTCGACGCGCGGCGGGTTGTCTGCTGCCTCGGCGAGCGCGTCCTCCACCGGCGGGACCATGATCGGATCCAGCAGGACGTTCTGCGGAATCTCGATCCACACCGGACCCTGCGGCGAGGAAATCGCCTCGGTCCAGGCGTCCTGGATGGCCGACGGGATCCCCGAGGCATGCTGGATCAGGCGCTGGCTCTTGGTGACGTTCGCAGCCGAAGCCTTCTGGTCATCCAACTGGTGCAGCATGCCCTTGCGGCGCGCGCCCAAGCCCTCAAGCGGAATCTGGCTGGCAATAACCACCATCGGAACGCCGGTGGCATAAGCCTCCTGCAAACCAGCAAGGGAGGTGAGCGCACCCGGACCGGTGGACAGGAACAGCACGCCTACTTCGCCGGTGGCGCGGGAGTAACCGTCGGCCGCAAACGCCGAGTTGTTCTCCACGCGCGAAGACACGAAGTGCAGGTTCCCGCGGCCCATGGCGTCGAAGAGACCCAAAGCGTGCTGCCCGGGGATACCAAACACGGTCTTCGCACCCAACGCTTCAAGGGTCTCGACGACGAGGTCCCCACCGTTGCGCTGATCGGTACCGCGCGTTGGCGCGGCAGTGCCTGGATCGAAATCGATCATCGCGTCTCTCCCGCGGTGCCGGTTGCCTGGGCGAGTTCTACGATGCGTGCACCGAGGGCCTGCTGGGCGTAGCCGTTGGGAGCACCGTGGCGGTCACCTTCCACGGCATTGTCCGCCATGAGGGTTACCAGTTCATAAGCAACGTGGCTGCCGGCCACGCCCGTGATTTCCGCGTGGTCATACGCAGGGGCAACTTCCACAATGTCCGCACCGACGAGGTTCATGCCACGGAATCCACGGATGATCTCAAGCAGTTCGCGGCTGGTGATGCCGCCTGCTTCAGGTGTACCGGTGCCGGGGGCGTGTGCCGGATCCAGGACGTCGATGTCCACGGAAATGTACAGCGGACGGTTTCCGATGCGGTCGCGGATCTTGGCCACCGTCTCCAGGACGCCCTGGTAGTAGACGTCAGCGGAGGTGACGATTCCGAAGCCAAAGCGGTGGTCGTCGTCGAGGTCCTTCTTGCCATACAGCGGACCGCGGGTACCCACGTGGCTGATGGCCTCCGTGTCCAGGATGCCTTCTTCCACTGCGCGGCGGAACGGCGTTCCGTGCGTGTACTCCGCCCCGAAGTAGGTGTCCCAGGTGTCCAGGTGTGCGTCGAAGTGGAGCATGGCCACTGGCTCACCGGCGCGCTCTGCTGCTGCCCTCAGGAGCGGAAGGGCGATGGTGTGGTCGCCGCCCAGGGTGACGAGCTTGCTGCCGTTGGCCGTAAGGTCCAGGGCGTTCTGCTGGATGGTCTCGATGGCCTCGTTGATGTTGAACGGGTTTACCGCCATGTCACCGGCATCCGCCACCTGGATGTTCTCGAACGGGCTGACATCCCAGGCAGGGTTGTACGGGCGCAGCAGGCGGCTGGCCTCACGCACATGGTTCGCGCCAAAGCGGGCGCCGGGGCGGTAGGAAACGCCGGAGTCAAAGGGCACGCCAACAACGGTGACGTCAGCCTTGGAGACCTGGTCAAGGCGGGGCAGGCGGGCGTAGGTGGCAGCACCGGCGTAGCGCGGGATGCGGGACGAATCGATGGGGCCAAGGTTCCCGTTGGCCTCAATACGGAGCTCTTCCAAAATGCGCCACTCCTTAGTGGATAGGTCGAGATGAATCAGTAACTGTGTGACACCCATCATACACTCAAAGTTTCCTAATAAGCATCAGCTGTTTACAAGTTCTCTTGAGGGTCGAGCCCCCATGAGATGCCGGTCACATCAGGCGTAAAGATTCCATAAAAACCGGGGTCCAGGCGCGGGAGGCGGCCATACGCTCCTTGCATGAGCAGCACACTGCTGCCCGGAAGGACAACGTGACCACCCTGACGAGGCCGCCGGCCGACCCTGCCGACCGGCACAAAAGCGCATTCCACCTCAAAACATGGCTGCTTGAAGGAATGCCGGATACCTCGGGCAAGCGGCAGGGTCCCCACGGAAAGCCTGCGGAAGCCCACAAACCGCAGGCCTGGTGGAAGGTCATGTGCCTTACGGGCCTGGATTACTTCTCAACACTGGGCTATCAGCCAGCGATCGCGGCCCTGGCTGCCGGATTACTGTCGCCACTGGCCACGCTGCTGCTGGTCTTCGTCACCCTGGCTGGCGCACTGCCTGTATACCGTCGCGTTGCCAGGGAAAGTCCTCGGGGCGAGGGTTCCATTGCCATGCTCGAGCGCTTGCTTCCTCGATGGGGTGGCAAGTTGTTCGTCCTGGCACTCCTCGGCTTTGCGGCCACGGATTTCATGATCACCATTACCCTCTCCGCCGCCGACGCGACCGCCCACCTCATTGAGAACCCCTTTGCTCCGCACTTCCTGGAAGGCCAGCAGGTTGTCATCACGCTGGCCCTCATTGCAGGACTGGGCATCGTCTTCCTGCGCGGATTCAAGGAAGCCATCAACGTGGCCGTCGTCCTGGTTGGCGCCTTCCTGGCACTGAACCTTGTGGTCGTCATCGTCTCCATCAGCCATGTCTTCACGGAGTCCCGGGTCATCTCGGACTGGTGGACCGCACTGAACACATCCCACGGTGATCCCATCCTGATGATTGCCCTTGCGCTGCTGGTGTTCCCACGACTGGCCCTTGGCCTCTCCGGGTTCGAGACCGGCGTCGCAGTCATGCCGCAGATCAAGGGAGACCCCTCCGACACTGAAGCCAAGCCATCCGGTCGGATCAAGGGCGCCCACAAGCTCCTGACCACCGCCGCCATCATCATGAGCTCGTTCCTCATAACATCCAGCTTCACCACCGTCATGCTGATCCCAGCCGCGGAATTCGAACCCGGCGGCAAGGCTGATGGGCGGGCCCTGGCTTTCCTCGCCCACAAGTTCCTGGGCGACGGATTTGGCACGGTGTACGACGTCAGTACCATCGCTATTCTGTGGTTTGCCGGAGCCTCGGCCATGGCAGGCCTCCTGAACCTGGTCCCCAGGTACCTCCCGCGCTACGGAATGGCTCCAGCGTGGGTCCGCGCATTGCGACCACTCGTCCTGGTCTTCACGCTCATCGCCTTCATCGTGACGATTATTTTCCAAGCCGACGTCAACGCGCAGGGAGGCGCCTATGCCACGGGCGTACTCGTCCTGATCACCTCCGCCTCCATCGCTGTGACACTCTCCGCCCGGCGAAAGAAACAACGGGCACAGTTCATCGGCTTCGGGCTGGTTTCCTTGGTCTTCGTCTACACCACCGTGGTCAACTCAATCGAGCGTCCGGACGGCCTGAAGATCGCCGCACTGTTCATTCTGGGCATCATGGCAGTGAGCTTTATTTCGCGGATCCGGCGTGCCTTTGAGCTCCGTGCCACGCATATCAAGATGGACCAGACCGCACTCGAATTCACTGCGAACAACGTCGACGGACCGGTCCGGATCATCGCCCACGAGCCTAAACACCTCAGCGCTGGGCGGTACCGGGAGAAGCTCCAGCACGCGCAGCAGGCCAACCACCTGCCCCTGGATTGCGATGCGGTGTTCATCGAGATCATTGTTGAAGACAGCTCAGATTTCGAGCAGGAGCTCCAGGTAGTGGGCAAGAAACGGCATGGCTTCAAGATCCTGGAAGTCCACAGCAACAACGTACCCAACACCCTTGCCGCCGTCTTGCTTCACATCCGCGACGTTACGGGTTTCATGCCACACATCTACTTCCGCTGGACCGAGGGCAACCCGATCTCCAACCTCAGCAGGTTCCTGTTCTTCGGCGAGGGCGAGATCGCGCCGGTCACCCGCGAGGTACTGCGTGAGGCTGAGCCGGACATCACCCGCCGTCCGTGGGTCCACGTGGGCTGATTGCCCCGCGTGGCTTCCCGGCCTGCCGCCGCGCCCCTCCCCGGTTGGTCTCTCGCCCAGCCTCGTTCCTCCCCACTTCGTCCCCTTTTGTCCCAGGCACGCCCCGGGCAAACCCTGGATTTCCAGGCCCCTCGCTTGGGCGGTGGTTTGAGATCCGGGGCAACCGGGGAGGAGCGCGGCGGCTCGGAGCACGAACTGGGAGAGGGCGTCCATCCGGCGTTGCCCACATACGGCAAATTGGTCATTTCACGGGACACGGGAAGCATGTGAACTGGCCCGATGGATGCCCTCCAGTACCTCCAGAAAATCGGCGGAGTTGCCCGAACCAGGCAACTGCTGGCCGCAGGCTACTCGCGCGCGGATCTCGCACGCCTTTCAAGCCAAGGGGCACGACAGCCTCGGCGGGGCGTCTTCATGCTTGGGGAACACAAACCAGAGTTGGCAGCGGCCCTCCGTCACAACGCCCACGTCTCCTGCGCCAGCGCCGCCCCGCCTTATGGGCTGTGGCTACGGAAGACACCCGATCTCCACCATTTGGCCTGCAACCACGGGCACGGTCTCGGCTTCGTCAGACACAGAACCAACAGGTTCGATCCCCATCCCACTCTCCCCATTGCCGCCGTCGAGGACGTCGTGCTGCACGCAATGGCGTGCTTGGAACCACCCGCATCAACGGCAATCGCAACATCGGCGATTCGCTTGCACGGTGTGCCATTGGAACTACTGAAGGAGCAGTTACGGGGAGACAGGTCGCGGCCTGTTCTCGACGCCCTCAATGAGCTGGACCTGAGTGCGGAGTCCATTGTGGAGGTCGATGCACAGCACCTGTTTCGCACTCATGGCATCGCCTTCAACTCCCAAGTAGCGATCCCTGGAATCGGGCGCGTCGACTTTCTCATTGAGGACTTCCTCATCGTGGAAGTGGACGGTTTCGCGTATCACTCAAGCAGGAAATCCCTACGGAATGACCTTGCACGGAATAATGCCTCCATGGTCAACGGATTCTTGGTGCTGAGGTATCCGCCGGAGGTCATCTGGTTTGAACCGGAGCGCGTGCTTGCAGAAATTCGGGCAGTCCTCAGCCTCCCACGCGACGCTCCTCCCCGGTTCGTTACGCAGTGAACCCGGCCAGGCCACGGGATTCCAGGGCCCACTCACCAAATCCGAACGGCAAACGGCGGGCAACTGGGACGGACCGCGGAGCAGCGGGAAGGTCTAGCGGCTCGCTGCGGGCACCAGAACCCAGAGGACCTCGACGGTTTCGTCCGTGGGATTGACCCACGTATGGGGTTCCCTGCCTGGGAAGGAGAGGGTGTCCCCTTCTTCGAGGTCGTACTCCTCGTTGGTCAGGATCAGTTTGATGCGTCCCTTCACCACATGGAGGACGTCAACATCGCAGTCAACGGCGTAGAGCTCGTTTTCACCACGACCCCGCGGTTCGATGGTGGCCTGAAGGATCTGCAGCCGCCGCTCCGATCGGGCTGTTAACAAGCGCTCCACAATGCCCTGGCCACCCAGGGAAATCCGGGGGCCGTCGTCGCGCCTGGTCAGGTGCGTTTCCGGAGCGGCAAACAAGTCTCCTACCGACACGGACAAGACCTGGCAAAGGGTTACAAGTGAAGCGACCGACGGCGAGGTCAGGTCGCGTTCGACACGGCTGAGGAAGCCTTTGGTTAGGCCTGTCGCGTCCGCCACTTGCTCGATGGTGAGCCGCTGCGCCTGGCGGGCTGCGCGGATTCTGGAACCAATCGCAACGGGAACGTTGCTTGGTTCAACGGGGAGAGCCTTCATTCACGAACCTTTCAGGCCTGTCATTGGGCCCTGTCATTGCAGCAATAGTAGCGGGACCGCGGGCCTCCGGAGCCCTTAACAGCCCGAGGATGACCAAAGCCCCTTGACTGTTACTCCCATCACAACATATCCTCATAGGCAACAAGTGTTGTCTGTGAGGCACAACACGATCCCCAATCTCCCATCATCAGCACGGAGACTTCGGCACTTCCCAGGAGTATCGTCGAAACCCCCAAACTCCGTGCACCAGCTCCAAGGAGCCACTCATGGACTCATCGTTCATAAACATCGCCATTGTGGTGGTGTACCTGCTTGCAATGCTTGCATTCGGCTGGTGGGGCAAGTCCCGCACCAAGAACAACAGCGACTTCCTGGTGGCAGGCCGCCGCCTGGGACCCTTCCTTTACACAGGCACCATGGCCGCGGTTGTCCTTGGTGGCGCATCCACGGTCGGCGGCGTCGGCTTGGGCTACAAGTTCGGCATCTCAGGGATGTGGCTGGTAGTCGCAATCGGCTCCGGCGTCCTCCTGCTGAGCTTGCTCTTTGCTGGCACCATCCAGCGCCTGAAGATCTATACGGTTTCCCAAATGCTGAGCCTTCGCTACGGCAGCAAGGCCACGCAGACCTCCGGAATCGTGATGCTCGCCTACACCCTCATGCTCTGTGCCACGTCCACCGGCGCATACGCCACCATCTTCGTAGTCCTCTTCGACTGGGAACGCTGGATGGCGATCGCCGTCGGCGGTGCAATTGTGCTTGTTTACTCGACCATCGGTGGCATGTGGTCCATCACGCTGGCCGACCAGGTCCAGTTCATCATCAAGACCGTAGGCATCTTCTTCCTGATGCTCCCCTTCGTCATGAACGCGGCCGGAGGACTCGATGGTATCCGTGAGCGCGTCGGTGCGAGCTTCTTCCAGATCGACGGCATCGGTGTCCAGACGATCATCACGTACTTCGTCGTTTACACCCTTGGACTCCTGATCGGCCAAGACATCTGGCAGCGCGTCTTCACGGCCAAGACTCCAAAGGTTGCACGCTGGGGTGGAGCGACCGCCGGCGTTTACTGCATCCTTTACGGTGTAGCCGGTGCCTTGATCGGCCTGGCCGCCCGGGTGGCGCTCCCCAACATCGATGTCGCCAACCTCGGCAAGGACGTGGTGTACGCCGAAGTGGCAACGCACATCCTGCCCATCGGCATTGGCGGCCTGGTCATGGCCGCAGCTGTTGCAGCCATGATGTCCACCGCTTCAGGTGCCCTGATCGCCGCCGCCACGGTGGCTCGCGCAGATGTTGTTCCGTTCGTCGCCAGCTGGTTCGGCAAGAGCATCAACACCGACGACACCGAAAACCCTGAGCACGACGTCAAAGCCAACCGCTACTGGGTTCTGGGCCTGGGCATCGTTGCAGTGGTGATCTCCATGGCCGCGCAGGACGTGGTTGTTGCCCTCACCATTGCCTACGACATCCTGGTGGGCGGCCTCCTCGTCGCGATTCTCGGCGGCCTGGTGTGGAAGCGCGGAACCGGTATCGCCGCTGCATGGTCCATGGCAGTGGGCTCTGTATTGACCCTGGCACTGTTGATTCTGTTCGCGATTGGAGTCATTCCGAGCGTCGATGGCGTCTACGCCAACGAACCCATCTACTACGGCCTGGCGGCCTCGTTCGTGGCCTATGTCGTGATCTCCCTCCTCACGCCGCCCACCGAACCCGAAGTCCGGGCCGCCTGGGACAAGCGCGTGGCCGGGGCAGTCTCGGAAGAACTGCCGCTGGAGGCCCACCCGGTCAGCAGCCACAACGCCAGCTAGCTGACGCCCAGCCCCGAGTAATGTTCGACGGCGGCGCCGCCCCTTTCCGGGGCGGCGTCGCCGTTGCATTTGCCGTCCCGCTTCGCGCGCTGCGAGGCCCACTCTGCGCCCCATCCACACCCCTTGGCACGCACACCGGGCCCCACAACAACCCACCCGCAGTTCTTCAGGACAGCACTCCTCCAGTACAGTGGTCCCAGCTTCAAGAGAGGTGGCGCAAAGCTCCGACTGGCCACACACCAACCCCATGTTCACGGGTGGTTCGGATGAGGAAGCGGCCCGCCCCGGACCAGAGACAACCGAGCGGGCAAGAGCACTCCCTAAAGGAGCAGTCCTTGCCGTACCAAGGTGTAGTCAGCCCAACTCAAACGACCCCCACCAAATCCGAGACGCCCACCGTTCCGGTGATTCCCGGCGTCGACCTTGTCCGTGGGACTGTGACCCTGTTCCTGAACGGTGGCCTGACCCGGTTCCGGCACCCTGAAGCGCAGCTGTTGGCGCGTGCTCTTGCCCAGGCTGTGCGTCCATCGCGGTGGTGTGCATCGTCGAGGACTTTGACGGTGACTGTTGCAGCGCTGGGGCGTCCGGCCGGACTGGAGCGGCATTTCACCTTGGATGAGGAGGGCCCTGCCTAGAAGAAAAGAGTCCTAGAATTCTTCGTCTTCTTCCCCGCGGAATTCTTCGGTTTCATCCAGGGGGACAACCCGCTCGTCGTCTTCAGGGACGTCGATTTCCTCCACCCAGGGTTCGTCGACTTCCTGGTCTTCGCTGTAGTCGTAGGCGGGGTCTGACTCGATGGTCTCCCGTTCCGGGTGGTTGGCGTGCGGTTCGGTGGTGTCCATGCTGCAACCTCCGTCTGGTGGGCTGGCAAGCAGCCTGCTGACCGAGTGCGGGGAGGGCCCCCGCCCCTGTCCTTCCATCTGAGCACTGTGCCTGAAGAGGGTCAAGGCAGCGGCCAACATGGACCCAAGGAAAGGCTCGAAGCAGAGGATTGCAGCTTCGCAAATTAAGGCATGCCGAACATTCCAACTAAGGAATACCGGCCAAAAATCCGCGCCAATAAGCGGTACAGTGGGCGTGCAATGGGGCCGCAACTACCCCACCCAGCACAGGAGAAAAAGTGCAGAAGCACCAGGAATCCCACGGTTCGTCGAGCCCCGCTCCGGACCCCGCCCCCGGATCCGGAACACCGCCCCAACCGGTCCCGCCCACGTCCGCGGACATCAGGCGCTGGCGTCAATACCTGGCCGACGAGCGAGCCGAAGCCGCCGTCTACCGGGAACTCGCCCAACGTCGTGACGGCGAAGAACGCCAGATCCTGCTCGCCTTGGCCGAGGCAGAAGGAAGGCATGAGGCACACTGGCTGAAGCTCCTCGGAGAGCACGCTGGAATGCCGAAGGGGGCGTCCACCCGGAGCCAGCTACTTGGCTTCCTGGCCCGGCACTTCGGCTCGGTGTTCGTGCTCGCCCTGGCCCAGCGAGCGGAAGGCCGTTCCCCCTACGGTGCAGAACCTGCCGCGACTCCGGCCATGGTTGCCGACGAACAAATCCACGAAGAAGTTGTCAGGGGCCTGGCCACCCGTGGACGCAACAGGCTCTCCGGTACCTTCCGCGCCGCTGTTTTTGGGGCCAACGACGGCCTGGTGAGCAACCTTTCACTGGTCATGGGCATGGCCGCAACGGGCGTTCCCAGCCCGGTGGTCCTTATGAGCGGTGTTGCCGGATTGCTGGCCGGGGCCCTGTCCATGGGTGCCGGCGAGTACGTTTCGGTCCGCTCGCAACGGGAGTTGCTTAACGCCACGCTGCCCACGCAGGCTACCCTCACAGCGGCCCCTTCTTTGGACATCGAACACAATGAGCTCGTGCTGGTGTACTTGGCCCGCGGCATGACCCGCGAGGCCGCCGAGCACCGCGCCGCCGAGCGCATGGGACTCTTCAGCTGCGACTGCGATCCCAGCCTCTCCTTGCAACCCGAGAAGGAGCAGCCCGCCGATGACCACGAAACAGTCGGCTCTGCCTGGGGCGCTGCGATGTCCAGCTTCTGCTTTTTCGCCTCGGGTGCGATCGTGCCGATCCTTCCGTTTATTTTCGGCATGACGGGTGTGGCGGCACTGACAGTAGCCGGTGTTCTGGTAGGCATCGCGCTCCTGGCGACTGGCGCCGTCGTCGGGCTGTTGTCCGGGACCTCACCGCTGAGCCGTGGCTTCCGGCAGCTGGCGATCGGCCTGGGTGCCGCGGCCGCCACTTATGGGCTTGGCCTCGCGTTCGGAACGTTGATCGTCTAGGCGGTAATGTTGGTTCGTCCTCCGCGCAGCCCCGCGTGACCGGGGCGTAGGGAATGGAGAACCGTGGATTCGGAGCAGCCGCCGTTGCGCGCGCCAAAACACCGTCGTGCGGGCACAATGCTGCGAATTCTTCGCGGCGTCCTCATGGCTGGTGTCGCCGCCGTCGTGGCTGTCCTTGTCAGCGGTTTGCTCCACGGCGATCCGCGAATCATCGGGCTGTTTCCGGGTGTGGCCCTGCCCAATTCGCCCAAAAGCGCGCCGATCCAGCAGACCCCGGCCCGGGCCCTGGACGCGCCGCCTCCAGGAATCGACGAGGCGGACGCCCCGCTGGCATCGCCGCCGCCCCCAGCCAGCGCCAGCGATTCGTACAAGTTCCTGGCAACCAACGACGACGGCACTCCGGTTGGGTACTCACCGTGCCGTCCCCTGCACTACGTCGTGAATGCCGCTACCGCACCGGAGGGTACGGATGCCCTGCTTGCCACCGCAATCGCCAATATCTCCGCGGCATCCGGAATCCAGTTCATCAACGATGGCAGCACCGATGAGTTGCCTACCGCAAAACGCGAACCGTACCAACCGTCCAAGTACGGTGACCGGTGGGCACCCTTGCTGATTTCGTGGACCACGCCCGAGACGGCTCCGGCGCTGGCTGACACCGTCATCGGTACGGGCGGCAGCACCATGTACTCACTCAACAATGGTCCCAAGAGCTACATCACGGGCAGCCTGGAGCTCGACACCCCGCAAGTGGCTGAGCTTCTGGCCGAGGAAGGCGGTTCGGACTACGTGCTGGCAGTCATGCAGCACGAACTGGGGCACGTCATGGGTCTGGATCATGTCGATGATCCGGTTCAGCTGATGTACCCGGAGATCGGCGCTCCTGACGGATTGGCTGCTGGCGACCTGAACGGTCTTCACCTCCTGGCCTCGGCTCCTTGCCGCAAGGACATCTGAAGCAACGCGGCTTCTCATGAATCGCCATGGACTCGCGGCCCCATGGGCTCTATCCTGACGGAAGCGGCCGACGGCGGCGCCCCACCGTCCGAGTGGGCCGTCCCGTGAGGGGGTTCGATGGAACCTTATGGGTCGCCAGAGTGGCCAGACCCCTATCCCCCGCCGCCTTACCAGCAGCACGCCAAGCCGCCGCCCCGGCCCCCCATCAAGCACAGCAGCATCGCGGCCATCCTGTTCCTGTTCGGCGTTCTCGGTTTGGTCTGCGCCGGCGCATATTTCAGCGGCGAGCTGCAACAGTTCTGGTCCGATTCCACGACGCAGAGCCAAGCGCCGCGGCCCGGGCTGGTTCCCTTTGGCCAACGTCAGGATCCGCTGCCCGGCTTCGAGGAAGCCGACGCACCCCTGGGCACGCCGGCGCCGTTGCAGCGGACCAGCACTTCCTACAAATTCCTGGCCGTCAAGGAGGACGGAACTCCCCTGGCATACTCCCCTTGCAGGCCGATCCACTACGTGGTCAACGCAGATCTGGCCCCAACGAGCTGGTATTCCATGGTGGAGGACGCCGTTCGGCAGGCCAGCCTCGCCTCCGGACTGCAGTTCATTTATGACGGTCCGACGTCCGAAATCCCCACGAGCAACAGGGCCGGCTACCAGCCCACCACCTACGGTGACCGCTGGGCGCCTGTGCTGATTGCCTGGACCACGCCGGAGCAGGTGCCGCGGCTGACCGGACAAACAGTGGGCTTGGGCGGAAGTTCCTCCATCGGCCTCAGCAACGGCTATAAGGCCTACGTGACCGGCTCGGTATCGTTGGATGCACCGCAGTTTGCCGGGATCATGGACTCACCCCAGGGCAAGGAAGTGGGCACGGCCGTGATCATGCACGAACTCGGACACGTTCTAGGTTTGGACCATGTGGATGACCCCCGCCAGCTGATGTACGACCAAGCCTCGTGGGTTCGCGAATACGCCGCCGGGGACAAGACGGGCCTTGCCCAGCTCGGCTCGGGTCCCTGCAGCAAAGACTTCTAGCCCGCGCAGCAAGGACTTCTAGCCCGCGGCCACCACTGCGAGCGCGTCCTCCACAGTATCCACCAGGAAAATCCTGTCTGCCATGGGCCTCCCGGCCGCGAGGCTCCGCAGCATCGCCCATGCCGGGTAGGTGTGTTCCCAATGGTCGCGGCCTACCAGGACCATGGGAGTGATGGTTTCGGGGGCTCCGTAATAGTTTTCGCAGGCGTCCTGGAAGATCTCCTGCACGGTTCCGGCAGAACCGGGCAGGAACACGATCCCGCCGTTGCATAGCTCGAGGAGGATCGCTTCCCGGATCGCGTTGGCGAAGTACTTGGCGATGTGGGTGGCGAACAGGTTTGGTGGTTCGTGGCCGTAGAACCAGGTGGGTATGCCCAGCGTCGCTGCGCCTTCTGGGTAACGTTCGACGACGGCGGCTGCTCGCCGCGCCCAAGCCGTCACCGAGGGCCTGAACCCCGGTATGGAAGCCAGCGTTTCCAGCGCTGCGGTGGAATCGGCGTCGGGCAGTCCGCTGAGGTAGGCGCCCATGTTGGCCGCTTCCATCGCGCCGGGGCCACCGCCGGTTGCCACTGTGAATCCGGCTTGCGCCAGCAAGCGACCCAGCCGCGCGGCGTCGGCGAATTCCTTGGTTCCGCGCTGCGCGGCGTGTCCGCCCATGACGCCCACGAGTTTGGTACCTGCCAGGTCACCGTCTTGCAGCAGTTCGTCCAGGGCGTCGCCGATCGCGTGGTCGTGGAGGGCTGCGGCGAGCGTTGCGTCAAGGCTTGCCCGCTTTCCCGGAAGGATGCTCCACTGGTAAATTCTCGCGTCCAGGGTGGCTTCATACTCGGTAGTGGAAATGTCCTCGTAGAGTTCGCTGGCCGTGTAGAGGGTGCCGCGATACGGGTTGAAGGGCACGCCGCGCATCTTGGGAAAGATGAGCGCGCCGCGGCTTCGCAGGCTCTCCTCGATGCCGTCGTCGAAAGTGCATCCCAGGAAGATCGCGCCCTGCGGGTCCATCATTTTCAGTTCGCGCGAACGTCCGCGAAGGTCCAGCGACTGCGCATGCCAGCCGTGCATGGATCCCGCCCCGGAGGTAACCAGTTTGTCGAAATGGACGATGCTTTCGACGTCGAGCGTCCGTGGACTTGGGTTCAAGGCACCGGAGGGATTCATGGCATCAGCGTAGTAGTGCCCAACGGCTTGAGTCCCGTTTACGCGCAAGGCGATGTTCCGTTGCATGATGAAGCATGAAGACTTCAGATGAGGGCGGCGCTGGCGCCCGGCCGCGTATCGGAGTTCCGGTTCGCCTTAGCAGCTCGGACAATCCTGACGCCCGCGTGGGCGAAGCCAACCAACTGTTCACCCTTATTGTGGATTTGCTCCGTGAAGCGGGCGCGCAGCCCGTGTTGCTGACCCCCGTTTCCGCTGATAGCGCCGGGCGTCTGGCCTCCGTCATGAAAACGCTCGACGGCGTGCTGCTGCCCGGTGGCGGGGACCTGGAACCGCGTCTTTATGGCCAGGATCCGGAGGATTCGGTGTATGACGTCAACCCGGAACAGGACCATCTGGACATTGACGTCGCCCGGGCCACGATCGACGCCGGCCTTCCGCTGCTGGGGATTTGCCGCGGCCACCAGTTGTTGAACGTCCTTTACGGCGGGACGTTGATCCAGGACATGGCACCGTCGGCCGTCAACCACAACGGATTGAATCCCGACGATCCCACGGCCAGTGAGTGGGCATGGCATGACGTTGTACTTGCACCAGGATCGAAGACCGCTGCGCTCTATGGCGCCCCGGAAGGGACCTCCATCAAGATCGCCTCGGGGCATCACCAGGCGGTGGCCAGGGTGGGTGAAGGCCTGGTGGTCACGGCGATCGCCGACGACGGCACGGTGGAAGCGCTTGAAGATCCTTCCCGTTGGGTTGCCTCGGTGCAATGGCATCCGGAAGCGTCCCAGCTTCCCGATAACCAGCGACTGGCGCCCTTTAAAGCGTTCGTGGAAGTGTGCCGGAACCCTACCCAGGCGGGCCCCGGAGGAGTACAGTAACGCTCACTGCATCGCTTTCAGCTCAGCTGAAAGCCCGGCAAGCGCATAACTCCATTCGAATGACGTCCCGTGGGCGTCGTAAGTTTGCCGGCTGGGGGGCCCAACATCTGCTCAAAGGGGCATGGTTGTGGACCGTCCAAAATACGTCCGCCGTCCGGATCGGCAACCCCATTTCTTCAGCTTCCTGGGCTTGATCCTTGCTCCGGCTTTGGCCTTCGCGGGACTCGTCGCATTTTCCATCGCCCCTGCGTCGGCGGCCGTTCCGCCGTGCGCAGGAACCGGCGGGGCCATGCAGATAGTGGCTCACACGGACGATGACCTGCTTTTCCTCAGCCCGGACTTCATGAGGGACATCCAGGCCAAACGCTGCGTCCAAACGGTGTTCACCACCGCGGGCGAGGCCGGTGAGGGGGCTGCGTACTGGAAGAGCCTGGAAGCTGGAATCAGGGCCAGCTACTCCAAGATGGCAGGAGTGTCTGATTCGTGGACCACCTCGGATGCAGGGGTTCCCAACCGCCCACTGACGATGCAAACGCTCAATGGCGCACCCAACATCTCGGTGGTCTTCATGCGCCTCCCAGATGGTTTCCCGAACGGTGACGGCAGTGCGGCGTACAACGACCAGAGCATCCTCAAACTCTGGGATGGACGGCTTTCCTCCATCAGGCCCGTGGATAACGCAGCCACGTTCACAAAGTCCCAGTTCCAAACTGCCTTGAATCGGCTGGTTGCCAACTTCCAACCGACCACGTTCCGCACACAGGACTGGACCGGCAACTTCAACAGTCCCTACGACCACAGCGACCATTGGGCAACCGCCAAGTTCGCCCAACTGGCTACGCGCAGCTACACCGGCCCCCATACCTCCCTGGCCTACGACGCATATGTGATTGACGAGTACCCCCAGAATGTGACGGGTGCCGAACTCACCGCCAAGGTGGACACCTTCGTGCGGTTCGCGGATTTCGACATGTATATCTGCAGCAGTCCTGGCGAAGGATGTCCCGATTCCCCCTACGATGAGTGGCTGAAACGGCAATACATCACAGCCATCGAGTGGGTGGGCAACGCCGCTAAGTCGGCAGGGACCACCGTCACGGCGTCATCCCAGAAAGCAACCGCCCAGAGCCCGGAGAAAGCCCGGGACGGGTATGCGTGGGGCGCCCCCATGGACGCAAAGCGTGAATGGGTGACGGCCGGCGAAAAGGCGGGCAGCTGGATTCAGTATGATTTCTCCCCTACAAGGACCATCAACTCGGTGACCTTGTTCGACCGGCCGCTCCTCACTGACCAAGTGACCGGAGGGAACCTGCTGTTCTCGGATGGAAGCACGGTGACAGTCCCAGCGCTTCCCAACAACGGCTCCGGACTCACCATCAACTTCCCTGCGAAGACCGTGAGTTCGGTGCGTATGAACATCACCTCAGTCAGCTCCACCACCACCAACGCCGGTTTGGCCGAGTTCGAGGCCTACCTGGGAACGGACAACGTTGCCCCCGTGGTCACTGCGACGCCTCCGGGTGGAACATACGCGGTGGGCCAGTCCATCACCCTCACCGCCAATGAGACGGCGACGATCTACTACACCACGGACGGCAGCAACCCCACGACGGCGAGCAGCAAGTACGCCAGTCCGATCCCGCTCAATGGCCCGATGACGCTGAAGTACTTTGCCGTTGACGGCGCCAACAATTCATCGGCCGTGGCCACCCAGACGTACTCCACGGGCCCGGATATCACCAAGCCAGTGGTGACAGCCAACCCTGTAGGCGGGGCGTACGCTGCGGGCACCACGATCACCCTATCTGCCAACGAGCCAGCGGAAATCCGCTACACGACAGACGGCACAGATCCCCTCACAGCCGGCCTGCTGTATTCCGCGCCAATTACGTTCAATGGGCCAGGTCCCATGACCCTGAAGTACTTCGCGAAGGACACGGCTGGAAATACCTCCGACGTCGCAACGCAGACCTACTCGATTCCGCCGGACACGACGGCTCCAGTGGTGACGGCCAATCCCACCGGACGGGCACTGGCCAGCGGCGCCACGATCACATTGACAGCCAACGAGACTGGGGCGGCCATTTACTACACTACCGACGGCAGCACCCCCACGGCCACCGAATCTGCTTCCAATATCAAGTACTCCACCCCGATCGTGATGGGCAACTCCACCCTGACGTTGAAATACATAGGCGTGGACACGGCGGGCAACACGTCGTCCGTCGGTACCCAGACGTACACCGTTCCCGTAGCCGGACCGCCGTCGGCCCATGACTTCAACGGCGACGGCCGCGCCGACGTCCTGGCGGCTGACACCGCCGGCAACCTGTACCTGTACCCGGGCAACGGCGCGGGCGGGCTCTCCCCCAGGCAGCTCGCTTTGGCTGCGCCTGCCTGGTCATCCAACACGGACACCATCACCCCCGGCGACTTCAACAGCGACGGGAAGCCCGACCTCCTGGCACGATCCGGGGACGTCCTGTGGTTCTACCCCGGCGACGGCGCTGGCAGCTTTGGCGCACGGAAGCAGGTCAGCACCGGTTGGAGCACCATGACACAGCTCTTCTCCCCAGGGGATTTCAGCGGTGACGGAATTCCCGATTTCATGGGACGGCGCAGCAACGGCGACCTCCGTTTGTATGAAGGAAATGGTGCTGGAGGACAGCGGACTCCCTACACCGTGGGCTGGGGTTGGGGCGTCATGAACGCCATCTTCAGCACTGGCGATTTCAACAGTGATGGCAAGGCAGATGTACTGGCGCGGCGCACTGATACAGGCGCATTATGGCTATATCCGGGCAATGGTTCCGGGGGCTGGTTGCAATGGACGCAGATCGGGACGGGCTGGGGAACCCGCACTGCGCTGGCCGGACCACGGGACCTTGACGGCGACGGTAAGAACGACGTCGTAGGCCGCATCGGAGACACTTTGTGGCTCTATCCCGGATCGGGAAGCGGAACGCTCAGCAACGTTCCGCCCGTTAGCCTCGGCTCGGGTTGGCAGGCCATGAAGGTCATCGCCTGATCAGCCCCCTCTACCTGGCGCGGGTCGGAGTTTTCCCCCAGACTCATCCGGCCCGCGTCAGCTACGTCCGATCCTCTCTCACATCGAAGCCCTTTTCGGCCGTTCTGCTCTCACATCGAAGCCCTTTCTGACCGGTCTTCTCTCACATCGAAGCCCTTTCTGACCGTTCTTCTCTCACGTCCCGCGCGCGGTAGGTCCCGACGTCGGCACCCAGGTCAAGTGCCGGCGTCGTGGCTTTCCTGAAGCAAGGGATAGAGGAACGCCAATAATCCCGCAGGATGTGAGAGAAGATCAGGAAAAAAGCCGCAGGATGTGAGAGAAGATCAGGGGGCGACGCGGACGGGGACGCCGGTTTCGAGGGATTCCTGGGCGGCGTCGGCCACCTTGGAAGCAGCGACGGCGTCTTCGGGTGTGCACGGATTCTTGCGTTCGCCGAGGACCAACTCCACAAACGCAGCCATCTCGGAGCGGTATGCCTGGTCGAAGCGTTCGGCAAAGGTCTGATGGGAGATCCCTGACGGGAAGGCAACCCCTGGCTCAGCTGAACGGACCGCCATCTGTTCATCCATGCCCACCACCACCGAGCCATCAGAGCCCTGGAGTTCCAGCCGGACATCATGCCCGGCCCCGTTGTATCGGCTGGCGGAGACCGTACCTACCGTGCCGTCGTCGAACGTAACTACCGCCAAGGCTGTATCGACGTCGCCCACCTCACCGATTGCGGGGTCGCCATTGTTGGATCCCTTGGCATAGACCTCCACGATTTCCTTGCCCGTGAGCCAGCGAAGGATGTCGAAATCGTGCACGGAGCAATCCCGGAACAGTCCGCCGGAGGTTGCCAGGAACTGGACAGGCGGCGGGGTCATGTCGCATGTGAGGGCGCGGACGGAGTGGATCCAGCCCAATTCCCCGGCTTCATAGGCCCGCTTGGCTTCCAGATAGCCGGCATCGAATCGGCGTTGGTGGCCGATCTGCACGGTTCCGCCTTTCTCCCGGATGTACTCCAGGACAGGCAGGGACTGGGCAACATTCACAGCCACCGGCTTCTCGCAGAACACCGGAATTCCGGCATCTACGCCGGCGCGGATGAGGTCCGGGTGTGTCGCCGTGCCGGTGGCGATCACCAGTCCATCCACACCCGAGGAGATCAGCTCAGCCACCGACCCCACAAATTCCGCCCCAAATTCGGCGGCCACGGATCGGGCGTGTTCCTCCGCCACATCGGTCAGCTTGAGTTGGACCTGGACACCCTCCGGGTTCAGGACTTGGTTGAGCGCGCTGATGTTCTTGGCGTGCATTACGCCAATCCGGCCGACACCCACAAGGCCGAGGGTCACTTGCTTCATCATTATCTGTCTCCGTCAGTGCAGCAGAAGTTGAGTCTTAAAGAGGGATTCTTGAGGCGACACTAAACCTTGTCAGTTTGTCCTGTCAATTAGCACTAGCGGTAGAAGCCTTCAGTGCCGCGTCGGCATCCTTAAGGACCTTTGCCGCAACTTCAAGTCCTTCGATGCGGCCCAGGGAAACGTCCTCGTGTTCGATGTTCACCAGCATGTCGGGATCAACCTCATGGAGGGCCCGGAGGAACTCTGTCCAAAAGGCCGTATCGTGTCCACGGCCCAAGGCCACAAAGTCCCAGGCCGAGTTCCTGGGCCATTCGTTCGCCCACTCGTCGCCGCCCAGGTTGGTGCGGTTTTCCTCGGCTGAGAGTCGTCGGAAGCTGTTGTCCAATACTCCGTACAGGGCAGCGTTGTCCTTGTTCACGCGGACGTCCTTCGCGGCCGCCTGGAACACCAAAGGGCCAAGTTCGCGGACCACGGCGACGGGGTCCATCTGCTGCCAGAACAGGTGCGAAGCGTCCAGTTCTACCCCAACATGCGTGGCTCCGGTGAGCTCGACGAGCTTGTAGACATCAGCGGTGTTGAAGACGAGGTTCTGAGGGTGCAGTTCAAGCGCCACTTTGACGCCATGGTCAGCGGCGAGGCGGTCCATTTCCCTCCAGAACGCAGAGGCCACATCCCACTGGTAATCCAGCACGTCCAAGGCGGCGGAGTTCCAGGCATTGACTACCCAGTTGACGATGCTCGCCCCAGGCTCGCCCCCAGGAAGGCCGGACATGGTTACCACCCGGTCCTGTCCGAGGCGGTGGGCGAGGCGAATGGAACGGCGGATGTCTTCGGCATGCTTCTCACCGATTTCCCGCTTCGGATGCAGTGGATTGCCGTTGCAGTTCAGGCCAGCGATGGAAACGCCGGTGCCCTCGAAGATCTCCAGGTAGTCGTCGCGCGCTGCGTCGCTTTCCAGAATCTCGTCAAAGGTGGGGACGTGCACGGCGGGCAGGAACCCGCCGGTGTTGATCTCGATGCCCGTGAGGCCCAGATCGGCAATGACCTTCAGTGCTTCCGGGAGCGGACGGTCGTGGAGGATCGCGTTGTAGACGCCGAGTTTCATAGCGTGATCTTCTTTCCGTTGTTCAGGGCGGATTCAGTGACGGCACTGAGGAGTTCCATGTTGCGAACACCTTCATCGAAGGTGGCACAGCGGGGCAGGGATGCCTCTTCGCCAAGGCCTGCGACCTCTTCGAGGAATGCCCGGGCCTGGTAGCCGAAGGCATCGTTCTGGCCGAAGCCAACTTCCGGCGCGTCCATTGCCAGGCCACCGGCGATGTAAGGGTGTCCCGGCCCAAGGGAGACTTGGCGGTAACCGTTCTCATTGCCGGATCCATCATTAAGGAACAGCTGGATCTCGGAGGGGCGGCGCTGATCGAACTTGGCGGCGCCGTTCTCGCAGAAGACCTCGAACTGAAGGCCGTTGGCATGGCCGGCTGCAACCCGGGAGACTTCGAAGCTTCCGGCGCCGTTGGTGAACTCCGCATTGAAGGCTGCATAGTCGTCGTTCTCCACTGCCTCGAAGGTGTCGCTCACGGCAACATGCTCGTGGCCCATGACCGCACTGAGCGGCAGCGGACGCTTGTCGATGGCAGTGGTCAGGCGGCCGCCGCTGATGGACTTGATATCGCCGCACAGGAATTCGGAGACATACGTCAGGTGACTTCCGACGTCGGCCAGCGCACCGGAGCCGGGCCCGCCCTTGTATCGCCAGCTCATCGGAGCCGAAGGGCTGAAGCCATAGTCGGTCCAGTACCGGCCACTGAAGTGCAGGACGTTCCCGAGAACGCCGCTCTTGATCAGGTCGCGGATGTAGGCGATGCCCGGAGTCCGACGGAAGGTAAAGCCGATGCGGGCAAGTGTTCCACGTGATTCTGCTTGCCGGGCGGCGTCTGCCATGGCGCGGGCGTCTTCCAAGGTATCGCTGAGCGGCTTCTCGCACAGCACGTGCTTGCCGGCGGCAAGCAGGCCTTCCACGACTTCGCGGTGGAGGGAGTTGGCGATGACCACGCTCACCACGTCAATGTCATCGGCCTCGGCGATTGCCTGCCAGGACGTATCGTTGCGCTCGTATCCAAAGCGCCGCGCAGCCAGGGAACCAAATTCGGCATTCACGTCGCCAATGGAGACGAGGCGGAGCTGTGGCAGTACCGGGCTGTAGAGGGCAGATGCTGTGCGGTACGCGGCAGCATGGGCCTTACCGGCCATGCCTGCACCGATGACGGCGACGCCGAGGCTTTCAGCCATTGATTTCTCCTTTGAAATTTCACCATGCCATGAGGCACTGAACGACATTTTGTAGCGCTACAATTTTTGCACTGGGTTTGAGCGTAACTATGTCTATATGTCCTGTCAATCCTTAAGCGACTATCCTCGAGGACAGACACGAAAGGCACACCGATTCCGTTGAACAGCGCACAGACCCGCCGCCCCACCCTCTACGACGTCGCCACCCAGGCCGGAGTCTCGCCGTCGTTGGTTTCACTGTTCCTCAAGGATCCGGGGAGGATCAGTGAGAAGCGTCGGGAGGCCATCCAAAAGGCCATCACCCAACTGGGTTACAGGCCCAGCCGCGCTGCTACCACGCTGGCTAGCAGCCGCACCAAAAGCATCGGGCTGGTCATTGACGACTACCGGAACCCCTGGTTTGTAGACCTCCTCCGTGGGATGGAATCCGTCCTTTCAGACCTCGGCTACCAAGTCACGCTCGCGGACTCCAGGCCCGGGGCGAACCGCATCAAGGAAGCCACGGATGGCCTGCTGGCGATGCACGTGGACGCCTTGGTCCTGGCCGCCGAGCCCAGCGAACCAATGCTCGCTGGAACATGGGTCCCCACCGTTGTTGCGGGATGGCGGAACGGCGTCCCGGCAGGTGCGGACCTGATAACCAACGACGACGACCGCGGGGGCATGATGGCAGCGGACCACCTGCTGGCGTTAGGCCACAGCCACATCGGCCACCTTTCCGGGTCCGACGGCGCGTCATTGCACCGGCGCGCCGGTTACCAAAGCGCGCTGGAGGCTGCCGGCGTCGAAGTCGTGATCGGTGAGAGTGAAGGAACGTCAGAAGAAGACGGGTACGGATCCGCCTGCTGGCTCCTGGATCACCACCCCGGCACCACAGCCATCTTCGCCGCCAACGACACCATGGCGCTAGGCGCGTTCGCCGCCATCAAAGCCCGTGGACTTTCCGTGCCCAACGAAGTTTCGGTGATCGGGTACGACAACTCCCCGTTGGCCAAGTCGCGCTTCCTGGACCTCACGTCCATCGATAACCGAAGCGACCTTGTGGGCGCGGACGCAGCGCGAAGGCTGCTGGCCCGTATCGACGATCCGACATTGGAGCCGGAGCGCAAGCTCATCGAACCGACGCTGGTACTCCGCGGCACGACGTCGGCCGTTCGCTAGAGGGAGCCGTTCGTTAGAGGGAGCCGTTCGCTAGAGGGCGCTAGAGGCGCCGGACACGACTCCGCCCGGAGCCACTAGTCGCTCCGGGCAGAAGTCCGCCGAACAAACCTAGTGCCGCTTCGTGGCACTTTCCGGCGCAGCATCAGCCACACCCGCTACTTCGGCCTTGACCTCCTCAAGCGCATCGGAATGCCCGCCCAGCTGCTCCAGCTCATGGGCCAACTCCGCGAGTTCTGCGCCGCCGGCCATTTGGGCCGTCAGCTCATCCAAGGTGATGTCCTTCTTGTCGTAGTAGCCGATCGACTTGCCGCGCTTGAGCAGCAGGAAGCGGTCACCCACAGGGAAGGCGTGGTGCGGGTTGTGGGTAATGAAGATAACGCCGAGGCCGCGGTCGCGGGCCTGCAGGATGTACCGAAGCACCACGCCGGACTGCTTCACGCCAAGTGCTGCTGTGGGCTCATCCAGGATCAGCACCTTCGCGCCGAAGTACACGGCCCGGGCGATGGCGACACACTGGCGCTCGCCGCCCGAGAGCTGACCGATGGGCTGGTCAACATCGCGGAGGTCGATGCCCATCTCGGCCAGTTCCTTCAGCGTGACGTCCTTCATTTTCTGGACATCCATGCTCTTGAACGGACCGAATCCGCTGGTCAGTTCCGAGCCAAGGAAGAAGTTACGCCAGATGGGCATCAGTGGAACCACAGCTAGGTCTTGATACACGGTGGCGATACCGGCGTCGAGGGCGTCCCTTGGCGAATTGAACTTCCGGGCATCACCCATCACCTGAAGGGTGCCTTCGTCGTGCTGGTGCAGGCCCGCGATGATCTTGATCAGCGTTGATTTGCCGGCGCCATTGTCGCCCAGGACGCAGGTGACCCGGCCGTTGTCCACGGCCATGGTTACATCGCGCAGGGCGATGATGTTGCCGTAGTGCTTGCCTACTCCCTCGAGCGAAAGCAGGTGCACGGGTGTGTGCGTCAACGGGTCCTTCTCGTTTTTCAGCAATGTCTGCTGGTCGATCTGTTGTGCGTTCATTGTTCCGGCCCCTTACTTGAGCTCTGCCCGGCGCTTGACGATCAGGTTCACGATGGTGGCCAGCAGGAGCATCAAGCCCAGGAAGAACTTGAACCAGTCTGGATTCCATTGTGCGTACACGATGCCCTTGTTGGCCATGCCAAAGATGAAGGCACCGATAGCGCCACCCACGGCCGAGCCGTAGCCGCCTGTCAGGAGGCAACCACCGATGACGGCAGCAATGATGTAGAGGAACTCGTTGCCAACACCTTCACCGGACTGCACAGCATCGAAGGCAAAGAGGTTGTGCATGCCCAGGATCCAGCCGCAGAAACCAACAGCCATGAAGAGGCCGATCTTGGTCTTGGTCACCGGGACGCCAACTGCGCGGGCAGCATTGGCATCACCGCCAACTGCGAAGATCCAGTTGCCAACGCGGGTGCGCAACAGGATCCACGATGCCACTGCCACAAGGATGATCCAGAAGAATACGGTGATCTTGACTTCAACGCCGCCGATGCTGACGGAGGAGGCGAATACCGCTCGTGCCGATTCGAACCCGTCCAGCTTGGAGATCGACGGCGAGGAGACGCTGCCACCGATAAGGCGGGTCAGTGCCAGATTGAGGCCGGTCAGCATGAGGAAGGTCGCCAGGGTGACGATGAAGCTCGGAAGTTTGGTCTTGACGAGAATCCAGCCGTTGATGAATCCAATGCCCAGCGAGACAACCAGTGCCAAAGTGACACCAACCCATGCATTCAGTGAGAAGTTCCAGCTGAAGAGCGAGGCGGTCAGTGCGGAGGAGATCACGGCCACACCCGTGGAGAGGTCGAACTCACCGCCGATCATCAGCAGGGAAACCCCTACCGCCATGATGCCAATGGTCGAGGAACCGTAGAGCACGGTGGCGAGCGCGTTCGGCTGCGTAAACGTCTGGGAAACAGACGCGAAGAAGATGAAAAGGACAACCGCTCCGACCAGTGCACCGACTTCGGGCCTCGCCAGGAACTTTTGGACCGGACTACGGCGTCCGACCCGTTCGTCGCCAGGGGCCGAAGCCCCCGCCGGCGGCAGAGTTGTTGTATTTGCCATAGGAATGACTCCTTGTTGGTCAGGCTGCGCGGCGGTTCCCCGCCGCGCAGCCGGATGCCTGGATCTAGCGGACGCCTTGCTGGGCGAATTTGAGGACATCGGCGGCGTTGGCCTTGTCCACGATGGTCGGGCCGGTCAGGACGGGCTGGCCGCCGCCGATCTTAAAGCCGCCGCGCTTTGCCTGCCACAGGGCATCAACGGACATGTAGCCCTGAAGCCATGGCTGCTGGTCAACCGTGAAGATCACTTGGCCGTCTACGATCTTTTGGGCGAGATCGGCATTGAGGTCGAAGCTGGCCACCTTGGCCGAACTGCTGGCGTCGGTGACGGACTTGAGCAGGGTGAGGGTGATGGGGGCGCCGAGACCGATGATCACATCGGCATCTTTGGACGCCTGGAGTTTCGCTGTGGCCGTTGACTGGACCGCGGTCATGTCCTTGCCATCGACGTAGAGGATCTCCGTTGCCGGCACCTTGGCCTTCACACCGGCGCAGCGTGCTTCCAGGCCCACATGGCCCTGCTGCTGGATGACGCAAACGGGGTGCTTGTAGCCTTCTGCAGCGAGCCGGGTGCCCACCGCCTCGCCTGCAAGCTGCTCATTCGATCCGAAGTGCGTGAAAGCGCCCAGCTGGCTGGAAACGGATTCACCCGCGTTGAGGCTCACAACGGGGATACCCGCAGCGGTGGCCTTTTTCAGGACATCCTTCAAGGCGTCCGGGGTTGCCAGTGTGACAGCAATGCCGTCCACCTTCTGATCGATGGCCTGCTGGACAAGCTGGGCCTGGCGTCCGGCTTCGGGATCGCTGGTGTACAGGAGTTCTACGTTGTCCTTGCTCGATGCTTCCTCTGCGCCCTTGCGGACGATATCCCAGAAGGTGTCCCCAGCCGCTGCGTGGGTAATGAGGGCCACCTTGATGCGTGCGGTGCTGGCTGCCTGACCGGCGCCTGCACCTCCCCCGGAATCTGCCGGTTTGCCGCCCTGGCTCGAACAGGCGCTCAGGGCCACCAATGGAACCACTGCTGCGACGACCGCCGCTTTGCGCCACGAGAATTTTGCCACCGTTATCTCCTTTGATGTCAGCTTCGGGCGTCCGGGGACTCGCGCCCGGATCGCCTGCTACCTCGATCATGGTGACTCGCCTCACACTTTGTCAATACTTTGTCCTGACATTAGAATGTTTTGACGTAAGTTCCTCGAGTAGATTCCCCCACCGCATGCCTGGAAGTAACTTCCTTGACCAGCCCAGCACGCCTGCTATTATCAGAAAAAAGCAGTATGTCCTATCAAGAGAACATGAGCGGACATACTCATCCATCCGACCGGGCTAGTGTTTCCCTGGCCGGGCTTCCGCAGGCTAGGAGAAACCAGTGGCGAACCAACTCAGCCTCAGCATCGACCGTTCGTCCCCGGTGCCGCTCTATCACCAAGTGGTCCAGGGAATCGAAGCCGCCATCCACAGCGGCGTCCTGGAACCGGGCAGCCGGTTGGACAACGAAATCGACCTTGCTGCACAGCTCAACCTGTCCCGCCCCACCATGCGAAAGGCCATGGACGAACTGGTCCGCTCGGGCCTCCTGGTCCGTAAGCGCGGCGTTGGCACGCAGGTGGTTTCAAGCCAGGTCCGGCGGCCGCTGGAGCTCTCAAGCCTTTTCGATGACCTCAGTAATAACGGCAAGAAGCCCACCACGGATGTGCTTAGCTTCTCCCACGTGGAGGCCGATGCCGCCACACTCACCGCGCTTCAGCTGCCGGCCGGGTCCAAGGTCTACCACTTCACCCGCCTCCGCAAAGTTGGCGGCAAGCCCCTGGCGCTCATGGAGAACTGGGTCCGTGACGACATCACCAGCATGGACGAAGCCCAGCTCTCCAGCGAGGGACTCTATTCCATCCTTCGACGCGGCGGCGTGAATTTCCGATTGGCATCCCAGCGCATCGGCGCCATGATCGCCAATGACTACCAGGCTCCCCTCCTCGAGGCCGAAGTTGGTTCGGCCCTGGTCACCATGGAACGCACTGCGGTGGACGACACCGGACGCATGGTTGAAACGGGCCACCACGTCTACCGCGCCGATTCCTACAGCTTTGAAATGACACTCGTACAGCGCTAACGCAAGGACACAAACTTATGGCCAACTGGGTCTACCCGCTGGGAACAGCCACTGACGGCAAATGGGACATCTCGCTCGGCACTTCCGATTCCACCCTCGCGATCGACGGCTGGGCCCATACGGGACTGAAGGTTGCGACGCTGGGACCTGGTGCCGCCGTTGAGCTTCCTGCCACTGGGGAGGAACGCATTGTGGTTCCGCTGAGTGGTTCGTTTACCGTAACGGTCGACGACGACGCGTACAGCCTCGCGGGCCGGCATTCGGTTTTCCACGGGCCAAGTGACGTCCTGTACACGGGTATCAACAGGGCCGTCACCATCAGTTCGCACGACGGCGGAAGGGTGGCGGTCGCAACCGCACCGGCGAAGGCCGGCTACCCTACCCGCCTGGTCACGGCAGCCGAGACCCCCGTAGAGCTGCGTGGGGCGGGCAACTGCTCCCGGCAGGTCCACAACTTCGGCACACCGGCGGCGCTGGAAGCTGATCGCTTCATTGTTTGCGAGGTCATCACACCCGCCGGCAATTGGTCCTCCTACCCTCCCCACAAGCACGACGAGGAGAAGGAAGGCGAGACAAGCCTGGAGGAGATCTACTACTTCGAAACGCGCGTCGCCCCGGACCCCCCTGCCCCTGTGGACTCAGACGCAATAGGCTACGCCCGTGTCTACGCCTCCGATGACCGGCCCATCGATGTCTCAGCGGAGGTCCGCACCGGTGACGTGGTCCTGGTCCCCTACGGCTGGCACGGACCGGCGATGGCAGCCCCGGGCTATGACCTCTACTACCTGAACGTCATGGCAGGCCCCGGACGCGTACGCGACTGGCTCATCAGCGATGACCCCCACCACGGCTGGGTCCGCCAGACCTGGGAGGACCAGGACGTGGACCCGAGGCTTCCGTTTACGGCCTGACGCATAACCAACAGAATGCCCCTGTGACTCTCGGTCACAGGGGCATTCTTGGTGTTGAGCGCTATTTGGCTTGGGCGATGTAATCGTTCATCGTCTTGAGCTGGTACCTGGAAACGTCCTCGGCATTCTCGTCCTCTGCGAACACCGAAGAAACCATGACGGTGTTCTCCTTGTCCAGGAATCCGATCTCCTTCAAGCCGCCGAAGAACTCGTCCCAGTTCACATCCCCGTCACCGATCTTGAGGTGCTGGTGGACGCGGACAGCGTTGCCCGGCGGGTTGGTGATGTACCTGAGTCCGTGTGAGGCGTGGTGGTTCATCGTGTCAGAGACGTGCACCAGGCGGAGCTTGTCGCCGGCCGCCCGCATGATCTCCAACGGCTTGTTGCCCATATGGAAGGTGTGGGAGGCAACGTAAACCATGCCGATGTTCGGGGAGTTCACGCCCCGGATCACGCGCAGCGCAGCCAGTCCGTCTTCCACGAAGTCGTCCGGGTGCGGATCGATGAGCACATCCATATCTTCGCGTTCGATGATCGGCAGCAGTTCCTCCACCGAGCGGTAGAAGGCGCGTTCAGACTCCTCAGCCTTCTCCGGACGGCCGCTGAACTCCGTGTTCATGGTCTGAACGCCGAGGTCTACCGCGATCTGGATGGCCCGCTTCCAGTAGCGGACCGCAGCTTCCCGGGCGTCCTCATCGGGTCCGGACCACCGCAGGACGGGCAGGACGGAGGCGATTTCGACGCCGGCGTCCTTGCACGCTGCCTTCAGCTTGCCCACAAGCTCGTCATCAGCCTTCGGGTGGTAGAAGAACGGGATGAGGTCCGCGTGAGGCGTCATCTGCAGGTACTTGTAGCCAAGATCTGCTGCCACGCGCGGGAACTCGAGCAGCGTGTGGCTGTGGTGGAACGGAGTGGGGTCAAGGGCAATCTTCATGTCAGTGCCCCTACTTGTAGAGATCAGGCTTGGTGTTCAACTGCACCTTGACCTTCTCGCCCGATTTCTGTGCCTCGACTCCGGCCTCGCAGCAAGCAGCGGTGGCATAACCGTCCCAGGCGGTGGGACCGCCGATTTCGCCGCGAAGGGCGGCATCAACCCACGCCTGGATCTCGACGTCGTACGCTGCTCCGAAGCGCTCCTCAAAGCCCGGAGTGACGCTGCCGCCCCACTTACCAGCGGACTGGATGTACGGGCCGCTGTCACCGCCGATGCTCACGATGCCATCCTCGAAGGACGCCTGAGTGGCAACCTGGTAGCCGAACTTGGCGTTGACGTAAATCTCGACGTCGGCCAACACGCCCGATTCAGTTTCAAGCAGCACATGCTGGGGGTCGTGCTGGCCATTGGGGGCGTTGCGCGTGGGCTTACCCAAGCGAACCTGCACCGAGGTAATTTCCTCGCCGGTGAAGTAACGGATGGCGTCGAACTCATGGACCACGGAGTCGTTGATCAGCATCTCGTTGGTGAAGCCTTCAGGCGTGCTTGGGTTGCGGTGCTGGTGGTGCAGCATCAACAGTTCCCCCAATTCACTGTTGCGGATGATCGAACCCAGTGCCGAGTACTCGGCATCAAAGCGGCGCATGAAACCCACCTGAATGCGCTTGTGGCCCAATGCCAGTTCAGCCTGGACAACCTTCCACGCGCTTTCCGCATCCGGTGTCAGCGGCTTCTCACAGAGGATCGGGAAGTCCTTCTCCAACGCCTTGTACAGGATTTCCTCGTGCAGGAAGCCCGGCGTGGCGATCAGGACGGCGTTAACGTCTCCATTGTTCAGCGCCTCATCGGCACTGGACAGCGCCGCAGCGCCGTCGATTCCTTCAATGGCAGCCTGCGCGCGGGCAAGATCAACATCGACGACGGCGGCTACTTCAGCGCCGTGGATGCGGGTGCTCAGGCGCTTGATGTGGTCGGCACCCATGCGGCCTGCGCCGATGACGGCAACGCGGAGAATCTTTGTCACTTTTCTATCCTTCGTGAGGTTGGTTCTAGTTACTGGACCAGCGTGCGGGAGCTACTGGACCCGCGTGCGGGAGCCGCAGGAAAGCAGGTAGTTGCGTGTTCGCTTGGCGATGGGCATCGGTACATCGAACGCTACCGGGTACATGTCCTGCTCAACGATGCCGAAGATCGGCCGGTTGAGGCCTTCCACAGCTTCAATAACAGCGCGCAGGTCCGGGAGGCCGTTCGGCGGCTCGGTCATGACGCCGGCGAGGTTGGCAGCAGCCCAGGTCATGTTCTTCTCGTTGACCTCCGCAAGGATCTCGGGGTTGATCTGCTTGAGGTGCAGGTAGCCGATCCTGTCCGGGTAATTCTTGATGAGCTCCAGGCTTGAAGCGCCACAGTACTCCGCGTGGCCCGTGTCCAGGCATAGGTTCAGGTATTGCGGATCCGTTGCGGCCAAGAGGGTTTCGATGTCCTGTTGCGCGCCAACGTGCGAGTCAGCGTGGGAGTGGAACTGCTGGTGCAGCCCAAAGTCCTCCAACAGGACCTTGCCCATCCGGTTGTGGCCTGCGAAGAGATCAGCCCACTGCTCGTCGGTCAGTTCTCCGTTCTCTACGGCCTCGCCCGTGACGTCGTCCCGCCACATCGCGGGGATAACCACAATGTGTTCACCACCCATGGCCGCAGTCAGTTCGGCCACCTTGCGTGCCGGTTCCCAGGCTTCGTCGTACTGCTTGGCACCACGGTGGAAGGCCGTGAACACCGTTCCGGCAGTGACCTTGAGATCGCGCTGCTTGAGCTCTTCTGCCAGGCGGGTGGGGTCGTTCGGCAGGTAGCCGTAGGGACCCAGCTCAATCCATTTGTAGCCGGATTCAGCCACCTCATCCAGGAACCGTTCCCACGGAGTCTGCTGGGGGTCATCGGCAAACCACACGCCCCAAGAGTCGGGGGCAGTGCCGATAATGAGCTTGTTCTCGACGTCAGTCATGACAGCAGTATCTTTCTCAGTTGGAGGGGAAGTTGTAGGAGGCGCCGGAGGCGTGGGTGGGTTCGGGCCAGCGGGAGGTGATGACTTTGCCGCGG